>CANQXU010000114.1 GCA_947627865.1 uncultured Paenochrobactrum sp. | reverse complement strand
CTAAACGGGTTAAATCTCAGGAAGTTGACCTGCTGATTGTGGTGGGGATGTTCCTGACCGGCTTTGATGCACCGGCACTTAATACGCTATTTGTCGATAAGAACTTACGCTACCACGGTCTAATGCAGGCATTTTCCCGCACCAACCGGATTTATAACGCCACCAAGACCTTCGGCAATATTGTCACCTTCCGTGACCTGGAGCAGGCAACCGTGGATGCCATTACTCTGTTCGGAAAGAGCAATACCCGCAGCGTGGTGATGGAGAAAAGCTACACCGAGTATATGGATGGCTTTACGGACTCACTCACCGGTGAGGCAAGACGTGGCTTTATGGATATCGTGAGCGAATTAGAAACTCGATTTCCGAATCCGGCAGATATTGAATCTGAGAAAGAAAAAAAAGCCTTCGTCAAACTGTTCGGGGAATACCTGCGAGCCGAGAACGTACTGCAAAACTACGACGAATTTACCACACTGAAAGCCTTACAAACGGTTGACCTGAGCGACCCGGTGGCAGTAGAAACCTTTAAAAATGAACATTATCTGGATGATGAGAAATTTGCAGAGTTACAGATAATACGCTTACCGGTTGAGCGTAAAGTTCAGGACTATCGTTCGAGCTATAATGATATCCGTGAGTGGCAGCGCCGTGAACGTGCAGCTAACGAAAAAGACAATACCACCGTTGACTGGGATGATGTGGTGTTTGAGGTGGACTTACTGAAATCGCAGGAGATTAACCTCGACTATATTCTGGGGCTGATTTACGACTACCACCAAAAGAATACCGATAAAGAAACAGTGAAAGAGGAAGTGAAACGGTTAATCCGCGCCAGTCTAGGCAATAGAGCCAAAGAAGGACTGATGGTTGATTTTATCGAACAGACCAACCTCGATGATATGGCGAATAAAGAAGGGATTATTGAAGCGTTCTATACCTTTGCTCAACAGGCCCAGCAACATGAAGCAGAAGCGTTAATTCAGGAAGAAAACCTGAATGATGAAGCTGCCAGACGTTATATCAGAAACTCACTAAAGCGTGAGTATGCCACGGAAAACGGTACAGCGCTAAATGAAACGCTACCCAAACTCAGCCCGTTAAACCCGCAGTACAAAACCAAGAAACAGATGGTATTTCAGAAGATCAGTGCGTTTATTGAAAAATTTAAAGGTGTGGGTGGTGGGGTGTAGTAGTTAATTTAATTTACAATTAACCGTGATAAAAAACAACTAATTAACATGAATAATTAAAAAGATCGGAAGTTTTTTAAATGAAGGGACCTAAGTATGATCAGTCAAAACTTTAAATTATTAAAAAAAAGCTGGCCTCAACTATATGAGCATGCCAATTTCGCTGAGAAATATGCCTATGTGGACCCTCATGCTGCAATTATTAAATTGCGTTGCTTTGCTGAACAACTAGTAGGGATTCTTTATAGAGAGCTAAATTTGCCTTGCGAGGTCAGTGATGGATTCTTTGAAAAACTAAAATCAGATATTTTTATCGAAGTTATTGATGGGAATATTCTGGAAAAACTACACGCGATAAGAATGTTAGGAAATAAGGCAGCACATGGCCGAAATGTACATTCAGATGATGCGTTAGCGCTACTAAGAGATGCGTATTTGATCGGGCAGTGGATGTTTAAAACATATAGTAGTTCAATATATGAGAATTATCCACCATATGTTGAACCCTACAATTCTGACATCGACCTGAACACTCTAAGCCAGAGTAATAAACTACTGGGAGAGCAATTATTCAAAGTGAAAGAAGAGCTCTTAAAGCTAGAGGAATCAGAAAAAGCAGCTCAAAACCAAGCTCTCGAACTAAAAAAAGAGTTAGATCAAGTTAAGCTGGCCGAATTCAAAGAGGCATCATCAAAGGCTGCATCCACATTCGACTTAGCAATCGAAAACACTCGACAGTTAATTAAGCTGCATGATGCATTTTCTGAATACAATTTAACCGATGGACAAAGCTTACTTGTGGATAGACTTGATTATTTTCTGAATAATAAAGAAGAAAGCGTATTCCTGCTAAAGGGCTACGCGGGAACAGGTAAAACATTTATAACTAAAGGCCTCACAGAATACTTTAGGGCTATTGGTAGAAACTACATCCTTGCAGCTCCCACAGGAAAGGCATCAAAAGTAATTGCTAAAAAAACACAATCTCCTGCGTATACGCTCCATAAGACAATCTATTCGTTGAAAGATATTTATGAATATAAAGAAGATAACCTAGATGGGTCTGAAACATTTAAGTTATATGCACAGCTGGCTATTAATGAAATGTCTGCTGATACAGTTTATATCGTTGATGAGTCTTCGATGATTGCAGATGTATATCATGAAGATGAGTTCTTTAGGTTTGGTTCTGGTTATTTGCTCAGGGATTTTTTTAAGTTCGTAAATCTTGACCATAACGATCACAAAAAAAAAGTCATCTTTATTGGCGATGATGCCCAACTTCCTCCCGTCGGAATGAACTTCTCCCCGGCTCTTGACCAAAAATATTTATCCAACGAACACAATACCAAAAGCACTCTTTTTGAATTGACTGAAGTTGTTCGCCAAAAGTCAGACAGCGGAGTTATGATTAACTCTGTAAATCTCCGCAAATCAATAAATAACGGAATTTTTAACCAGTTATCAATAGATTCAAACTATCCAGATATCATCAACATAAGCTATGAAGATTTGCTAAAGGTATACCTTGAATCTTGCAATAAAAAAATTAACGCTGAATCTATAGTCATCGCTTATTCTAATTCTGATGTTGCTGATTATAATAAAATGATAAGGCAACATTTTTTTCCAGAAAATCCAGTGATTTCTGCTGGTGATAAAGTAATGGCTGTAAGTAACAGCAATGCCTATGGTTTTTTTATATCAAATGGTGACTTTGGTTTGGTTAGAAAGATTTTACGTCCAACTGAGCGCAGAGAAATAACCTTACGCAGAAAGAATTCAGTAACAAATAAAATTGAAGAGACGGTTGTTTCGTTAGCATTTAAAGACGTCATTATTGGGTTTAAAGATTTAGAAGGAAATTCACATTTCTTCAACGCGAAAATTCTTGAAGACTTACTTTACAGTAAACATCCAAGTCTTACTTCAGATGAGAACAAGGCCTTATATTTGGACTTCTGCATCCGTCATCCATATTTAAAGCGTGGAAGTTTGGAGTTCAAAGAAACTCTGCGATCAGATTCATATTTTAATGCTTTGAGGTTGAAGTTTGGCTATGCAATCACTTGTCATAAAGCACAAGGTAGCGAATGGAATCATGTATTTGTAAAATGCAAAACATCTCAGAACCAGCTATCTTCCGATTACTTCCGTTGGCTCTATACGGCAATTACCAGAACATCGAAAAACCTATATCTTTTAGAACCACCAGAGATAAAAATCGGTGCAGGAATTGAAATTGTTAATTCGCCAAGTGTTTTGAGTGCCGGGGTGAAAAATCAGGTTGCCTCAGAGATAAATCATCCTGATAGCAACGTTAGCTCTAACCCTGTCAGCACCAATGAAGACGAGAACTTCGGTATGCCATCTAATGCATATTTTTCACTTGAGGTTTTAGGGCGAATTCGGAGACTATTAAAGGATTCCGACGTAAAAATCCAAAATGTCAGTCAAGGTCAGTACTTGGAAGTTTATTTTTTTGAAGAAAATAATGATATTGCGCGAATCGATATTGGCTATAATGGAAAGGGAAAAATCACGAGAATTATCGCCCCCACACCATCAGAACTTAGCTTTAGAATAATAGATACCCTTTCGCCTATCAATGGAATGCTAATTATTCCAGAAAAACCTAGTTGGGGCTCTGACTTTACATTCGACAAAGAGTTTCTAAACGATTTTCACTCAAGATTTTTTCCTCTTGTGAATGCGAGAGGGATTAAGATAAACAATGTTGAATCAATGGATTGGAATCAGCGTTACACATTTACCAAATCTGGAGATTGTGCCGTGATTGATCTTTTCTATAACAGGAAAAATCAATTTACTAAGTGCGCGCTTGTTAATAACGCCTGTACATCAGAAATATTAACTTCCGAAATACAGACGATTATCACAGAAGGACTGAGTTCATGATTACTAGCAGAGATGTTTTTTCTACTCGTAAGGAAGGCAAACTTGATGATGCCTACAAAATGGCCGTTGAGCTGATAAGCAAGCCAGATAACGATGAATGGGATATAAAAGCTTTTGCATGGTGCTTAATTGATTTAATAAAAAGAGAAGCACAATCTGGAAATAGTGAGAATATTTATCACTACTCTGATCAACTTCGAAAGTTGAACATTGATGTATCAGACAAAATACTCATTGATCAAAGGGAATATGCACTCAAGTTGTGCAATCCCAATAACCAGGAAATTCTCAAAGCAAAATCCCTGAGCAAGAAAGGTGATCATTATGGAGCATTAAATCTCTATAAAGGTATATACAATAATGGGAATCAATCCATTGATATCCAAACAAGTTTAGCTTGGGAACTATACCGTGTAGCAAAAGGTATGACTGAACAAATTCCAGTTAATTTCAATGGTGCGAAAAGGTTCATTAATGACTATCTCAAACTAAATACGGAAAAACCATCTTTACTGCATACTTGCATTCTTCAATTAGCAGACAAAATAGCTAAAGAAGGCAGGTTAAATATGGGAGCTTTTGCCCGCTTATGGGGCTTAGAAAATCTTCGCTCAGAGGACTATGAACCATATATTTCTGATGATGGAAAATCATATCCGTCACTAGCAGAGCGTGTTATTCAACACGCAAGTAAAGATTCTTTCACGAACGATGTTTACGAAGAACTGATCTATCTTCTCCCCTATATCAATGATTGCATTGATCGATATCCAGATAATATCTGGCTAAAATTGAGCAAATCCAGAGCATTGATGGCAACTCAGCAAAGTAATGAAGCTTTTTCCTATGCTCTGGAAGTTGTTAAAAACAAAGTTAATGACTACTGGGCATGGGAGCTTCTTGGAGATATTCATCAATCAAATTCTCTAGATCTGGCAACTGCTTGCTACTGCAAGGCATTACTTTGCTCAAAAGACATTAATTTTGTTGGCAAAGTTAAAATCAAGCTTGCGCTGCTCCTTTCAAAAAATGGTTTAACTTCAGAAGCCAAATTGGAAGTTGATCAACTTTTTAATTATCGTTCAGAGAATAATCAAAAAATACCTGAATCAGTAGAGATGCTAATGCATAGCTCTTGGTATCAAGACGCTATCAGCTGCAAATCGAATCATCAGCTCTACTTAGAGAAGGCCATCCATGCAGAAGAACTGTTATACAGCAATTTGCCATGGATTAAAGCAGTGCTTGGTGACACGTTTTTTATCGAAGGAAAAAAAGATAAAGCCAAACGCAAAATTTATATTCAATCAAGCTCATTACCGATGGAGGTCACAATACCTGAATCAAAACTTACTTTTTATTCAGGCAAGCTCGGTGCAGCTTTAAAGATCAAGGGTGAGTTTGATAGAGAAAAACGGTTCCAAATTTATGCTATTGAGCATCGTGATTCAAATGAGGACTGGGATATTTTTGAGCAACAAGTAGGGATTGTAGATCATGTCAATAAAGAAAAAAAACTTATACACTTTATGATTAGTCGAACAATTGATGGCATTATTCACTTCTCAGGTTTATCCGAAATGTTCGAAGAGGGTGATGCTATTTTATTGCGTTTAGCCACGTACACAAGTCGACAAGGAATCAATTATAGAGCATTAACCTCTGGCAAAACAACAAGGCCCATTCCAAGTAATATATTGAAATCTTTTAGTAGTGCTGTACGAGAGGAAAATGGTATGGGATTCACTGATGATGGGATATTTATCCCACCGCCTTTGATAACGAAGAAGAATATAATTGATGGTAACTTTATCACAGGCCATGCAGTTTTAAATTACAACAAAAAAAGGTCCGAATGGGGCTGGAAAGCAATCAGTATAGACGAAGTAAAGAGTAACTCTATTTAGATAAAATCAGTTTCTGACTGTTTTCCATTCAGTTGAATAAATCTGGTTTTGAGTTATTGATCTTCCCTCGTCGATACATTATTGAAGACTTTATGGGAGGGGCTATTTGTTCTAAATATAGGATGATAATAAGAGAAAAAGATAAGGAAATACACTCAAAAAATATATTGTAAAGTATAGGCTATGGTACATGCTTAAGTTACAAGACGTGAACTCAGAAGCTTATTATTTATGGCTTCGATATCACTAACCAATTTCTTAATTTCATCATCAGAAAGTGGAATTTTTTCATACCCACAAAAATACCCCTCAATAAATACATGGGTAACAGTTGACTTTTTATTTGAATAAACATCTCTTTTCAAAATAAATTCTTCTATATATTTTTCATCAATACCTATTTCACGCAAGTGATTGATATTTGCATTTAGATTATCAATTAACCTCATGCTTGAGTCATGATTATTTTTTATCGCCTCAAGAATAGATAAAGCAAATCTTAAATCAGCTGATTTCCTCCTGGAGAATCTATATGTTTTTATTTCACTTTCAGTATTTTTTAACGAATTGGCAATGGATTTAAAAAATGAGGTTACAGGACCATAATCCTCATCTTTACCTGTTTTTCCACACATAATTCATCCTCTTGTAAATAAATATAAGTTTGCGCTATAACAAATATAGTTTTACCTACCATAATATTTCGTTGCTAACATCGGCAGATCAATATTACCGCCAATTACGTTTAACTAGAGTAATACTTAACTGGTTAGCTACAGCTGACTGGCTCAAATGACTTATCTTGAGCACTTTTATAGCTTCACAGTGCTTACTTATACCTTTAGGGCGTAATGACTTCACTCTGTTTGCTTTAGCCTTCTCCAACCCTTTCTGTGTACGCTCAAACTCCGCAAAGGAACTGAATACCTAGAGCATAGATTTACCTTCCGGTGATGAGATATCACTGATAGGCAGATCAGGACAAATAAACCGGGTACTTTTCTGTTCCTGCGGGTTAATCGTATTTTGTACGTTAAGATTATCATATTCTAGACAATCTAACTTGAGTGTAATCAACGTATCGCCCGATTCCAGCCGTGAATTAACCAATTCAGGGAAAAACAAACATTTCATGGCTTGAGGACTGCCGCTGATGGTTATCTCTGATAAGGTGGGAATCAGTGATGTCTGCAAAGTCTTTGCGAAATTACTGTATAATCAGCACCTGACTATCGTTATTCAGTTCACTGAAGGAGTATCAACAGTAGTGACCTCAATTTTTTCTGCTGAGCTTTTTCAAAAATATCAGATCAGCTTCTATGCAGACCCCATCAATGCTGTGTTTAAGGTGCTTTGGGTTAATTGGAAAATGTGATGGAGCACCCCCTTCGAGTGCTCTTTAATGAGCTAACATTTAATCAAATGTGTATTCGCAATTCACACACTCATAACGATCAAACACTACCCCATCTAAAGTCGCCCCCGTTACTGCTCCAGCTGCCGCCCCTGCAACTAACCTACCAAATAACGCCCCTACAGCAGCCCCAGCAATTGTACCGACAACAGGAATAGCTGATCCTATAGCAGCTCCGCTTAATGCGCCTGAAACGCCCCCAGCAACAGCACCGCCTTTCTTACCAATATGACGTTCACGAATACGGGTTGAATCGCAGACTGGGCAACAAATATAATTTTCCATCATGATTTCCTTTTAGGTTGATTAAAAAGCAAAAAAGCCCCTGTCCGTAAGGACAGAGGCTTTCAGCGGTATAAATTTATTGAATGAGATGTATTACGGTAAATATCTAATGATTATTACTTAAAGGGGTTATTCACTTTGGCATAATCAAAAGGTGAGATGGCTTTTTCTCTATTTGCATCAAGAAAATCAGCCCACCATTGCAGCATCATTCTCCGTTCATCAAGATGTTCCGCTTTATGAATATAAGCAGCACGAACAGAGTTACGTTCCATATGACTCATTTGCCGCTCCACGGCATCCCTTGACCATAATCCTGATTCAATCAATGAACTACAGGCCATAGTTCTGAAACCATGGCCGCAGACTTCAATCTGCGTGTCATACCCCATCACCCGCAAAGATTTGTTGACTGTGTTCTCACTCATCGCTTTGCGAGGGTTATGATCACCAATAAATATCAGATCATGATCGCCACTAAGGATTTTTACTTGCCCTAGGATATTTATCGCTTGGTGAGAGAGAGGAACAAGATGAGGTGTTTTCATTTTAGATCCACGGTGAGAATGTTTAACACCGTCAATCGCTTCACGCTCTGCGGGGATGGTCCACATCGCTGTTTTAAAGTCTACCTCTGACCAACGGGCAAAGCGTAGTTCACTTGAACGAATGAAAACCAATAAGGTCAGCTCTACAGCTAACTTGGTTAATAGCCTGCCAGAATAGTGATCGATACGATAAAGCAGTTCTGGAGTACGGCTGAGTTCTAATGCAGGCCGATGTTGTCGGTTACTGGTAGCAATCGCACCAGCCATCTCTTGCGCGGGGTTGTAATCGATTAAACCGCTCTGGACGGCAAAGCGCATAATGGCGGTCGTACGCTGTTGTAAGCGCGCAGCCACCTCAAGACGTCCAGACATCTCTACGGCTTTAATCGGAGCAAGGAGATCTCGCGTTTTAAGTTCGGTGATACTTTGCTTACCAATTGCAGCAAAGAGATTATCTTCCAGGCTTTTTAATACCCGCGCACTATGAGACTCGGACCACTTCTTATTCGTTGCATGCCAGTCTCTAGCTACTGACTCGAAGGTGATAGCTTCTTTCAGCTGTTCTTCTTTTATGGCGCGTTTACTTTCACGAGGATCGATATCCGCAGCGATCTGTTTCCTGGCCTCTTCTCTCTTTTGCCTTGCATCTGCCAGTGAGACTTCTGGGTAGATTCCAAATGCCATAAGATGCTGCTTACCAGCAAAACGGAATCGGAAGCGCCAGTATTTTGAGCCATTCGGATGAATAAGCAAAAACATGCCGTCACCATCCACCAGCGTGTACTCTTTTTCTTGTGGTTTAGCAGAACGTACTTTGATATCAGTCAGAGCCATAAAAGTTCTCCTTCTATGTATCTTTTGAGTATATAACCATTATCGAACCGAGATATATACTCATTTATATACTCACATGTAACTTGATGTGGGTTGAGCTCAATTG
>CANQXU010000113.1 GCA_947627865.1 uncultured Paenochrobactrum sp. | reverse complement strand
ATATATTTTTATCGCGCATAATGTGGAGTATCGATCGGCTTTAGAAAACGCAGCCTCTGCAAATAATATGATCGAGCAGTTTCTGTTTAAGCGTGATGCATCTCTGTTTGAAAAGCTTGAATCGCGGCTTTGCAAAAAGGCACGGTTTGTTTTTACCTTTGCTGAAGATGATGGAAAAATTCTGGGACTGCCGGATGCACGCTTTTCAGTATTGCCACTGGTTACCAGAACAGAGCGACTACCCGCTGAAAAAACTGAAAAGATTTATGATCTCGGCTTGATTGGAACGTGGAGCTGGTATCCAAACAGAATTGGTTTGGAATGGTTTTTGGGGGAAGTAAAACCTTTGTTGAAGTCGGGCACGACGATCGCAATTGCAGGTGATACACCACAAGATATTATCACTTATTGGAAAAATATTTATCCGGATATCAGCTTTTTAGGTCGGGTTGATGATGCTACTGCTTTTGTTAGATCTTCATCGGTCATTCCGTTGATCAGTCGGTCGGGCACCGGCGTCCAGCTCAAGACCATTGAAACATTTGAACTAGGCATGCCATGCGTTGCAACAACACATTCTTTGCGCGGTATAGCCCATATTCCAGAAAATTGTGTCGTCGCGGATACGCCTGAACACTTTGCTGCAGCAATTGGCAGGTTGCTGAAAAAAAACGCATGCGCTATGGATAACCAAAGTAATGGGGAGCATTTTCATCAATCGCAAATGGATGAAGCGGATCGTGTTATAAAGCACGGCCTAGCCAGATTATGAAAATTGGTTAGCTAAAATTGATTCCATGAGGCTGTTTAAACAATCGGCAATGAATACGGGAACAGACGGGCGGATGCGAGAAGACGATACATCCCTTGATATCTTTGGGGTTTGTGTGCAAGACCTGTCTTATTCGGCTGCAGAAGCGCGAATTTTTGCGGCGATCACGGCGAATGAATTTATAAAGCTGGCCTTTTTAAATGCGCATTGCGCAAATATAGCATGGGTGCAGCCTTCCTATCATAAAGCACTGCAAGACTTTCTGGTGCTGCCTGATGGTATTGGCATCGATATTGGCGCTCAAATCATTCATGGTAAAAAATTTAATGCTAATTTGAATGGTACAGATTTTGTACCTTCATTGATTAAAAATAGTAAAATTCCGCTTTCTATTGGTTTGATAGGTGCACGTGCACAAGTGGCTGAAACGGCATTGGAAAGCTTTCGCACGCTGGCACCACAACATGAATGGCGACTTTTGTCTCATGGCTTTTTCGATGATGACCAAAAACACACCATGCTTGCTGATTTAAAAAATCATCGTGCGGATATCATATTGGTTGCTATGGGAGTGCCGCAGCAAGAATTGTTTATTACCAGAGAAATAACGCAAGACCATTGTAAATTGGCGATTGCAGTGGGGGCGCTATTTGACTTTCAAGCAGGTCAGGTTAGCAGAGCACCCCAATGGATGCGGACAATGCGGATGGAATGGCTCTACCGTTTGATGCTTGAGCCAGGGCGCTTATGGAAGCGCTACTTGGTGGGCAACCCGTTGTTTCTATGGCGAGTTTTTAAATGCCGTTTATCGGCAAGGAATAAAAAATGACGGGCGAAAAACGCACTGCAATTGTAACAGCAAGTTATGACAAAGACTTTGATCGCTGCTCTTTGCTTTGCGAGACAATAGATCGCTATACAAGCGGATTTGATAAGCATTATTTGCTGGTTGCTCACCGTGATGTTGCACTGTTCAAGCAATTGGAAGGACCACGTCGTGTCGTTATTGATGAACGTGATCTGTTGCCTTCATGGCTGATACCGATCCCTGATCCTAAAACTTTCGGGAAGCGCCGTATCTGGATATCACCTTTTACTAAGCCGCTTTATGGTTGGCATGTGCAACAATTGCGCCGTATCGCGATTGCCAAACATGTCGATGATGTAGATGCATTCTTGTTCATTGATTCCGATGTGGCAATCATAAGAGACTTTCCAGCCAGCAGACTGTGGAAAGGTGTTGATCTGCGCTTGCTGCGCTATGATCAGGCAATGCTTAATCCGCCAACTCCGTCACATCCCGTTTGGGCAGATAATGCTGCTCGTATATTGGGCATAAATGCACATGATCAGCATGATTATATTGCGAATGTGGTTGCATGGCGCAGAGATACGATGTTGTCGATGTGCCGGCATATTGAGGAGTTTAACAACAAAAACTGGGTCAAAACTTTAGGCCAATACAGAGATTACTCTGAATGTATCATCTATGGAGAATATGTTGATTGCCTTTTGAAAGGCGAAGGACATTTCCATACCGGGCAGGATTTATGCCACGTATATTGGTTTGGCCCGGCACCAGATCAAGAAAAATTTGATGCCTTTATGCGTGATATGAAGCCTGAACAAGTTGCAATCGGTTTACAGAGCTTCATGGATATGGATAGTGCCGAAGTGCGTCGCATTGCCGGAATTTAATCTGATCAAACACGTTTTGCAGGCCGCCGCATGCTTGCATATGTAAAGGCGAGCGATAGTAAATATACGGCACCAAATACAAAATTGAGCTCGTATACCCAGCCATCCCCGCCATTATAATTGCGCAATAACAGCCATAACAACAATGTTTTTAATGCTGCAATCGCTGCGAGATTGATGGCGCGCAGCAGGGTTTGGCCACGCGCGTATAGGAGTTCGTTTTGATATTCAATCAGATTACGAAAGCCGGGTATGGCAAGTGTTAGCGGCAATAAGGCGGCCACAGGCATAATATTGCTACCCAATATGCGTGGGAAAAAATAGAGAATGACTGCCAGTGCGCAAAGGCCAAGTGTCGAGATGAGAAAGATGCCAGCTTCAAGTGAAATACGCAGTTTGATAGAATGTAGCCAATTGGGCTGACGCATCATTTTTTGAACCAGCAACATGTTAAATGAGCGGATAGGAATAGCCGTCAAATCAATGAGCCGTATCAAAACTGCGTAAATACCAGCAATTGCGGGGCCGCCAAAGCTTAAGACCATCAGCTTGTCCAGCTCGGTTTGTAAGTAAAATAGAAACTCGGCACCCGTGACTGAAAGCGAGTCAGAAATATGCCTGTAATATAATGGGCTTTTAATGCGCAATCGCACTTTTGGATAAAATTTCAAGGCAATTATAAAGGCAACAAGATTAGCCGCAATATACCACCATGCCCAATCATTGAGCGTATGTGCACTGACGAACATGAATAAGACAGCAGCAACAGCTCTGGTTATGATACCAACAACGCTAAGAGCCGCACCCAATGCAAATTTGTTGAGCCCATTATTAACAATGATGATAATTTCTGTTGAACGCCAGATGAGCGCTTCAGCCACAATGATGAGTGTGAATGCCAGAATAGAGATATTGCTATTGAAAAATAAATAGAAGAATAGCGCTGCGGCAATGAATAATAGGGGCAGGGACAATAGTGCGATCAATATATAGCCTGCTGTATATGCACCAAGCAGACGTGGCTTCACAGCTGATATACGGTAAAGCGGTGAGTTAAAACCTAGTGCGACCAGTCTTGATAATACAACGCCCGCACCCGATGCTGTTGCAAAAACACCAAATTCACTAATAGACAAACTATTGGCGAGAGCTACAAAATAAATGAGCGAAGCGATAAGTTTACCGGCTGAACCACTCAGCATGGCCAGATAGTGCCGGAAAACCTCCGCCTGCAAAAGTGCAGCGATTTGATGTTTAGAGTTGCGCAACAAGAGATGGCCTGATTAGCTTTCGTTATTCCTGTGTCCATATGGGCTATGGAAGGGGGGAAAGTAAATCATTTCGTTCACGAAAGCACACTGCAAGCCAAAAAGTGTTCCATGATATGCGCCCAAACATATTTCAATGGATTATTCTAAAAATCTTAACCTTTTTTTACCCATGAAATACTAAGTTTACACTAAACTCATGGTAGCCGATGCGGCTTGGCTCATGGGATATAGTCAGATTTTGTTTGCGTATTCAGTAAAGTGATCTCAGATGACCGACAAGAAGGATAATAATTCCGGAGATGATAAATCCGGCAAGGCTATTAAGCCGCTATTATCCTATGCGCGCCCATCAAAGTCAGAGCTGCCTGAAGAGCGGGGCGGTAATACTCCGCCTTGGACACCACCTGTTTCAAGGACTAGGGAGCCTGAAACATCTCAAAAAAGCAATCAAGACGCTCAGAAAAAGCATCTGAAACGGCTGGAGCGAGATCAAGAAATAGACGAAATACAGCAAAAGCTGAAGCAAATACGATCAGAGCTCGATAAAAGAATTAAAGAGAATAAAGACACCTATATCACGCAAGCGGTTGATGAGGCGGGTGTAAAAAACGTTGCGGAAAACTCTGCTGACGCTGAAGAACCGTTACCTGAAGATGCTAATAAGGTCGAGCAAAAACCTAAAGCCGAAGACTTCCATGCTGAGCCTCATAACAATCAAAGAGCTCCAGCTGAAGAAAATTGGAAGCCGCTGATTGATCCCTCATTGCTCTTTAAGATGATTTGGCGATCAAAGTTTTTGCTATTGGCAAGCACTGTGACGGGTGGGGCCATTGCAGTGGCTTATGCATTATCACAGCCGCCAATTTATGAAGCCTATACAGATTTGCTGGTGGACCCGCGCAATATCAGCATTGTGGAACGGGAACTGAGCCCTGGTCAATTACCAACTGACGCGTCCTTGGCAATAGCTGAAAGCCAGGCTCAAATGATTGGTTCTTCAAGTGTATTGCTGAAAGTTATTCATCAGGAAAATCTACTTTCCGATCCTGAGTTTAATGGTACGCAACCACCATATGGTCCGTTTGCATTTGTAACGGAAGCTATACGTTCTCTGCGAAATACAAAAAAAGAACCAAGCGAACAACAGCTTGAAACAATGGTGCTCCAAAAACTGCATAAGAGCCTGATCATTCACCGTGATGCCAAAACTTTTATCTATGTCATCGGTATAAAATCACAAAGCCCTGAAAAGTCGGCACAACTAGCAAATGCTGTTAGCGATGTTTTCCAAAATGAGCTGAATGCTCTTCAGCAAGATGCTGCCAAGCGTACCTCTGATGGGCTAAGTCAACGACTTGATTCATTACGTGAGAGCGTCGAGGCCGCAGAAAATGCTGCTGACAAATTCAGAGCAACCCATGATCTGTTCGATGTGCAGGGGCGGCTGATTAGTGATGATGATCTGGTTAAGCTAAATGACCAGTTAGCAGCGCAGCGCGCCGAAATTGTTATGCTGACAGCGCGTGAAAAAGCTCTTAGCAACACCAATCCTGAACAAGTCCTTCATAGTGCATTGCCGGAAGAGTTGAACTCTTCATCATTGGCATATCTACGTTCGCAATATTCGCAGGCTCAGCAGCAGGTTGAAGCGCTTTCGCAAACATTGGGTCCATTGCATCCGCAGTTGCGCCAGGCGCAAAGTCAGATGAATAGCGCGAAGCGGGAAATAGAAGCGGAGTTGGCGCGCATTCGTTCATCTTTGCAAGTCGAAAAAGAACGTGCAGTGCTTGCCGAGCAGGATCTCAGCAACCGTTTGGCGCAAATGAAGTCCGAGCTGGCTGAAAGCAATGACAATCGCGCAAAATTGCGCGAGTTGGAGCGGGAAGCTGCAGCACGGCGCAATATTTATGAGACAATTTTACTGCGATCTCGAGAAACGGGTGAGCAGGAAGCGCAAAACGCGACCAATATCCGCGTCATATCAAAAGCACGCCCACCGTTGGAAAGCGTCAGCCCTAAGCGGAAAATGATTGTCATGGTTGGTCTGTTTTTGGGCCTTTTTGCTGGCCTTGGGCTGGTCTTCATTCGCGTTCTTCGCGAAATGTTTTTCAAAAACAAGCGGGCATAATTCTTAAAGCTTCAGGATACTGGTAAAAGCAGTTTCACCAAAACTTGGAAGCTTAATCTTTCTTGAATAAAATACGGCCAAACCAACCAGTGAATACAGCAAGAAACACAGCAAAAAGACCATAAAGCAAGCTGTGCTTATGCGCAGCATCATAGACGCTTTGTTCAAAACCAGCTTTGACGATCTCCAAGCTTGCTGTGGCTTCGCGCAAAAATACACCCTGACGGAACAATAATGCGCGTGCTCTATGGCGGCCTACAGGCACATTGGCTGGTAGGTTGAGTGTTGCGCGAAAAAGAGTGCGCGACAAAAAGCGGACATCACCAATGCGCTGCGTATAGAAGCCTTGCCGATTTTTTATGTCACGCAATTCATCGCCAAATAAGATAATATTTTCTGAATTGCTGGTTGTGTCTTCGGGGTGAAGATTAATATTTTTTATCCCGACTGAGAGTTGGCGCAATGTTTGTATATTGGCAATATCTTGCAAGTTGCGTGTCGATGCGAGTGAGTAGGATAATGGAACGCCCATATAGGTCTCTGATGCAGCATTGACCCAGACACCCAGATAACGCTCCTTTTTTCGAACAACCAGATCCCGAGATGGTCCCTGCAAGATCACAATAATATCATAACGCCCTTGCCTTTGAATTAAGGGATCTGCATTGTCGAGAGAGCCAAAAATAGTAAGATTTGTCCCTGCAAAATTGGAGGTAATTGCAATGCTTTCCGTTGATAGACCAATTTCGATGGTCTCGGCAGAAGGCATTTGAAGCTGAGGAAAGTCATCATTAATGGTTGCTTGAGCAAATATATCATCGCTTTGCGCTGGTATGATGCCGCTCAACATCACAGCAAAAAATAAACTCATTGTTGGAAGTGCGGATATGCGTTTTGTTTTCATTTTCAGCTATCCGCAATCGATATCGTGAAAATGTTGTCCGGTCGTATGAAAAGGCCGTAGCCTAGGCGCAGGGCAACAAGCAACACCATCAAACCAAGTAGAAGACGAAGTTGGTCACCGCGCAGTTTTTGCCCTGCACGTGCCCCATATTGTGCACCAATGACACCGCCAACCATTAATAAAAAGGCGAGTACAATATCAATGGACTGGTTGGTCGTCGCTTGCAAAACTGTGGTGAATGCGGTGACAAATGTGATTTGGAACAAAGAAGTTCCAACCACAACATTAGTTGGAACGCGTAAAATATAAATGAGCGCCGGCACCATGATGAAACCACCGCCAACACCCATTATAGATGATAAAAGACCAATGAATAAGCCAATACCAAGTACGGGAATAATGCTGACATAGATCTTCGAGGTACGAAAACGCATCTTGAACGGAAGCTTGTGTATCCAGCTATGATGCGCTGACCGCTTGGCTTCGGTTACTGTGCTTGACTTGTTTTTGCGTAAGGTTTTCCAGCTTTCGACCAGCATAAGCCCGCCGACAGTGCCGAGAAAAAATACATATAGAATACTGACTATTAAATCGAGCTGGCCAAGTTCGCGCAGCCACGAGAACATGAAAATACCCAGAAGCGCGCCTACAAGCCCGCCAGCTACCAATAGACTGCCAAGCTTTATATCTAAGGTCCGGCGCTTGAAATGCACTAGGGCGCCGCTTACAGAGGAAGCAATAACCTGATTTGCACCTGTTGCAACGGCTATAGCAGGGGGGATATTATAAAATATAAGCAGTGGTGTGATGAGAAATCCGCCGCCAACACCAAAAAGCCCTGATAAAAAGCCGACCGCCGCTCCCATGCCTAGTAGAACCAGCATGTTGACGGACATTTCTGCAATGGGAAGATAAATACCCAATTTACTATCCCGGCCCTTGTCGCAGCCCTAAGGCATTGATATGCGCTACGATTTATTATCTGTCATGCGCCTTCGGGACAATGATGTCAAATAAGGATTGACAAAGCGTTAGCTTAAACTTGAGCTGTGGTAAACATGCCATAATTTATGGCAGATATTTACTCGCATCTGCTTGTCAAAGATAGAATCTCGCTTTTTTATATATTGAAAGTGACGCCTAAAGCGGTATTAGCCATTTTTGTTCAGAAGTGTGCGCACAAAAGATTCGTCAATCTCACCATTTGGCGTGAGATTGTTATCTTTTTGAAAACCCACAATAGCTTCACGGGTTTTTTCGCCCATAATTCCATCTGCAATACCTGCATCATATCCGTTATTATGCAGCATAATTTGTACATTACGGATCGCCTTTGTCATATCAACAGAGGCTAGAGAGGCTGGCTTCTGGTCGTCCCATTCCTCAGCTATATTTACGTAATTGGCGCTCGCCTCCGGCTCTTTGGGTTTCCATAGTTCAACAGTTGCTTTGGCGCGTTCCAATTTATCAGCAGGTAACAGGCTCTCGACCTCCTGCAATTTTTCCTTTGCATCTTCATCACCATTCTTTGCAGCAAGAGCGAACCATTTATAGCTTTCCTCCAAATTGGTCGCTTTACCAATGCCCTTGGCATTGAGAATGCCCAGATTATATTGGCTATCCAGAACACCCAGTTCAGCAGCTTTTTCAAACCAGTTCAGTGCAGACTGGTTGTCAGCGGGCCCGTTGGCGCCCGATGCCAGAATAACTGCCAGATTATGCATGCTATTTGCATTGCCTTTGATGGCAGACTTTTCATAGAGTTCTTGCGCTGCTTTAAGGTCACGTTCAACGCCGCTGCCTTTTTCATAAAGACTTCCCAAGCGATATTGAGCAAGCGGCTGATCACGTTCCGCCGCGAGCTTGTACCATTTTGCAGCCTTTGCATGGTCGGAATTCACGCCTCGACCATCAAGATAGCGGTTGCCGATTTCAAATAAAGCATCTGCATCTCCCAGAGCCGCGGCATCGCGTAGTGGAGCAGGGCCAGCCTCCTCGGGAACCAATGGAATAGGGGTAAGAGCAGGTAAGGCTTGTTCAACAGCCTCCACAGGCATGCTGATAGGCAACATGAGTGGGGATGGTGTGGTGTTTATACCTCCACCAAGTGCAGATATTTGTGTGTTTGATTGTAACTTATTGAAATTATCCGTCGCATCAACTGCTGCAATGTCGGATGGCGTATCCACAATCAGCTCGGCTACAGGATCTTTATCACCTGTTGGATTAACAGAGCCTACTATGGTTTGTGTATCAATATTGGCTACATCATATGGCTGTTGCGCTTGTTCTTGTGGCCAGAAAGCAGCGATTTGCTGCTCAATTTCGGGCGCATAGAAATAAGTGGTTGTTGCTGCTGCCAATAAACAAGCGCCAACCATCATAGAACGACGATGCCGGTTGATCACGAGGTTAAGCGAAGATTGTTTAGCCACCTCATTGTCTTTAACCAATGATGATCCGGAGTCTGCACTATCGAGGCTGGATTTAAAGCGACGGGCTGGCCATGAAGCGCTGTCTTTTTGTGCATTCGTATTTGGT
>CANQXU010000112.1 GCA_947627865.1 uncultured Paenochrobactrum sp. | reverse complement strand
CTGTCATAGGTATGAGTGCATTGGGTGTAGCAATCATTGGCGGACCGCTGACCATGACCTTTCTGGCATTGGAAGTTACAGGCAGTTTTTCGATATCCATGATCGTTCTCGCAGCCGTTTTGACATCATCTGTCTTTGTGAGAAAGACCTTTGGTTATTCCTTCGCCACATGGCGCTTTCATCTGCGCGGAGAGACCATTCGCAGCGCCCACGATATTGGCTGGATCCGCGACCTCACTGTGCAAAGGCTGATGCGTCATGACGTTCGCACAGTAAATGTCAGTATGGACTTACAGCAATTTAAAAAAGAATTCCCGCTTGGCTCGACACAAAGGGTCATAGCTGTTGATGATCTGGACCGCTATCAAGGGATCATATTCACGGCAGATGCCCATGCGGGTAGCTTTGATGATAGTGGTGATCAAAAAGAGCTGCGTGATCTGCTGCAATTAAAACAAGATTATTTATTGCCGAATATGAATGCCAAGGAAGCTGCCGCCCGTTTCGACCGCAGCGAAAGTGAAGCTTTGGCCGTTGTAAATAATGCGCATGAGCGGCAAGTCCTCGGCTTGTTAACCGAGAGCCACACTCTGAGACGCTATAGTGAAGAGCTCGATCGCCGGCGTCGTGAAATTGCTGGCGAGCTATAAAATTAGCTTTTAGCTTGCAATAACGATATGTGTGACCTTAAATCCTACATCATGTTTTACCCTTCTCCTTTTATGGATATTATCTATGTCTGCTCCCCAACTAATTATTTTTGACTGTGACGGCGTACTGGTCGATTCTGAGATTATTGCTGCTGAAGTGCAGGCAGAGCTACTCAGCGATGCAGGATATCCTATGGAAGCGGCAGAACTGGCTGAACGGTTTGCCGGTTTAACATGGCAGGATATTTTGCTGACGATCGAGCGCGAAAGTCAGTTGCCATTATCTGCATCCTTGATGGATAAAGCCGAGAAGTTACTGGATCAAAAACTGAAAAATGAAGTTCAGATCATCGATGACATCGCGGAAGTGGTTGATGCGCTGCATCTTCCTAAATGTATCTGTTCAAATTCTACTTCACGCCGTCTGGAAATGATGCTCAAGCGCGTTGAGCTTTATGATAGTTTTGCGCCGAATATTTTTTCAGCCCGCGAGGTGGGTACAAAGAAGAACAAACCTGCACCAGATGTTTTCCTTTATGCCGCGAAAAAATTCGATGTCGCGCCTGAAAATGTCATGGTGATTGAAGATTCAACACATGGTGTGCAAGGGGCCCGCGCTGCCGGCATGCGTGTTATTGGTTTTACAGGTGCATCCCACACCTACTACACCCATGCAGACAAACTTATGGAGGCAGGCGCTGAAACAGTGATCAGCCGTCATAAAGATTTGCCGGCTGTTATCGAAGCTTTATCATCCTGGTCTGATATTTAATTAAGCTAATAATCGCGCAGTTTGCAGAAATCTGCGCGATTCATTCTCTACTCCGGCAATTACAAACAAGTACCACCACTGTGCAGCCTTTAAATATTAAAAGCTGCCGAAATCAGATGTCTTATTTTGTGTTATACGGTCCTTCATCAAAGCCGATAAACACCCTGACATTTTGTCTGGCCGGAATTGGCATTGAAATACTGTTATCATTCAATACAAATTGTGCGGCATTGTTGCCTGAAATATTAACAGTCGGACGATGCAGTTTTGAATAAACCGTTTTATCGCCTTCAACCACTGCCACGCGAATCGGCAGGCTTACATTACCGCCTTTGAATTTTGGCCCTGGAACAACCCGATAACTTGCTGCGACTTCCATCGAAAGTGTGCCGTTATTGTATTTACAAGCGCGTGTCGTATCTGTGACTGTGCCTTGATAAACCAGCTGAGCCGGATCATCCGGCCCGCCTTTATCATATTTTGAAAGGAATGCGGTGCCTTCAAGCAACGTGATTGACGGGCAATAGGCGCGCAACTCCGACTCTGTAACGCGAGTCTCTTTAACTTCTGTTGTAGTGTCGCTTTTTGTTGTCGAGCAGGCAGTGAGGCCTAAAAGTAACATAGCTGCCAAAGCGAATTGCGTAGTTTTAACCGGATTAACTGTTTTCTGCATAAACTGGTCTTCCCTGCGATGATCAACCTGTTCTATACCATTACTCAAATAAGTTCATTCAAAACAAATGAGCACATAGCTTGAACTGTGTTTTCCTGTTTTTTGATGACAAGAGCAAGCCTCTCGTTAAAAAGAAACGAAAAGGCTTGTGTATTTCATCCAAAAGTATGGACAAATCCGGTTTGCTCTGGGAACAAGGCGATAAGAAATGAAATATGTTAGCTCACGCGGAGAAGCACCTGTACTAGGTTTTTGTGACGCTCTGCTTGCTGGTCTCGCGCGTGATGGTGGATTGTACCTGCCACAGGAATATCCGCATTTCACTCCTGAGAAAATACGATCATTGCGTGGCAAGTCATATGCGGAAATTGCATTTGAGGTGTTGTCACCATTCACGGGAGGTGAAATACCAGCCGCTGAATTCAAGCGCATGATCAATGAAGCCTATGCAAGTTTCCGCCATGAGGCTGTTTGTCCATTGGTGCAGACCGGAGAAAACGAATTTATCCTGGAGCTTTTCCATGGTCCGACATTGGCTTTCAAGGACGTTGCAATGCAGCTTCTTGGCCGCTTAATGGATTATGTGCTCACGCAGCGCGACCAGAGAGCAACCATCGTCGGCGCTACTTCTGGCGATACTGGCGGCGCTGCCATTGAGGCTTTTGCCGGGCGTGACCGCACGGATATATTCATTCTGTTTCCAAATGGTCGCGTGTCCCCTGTCCAACAAAGACAGATGACGAGCTCAACAGCTGCCAATGTCCATGCGCTTTCTATTGAAGGCAATTTTGATGATTGCCAAAACCTCGTTAAAGGCATGTTCAATGATTTGAAGTTCCGTGACGGTCTGTCCCTGTCCGGCGTGAACTCAATCAACTGGGCACGCATCATGCCGCAGGTTGTTTATTATTTCACATCTGCGCTCAGCCTTGGCGCACCAGACAGACCTGTCTCCTTTACTGTACCAACAGGAAATTTCGGTGACGTTTTTGCAGGTTATGTAGCACAGCAAATGGGTCTGCCCATTGAGCGGCTGGTCATCGCGACCAATGAAAATGATATTATCACCCGTTGTATTCAGAGCGGTATTTACGAGATGCGGGACGTCAGTGTCACCACCTCACCGTCAATGGACATTCAGATTTCTTCTAATTTTGAACGCCTGCTCTTCGAAGCTTATGGTCGTGACGCAGAGCCGGTTCGCCGTCTTATGGCAAATCTGCGCCAATCCGGCAGCTTCACAATAGATCAAGCAGCACTCAGCACTATCACCAAGACGTTTACAGCTGGTCGTTCAGATGTGGCGGAAACAGCCGCAATGATCAAGAATATGCTTGAGAAAAATGGCTATTTGCTCGATCCGCACACAGCTATTGGCGTTAAAGTTGCGCGCGAACAACCAAAATCAGCTGCACCTATGGTTATTTTAGCAACAGCTCATCCAGCTAAATTCCCTGATGCCGTTCAAGAAGCAAGCGATGTTACACCATCATTGCCAGCATGGCTTGGTGATTTGATGGATCGAAAAGAAAATTATACCGTACTTCACAATGATCTGAAAATAGTTGAAGATTATATAAAAGATCATTCAAGAGCGGCGGTAGAGGGAACAAAGAATTCATGAGCGTAGAGATCACTAGGCTATCCAACGGCCTGACTGTCGCAACAGATAATATGCCACATATTGAAAGCGTGGCGATGGGCATTTGGGTCAAAAGCGGCGCCAGAAATGAACCTGCCAACAGGCACGGTATCGCGCATTTGCTCGAACATATGGCTTTCAAAGGCACTGAAAATCGCAGTGCATGGCAAATTGCTGCTGATATCGAGAATGTTGGTGGTGAGATCAATGCCGCAACCAGTGTTGAAACAACATCTTATTATGCCCGTGTCATGCGCGATGACATGCCACTTGCAATTGATATTTTAAGCGACATCCTAACCTCTTCAAAATTTGACGAGGATGAGCTTGAGCGCGAAAAGCAAGTTATCATGCAAGAGATTGGTGCAGCGCATGATACGCCTGACGACATTGTTTTTGATCGCTTCGCAGAAACAGCCTATCGTCATCAGCCCATTGGCCGCCCTATTTTGGGTGAGCCAGAGACAGTGCAAAGCTTCACCTCTGACGATCTGCGCATATATTTAAATGAGCAGTATAGCGCTGACCGCATGGTTGTGACTGCAGCTGGTGGCATCGACCATGATGATTTTGTCCGGGAAGTTGAAAAACGTCTTGGTAGTTTCAGAGCACAAGCCCAAGCTCAAACGCCTGATCTAGCGCATTATGTCGGCGGCGATTTTCGTGAAGATCGCGACCTGATGGATGCACAATTACTGCTGGGTTTTGAAGGACGCGCTTATCATATGCGTGATTTTTATGCCTCACAGTTACTCTCTATGATCTTGGGCGGCGGCATGTCCTCGCGTCTGTTTCAGGAAGTCCGTGAGAAACGCGGGCTTTGCTATTCAATCTATGCATTTCACTGGGGTTTTTCTGATACGGGCATGTTCGGCATCCATGCTGCGACTGGCCGTGACGAGATGGAAGAACTGGTACCTCTCATTTTGGATGAATTGCGCAAGGCTGCGCAAAATATCGAAATCGAAGAAGTTGACCGTGCAAGAGCGCAATATCGTGCCAGCTTATTGATGTCGCAAGAAAGCGCCAATAGCAGGTCAGCTCAGCTTGCACGCCAGTTCATGCTCTATGGCCGTCCTGTTGAGAATAAAGAACTGCTTGACCGGCTTGCGCTCATCACGCCGGAACGCTTAACAGGCCTTGCAGAGAAACTATTTATCGACAGCAAGCCAACCATTGCTGCCGTGGGACCAGTGGGCAAACTCATGAACTACGAAACTGTGTGTGATTCACTATCAGACGGTGTGAACTCAAAAAAGCTGGACTTATAACTTCGGTAATTTTGCCAAGATATAAGCACCTATCGAGAGCACGCCATCAGCGGAAGCAATATGAAAGATGTATGAATGATAGCGCTTCCGTTCAGGCGATCACAAACTGATATGCTAAAAGGCTCGCGGGTATTTCTTCGCGAGCCGAGCCTCACCGATTACAATATGTGGTACAGGCTACGGGTTGAAAGCCGCGATTTTCTCTCTCCTTGGGAACCAAGCTGGAATGACTTTGATCTGGAAAAAGCCGGATTTCGTCACAGAATCCAGCGCTATCGAGAAGACAGAGCAGCAGATCATTCATATCCTTTCTTCATATTTAGGGATAGCGACCGCCAGCTCGTCGGGGGAATCACTCTAGGCAATATTCGGCGCGGTGTGGGCCAAAATGGAATGATCGGTTATTGGAGCGGCGCTCGTTTTGCAGGGCAAGGATATATGACTGAGGCGCTAAAACTAGTTATCCCCTTTGCATTTAACAAGTTGAGCCTTCATAGACTTGAAGCTGCCTGTATACCGCATAATGTAAGATCAATCCGTCTCCTCGAAAAAGCCGGATTCCAGAGAGAAGGACTGTTACGCTCTTATTTGAAAATCAATGGCATGTGGCAAGATCATCTGCTTTTTTCATTGTTGGAAAGTGACTGATACATGATCAACGGCAAGGTAGAATGATAGTGAATACAGTGCAGACAGACCAAAAAGCCCGAAGCAAGGGCTTCGCAACCCGCAAACTGGCTTTACTCGGGATAAGTCTGTCTTATCTTTTGATTGCATTCACACTCGCTTTTGCGCTGACACAGCCTGCTGCTGCATTAGAAACAATTAGAATTTCCAAAGACGACACCGCTCTTGATCTGACAAAAGCCGTCGAAATCATGCATAACCAAGGTGAAAGTGTACAGGTTTCTACCGCACCGGATCCAGATGGTATTGTCAGACGTATTGAAGTTCAGGCCGACGGCAAAAGCAAAGCCAGCGGGGATTGGGCTGCATTTTCAATCGCCAACCCAACGGATGAGCAAATAGAACGTCTAATCGTTGCTCCACATTATCGCCTTGCAGGTTCGGGCATTTTTTGGCCTGATCTTGGCTCAACCCGTATTAATGCTATCACACCAAGTGAAGGTTTTGCGCTTGATCGCCAGCCAAGCCTGGATGCCGATGTTTTTCGCTTAACGCTCAACCCCGGCAGTGCAATAACTTTCGTTGCCGAACTCGCGGATCCAAATCTTCCGCAAGTCTATTTGTGGGAGCCGGACGCTTATAAAGATACAGTGAATTCCTATACGCTTTATCGTGGAATTCTGCTTGGCATCTCGGGGCTGCTTGCTCTATTTCTAACCATTCTTTTTGTTGTTAAAGGCACATCACTTTTCCCAGCAACCGCTGCTCTTGCATGGGCGGTGCTGGCTTATATTTGCGTCGATTACGGCTTTTTGTCCAAGCTGATTGCCATCACACCAGGTAACGAGCAAATATGGCGTGCTGGTACAGAGGTTGCACTGGCTGCCTCGCTCATCATATTCCTCTTTACATATCTCAATCTTAACCGTTGGCATGATCATTTCAGCTATGGTGCGCTGACTTGGTTGCTTGGTCTTGTCGCCGTATCGGGCGTTGCTATTTTTGATCCGCCAGTCGCTGCTGGTATTGCAAGACTTTCTTTTGCCCTCACAATTATTTTTGGCATCGGGCTTATTATATTCCTCGCATTTCGCCGTTACGATCGTGCGATCATGCTGATACCCGCATGGTTGCTTATCTTATTATGGCTTACAGGTGCCTGGCTTTCCATTTCAGGTCAGGTTGATAATGACATTATCCAGCCAGCGCTTGGTGGTGGGCTTGTTCTGATTGTTCTATTGATCGGCTTTACGATCATGCAGCATGCCTTTGCAGGTGGCGCTTTTCAGCAAGGGCTTTTGTCCGATGTGGAGCGACAGGCACTGGCTGTCATAGGTGCTGGAGAGGTTGTTTGGGATTGGGATGTTCCACGCGACCGTGTTGTTACCACGCCTGATATTGCTCATATTCTTGGAAATTCAACCGGATCATTGCAAGGGGCAGTTCGTAACTGGCTCCCGGCCATGCATGCAGATGATCGTGACCGTTTTCGTGCCACACTCGATTCAATTCTTGAAAATCGTCGTGGCAAAATGAACCAGATTTTCCGCTTGCGTGCCAATGATGGACATTTCCACTGGTATTCTCTGCGCGCACGCCCAGTTATCGGTCTTGATGGCGAAGTTGTTCGCTGTGTGGGAACTTTGGCTAATGTCACCGAGCAAAAGAAAGCAGAAGAGCGCCTTCTTCATGATGCAGTTCATGATAATCTGACAGGCCTGCCCAACCGCAGTCTATTTATTGATCGTCTGAGTAGTGTCATGCAATTGTCCGAAAGCGTGAAGCATCTTTGCCCGTCAATTTTTATCATCAATATTGATCGCTTTAAGCAAGTTAATGATAGTTTAGGAATGTCTGCCGGTGATACAATCCTGCTCACGATTTCACGCAGACTGTTTAGATTGCTTAAGCCCCAAGACACCTTGTCCCGATTGTCTTCCGACCAGTTTGGTCTGATCTTGGCGTCTGAGAGCGATCCCGCACGCATTGCAGCCTTTGCGGAAGCAATTCGTCAAGCGGTACGCGCTCCGATCTCCTTTGCGAAAAGAGAGATCGTGTTAACCGCATCTATCGGCCTTATTACATGGACGAAATCTGCAACAACAGCTGAAAACTTTATCAAAGATGCCGAACTTGCCATGTATCAAGCCAAGCGCTTTGGTGGTGATCGTATCGAGCCTTACCGCCCAGCCTTCCGTGATGCAGGCAGTGATAAATTACAGCTTGAATCAGATCTGAGACGCGCAATTGAACGTCAGGAAATCACCATCGCCTACCAGCCCATTATTAGGCTGAAAGACGAGACAATTGCTGGCTTTGAAGCTTTGATGCGGTGGGAACATCCAAAACGTGGCACGATATCACCATCGGAATTTATACCAATAGCCGAACACTCTGGATTGATCGTTCAACTTGGCCATTTTGTTATGCAAAAAGCTGCAGAAGATCTCTTCAAATGGCAGGAAGAATTCCCAAAACTGGATTTATTCGCTTCCGTTAATCTATCCAGCACGCAAATTATTAGGCAAAATCTTGTTAATGATGTGCGCTCAGTATTGTCGCGCACGCATTTGCGCCCTGGCAGCCTAAAATTGGAACTCACCGAATCCTTGCTCATGGAAAATCCGGAACAGTCCGCGCATGTGCTGGCACGACTGAAAGCAATGGGTGTTGGTCTCTCCCTCGATGATTTTGGCACCGGCCATTCATCATTAGCTTATCTGACGCGTTTTCCATTTGATATTATCAAAATCGACCGTTCTTTTGTTAGCGGTGATCAGCCACAAAAGGCTATTTTGCTCAAATCAATAATCAATATGGCGCATAATCTGGGTCGTGCAGTCGTGACTGAAGGGGTCGAGAGCGAGAGTGATGCAGAGCAATTGCGCGAGATTGGTTGTGAATATGTTCAAAGCTTTATGTTTGGACAGCCAATGGCAGTCGATGAAGCCAACCAACTGCTTAAACAGCAGGTTCATATAAAAACCACAGCTTAGGTAAAGCACATACGAAGATAATAAAAAGCGGGCATTTGGCCTGCTTTTTATTATGTCACGCATTACCTGCGACTGTCACCAAACGGGTAAGATCTATACCCATATGACTTATGAGCCTGTCATATTTGGTGCTTATATCCTGATCAAAAAGCAGTTCATTGGTTGCACAACAGGTCAACCAACCATTGTCTAAAATTTCTGTTTCAAGTTGTCCTGCTGCCCAGCCGGAATAGCCCAATGTCATGAGAAGCTGGCGCGGCCCCTTACCTTGATAGATCGCTTTTAAAACATCTACGGTAGCTGTTAAACAAATATCCTCGGAAACAGGCATCGTTGTTTCAGCACTATAATCATCAGAATGAAGAACAAATCCACGATTACTGTCTACCGGGCCGCCATTATGCACGATGATATCTTGCGCATATTGCGGGACAATTATGCTTTCTTCTTCCGTGAGCACTCCAATTTTTTCCAACAAATCAACAAAGCCCAATTGCTGTTGCTGATTGATGACAAAGCCCATAGCTCCGGCATCTGAGTGAGCACAAATATAGATGACAGCGCGGGCAAACCGATCATCAGCCATGCCCGGCATTGCTATCAGAAAGTGGCCATTTAGATAGCCCTCCCCGAAATCAGGCTTTTTGAGAAGATCCATTCAATATCCCTGCCCTATCTGAATGAAGATGTCTTACTTCATTTGGTTTATAATAGTGACAACAATTTAGTAGTATGGCCTCAGAACTTTATTCTAACAAGTCACAGTTTTGATATAAAGATGTTT
>CANQXU010000111.1 GCA_947627865.1 uncultured Paenochrobactrum sp. | reverse complement strand
GGAGCTTTGTCTGGCTCATGTCTCCCATTTCAGGGACAAGTATTTGGCGGGCATAGCGGCTCATTTGATATACTCACGTGTGAGTTGAAGCCATTCTTTAACGCGCATTTCCGGATTTTCATTCAGTGTAATATCCGTGACTGCCGCCACAATATCAGCACCAGCTTGGAAAACACCATTTGCACGTTGCAAACTAATTCCGCCGATACCAACGAGTGGCATAGAACCAACCAGCTCTTTCCACTGCGTTACAGTATCCAAACCTTGCGGTTCCCAGATCATCTTTTTTAAAATAGTGGGATAAACAGGGCCAATGGCAATATAGTCCGGCTTAATCGCCAGCGCACGCTCAAGCTCTGCATGATTATGTGTGCTAACGCCTAGTTTCAGCCCCGCTTCGCGGATAGTGTCAAGATTGGCTTCATCAAGATCTTCTTGGCCAAGATGAA
This sequence comes from uncultured Paenochrobactrum sp., assembly GCA_947627865.1. Lineage (GTDB taxonomy): Bacteria > Pseudomonadota > Alphaproteobacteria > Rhizobiales > Rhizobiaceae > Paenochrobactrum. The sequence continues at coordinate 8,984 of CANQXU010000111.1, read as the reverse complement.
TGAAATCGCAGCCTTCTTTGATGGCGAGTTGCCAGTAATCATTGATGATCAGTTGGCAATGATGCTTCTCGCAAATTTCTTTGGCTTTACGAATTTCAATTTGAATTTCGTCTTGCGGCTTATCTTTTATGCGCAATTGCACCAGCTTGATACCTTGGGGTACAAGGCGCTCGAGCCATGCGGCACTGTCAAAAATCGGATAGAAGGGATCAAGAAACATTTAGAAAAATGCCTTTCCAATAACCGGAGTTGAAGGGACAGCCATATCTCGGGCTTCAATCGGATCTGCATGGCTGGCGATGCGACCGGCTTCAACTGCCAGCGCAAAAGCATGTGCCATTGCAGCAGGATCGCCCGCTTTTGCGACTGCAGTATTGAGTAAAACTGCATCAAATCCGAGCTCCATAGCTGCTGCTGCATGCGATGGAGTGCCAATGCCCGCATCAACAATCAGCGGAATGTCAGGGAAATGCGCACGCATGGTGCGCAGTGCATAAGGATTATTCAATCCACGACCCGAGCCGATTGGTGCGCCCCATGGCATCAATATTTTGCATCCGGCATCAAGCAACTTTTCCGCAACGATCAAATCGTCGTTCATATAGGGAAAAACTTCAAAACCATCATCGCAAAGGATGCGGGCGGCTTCAACAAGCCCGAACGGGTCAGGCTGCAAAGTATCATGCTCACCAATGACTTCCAGCTTGATCCAGCTGGTTCCAAAGACTTCACGCGCCATCTGTGCTGTTGTCACGGCTTCACGCACACTATGACATCCGGCAGTATTGGGCAGTATTTTAACGCCGAGCTCTTTGATCAATGACCAAAAATCTTGACCCGCGCGGTGCTGTCCACTTTCACGGCGTAGCGATACAGTGACGATCTCGGCTTTTGATGCACGCACACTATCCGCCAAAATAGATGGTGATGGGTATTGAGCAGTGCCTAGCAATAATCTGCTTGTTACGCTTTCATTGTAGAGTTGCAGCATATCAACCACCCTGCATCGGAGCTACGACTTCAATCTGGTCTCCGGCCTCTAATATTGTACTACATCGCTTGCTTTGAGCTACGAATTCACCGTTTACAGCCGTTGCCACCACGGCTTCCTCAAGGTCTATTTCCAAGAGCAATTCTTCCAAATTCTTGGCATTGGTGCTTTGCAAAACACCGTTAACAGAGATTTTCATTGCTTGATTTCCATGAATTCAGGTTGCGTGTCATGTTGTTCAATGGCTTGCGCTGTCATGCGCGCCAATGCGGGGGAAAGCAAAAAGCCGTGGCGATACAAGCCATTGGCATAAAGCGTGTTCCCTGACCGGATGAGACGGGGCAGGTTATCGGCAAATGCCGGACGTGCATCCACACCTGTTTCTAAAATTTCAGCTTCTGCAAAGGCAGGATGCAGCGCATAGGCTGCGCTTAAAAGCTCCAAAGTTGAGCGTACACTTAGGCCGCTGGTCGCATCACTTTCCAGCATGGTTGCGCCCACCATGAATATACCGTCGCCGCGTGGTACAATATAAAGAGGAATGCGGGGATGCAGCAGCCTCACAGGGCGAGAAAGCTGAATATCATTTGATCTGATAATCAACATTTCACCTTTCACACCACGAAGTGCGGGTAAGTCATTGCGAGCAGATAAGCCGCGGCAATCGATAATCTGATCGGCCTCAATGGAGAGTTTTTCTGCATTTGTACCAAGTCTAAAGCAGGCACCATTGGTGATCAGTTTGTCGGCCAATTGTTGGATTGCTTTACGCGGATTGAGATGGCCTTCTTGTTGAAAATACAAAGCATGACGAAAACGTCCGCCAAGATCCGGCTCAAGCTGTGCAATCTTTTCCGTGTCAATTTCCTCAAAATGGCTGGTGCGCCGCGCAAAACGCCGTAACTCCGACAGATCACGCTGATGAGTGAGCACCAAAGTGCCGTTTGTCTCAACACAATCAACATGTTTGCTCCACCACTCAATGGCTTGGGCGCCGAGGCGGACGACAGGCTCTTCGGCACTTTCCCCTTCACACCAAGGCGCCAACATGCCGCCTGCAAACCACGAGCAACTATCGTGCCCGATATGTGTGCTACGGGCAATGATGGTGATATCATGCCCCTTTTCGCACAATTCAGTTGCGATTGTCAGGCCAGCGACACCAGCACCAATTATGGTAATGCGCATGACTGGCTCCAAATATTATGGAAATGGTGGACAGGTCCGTGTCCATGGCCGACCTCAAGCTGGTCTGCCTGTAAAATAGCTTGATGGAGATAACTGTGCGCTTGCGCGAATGCTTCCTTTAAGCCAAGTCCCTTGGCCAAGCCTGCGGCTATTGCGGAAGATAAGGTGCAGCCTGTGCCATGGGTATTCTTTGTATCAATACGCGGTGCCGATAGGCTGATAACCGGTTGATCATTCATAATCAGCAAGTCAGTACAAATGGGCCCTTCCGAGTGGCCGCCCTTCATTAAAACAGCTTTGGCACCAAGCTTAAGCAGGGCATGGCCTTGCTTTGCTGCTTCACTGTCAGTTTGAGCGGGGGATGCATCAAGCAGACAGGCTGCTTCAGGTCTGTTGGGGGTGAGAAGGGCGGCCATTGGTATCAGCCTTTCACGCAAGACCGATATTGCTTGATCAGACAATAAATTATCGCCTGACTTGGCAATCATGACAGGATCAAGAACAATCGGGGCTCTATACTCGGACAAAGCATCGGCAATTGCATGAATGGTTTCCGGCTGTGAGAGCATACCTATTTTCACAGCTTTAACGTCAAGGTCGCTGAATACGGCTTTGATTTGGGCCGTTACTATTGATGCGGGGACATCATGAATAGCGGTGACGTTTTGCGTGTTTTGTGCAGTGATGGCTGTGATGACACTTGCACCATAAACCTTTAGGGCGGACATGGCTTTAAGGTCGGCTTGTATACCAGCACCGCCTCCGCTGTCGGAGCCAGCGATTGTCACACAGATCGGAATGGAAGATATTCTTTTAGTTGCCGTCATGCCGTTTCTCATTCTGAACAGAATTGAAACGTCTGGGAATATGCATGGCTCTTGCTGCTTATTCCGGCTCGCATCCCTAAAAAGGCTGCTTACCGCTCATGACGTGCCAAATTCCGTTTCCTACGCAGGTATTACCCGGATCAGGTTCAATGGGTTAACGTGTTCACGTCTCTCAGCCTCTAAGGCACCCCAACGAATTTGTGCTTTGAAGTTAGGCGCTAAAAAAGCTTTGGTCAAGCCCAGTCCATCTATGCAGTTAAAAACCTGCAGATCACTATGCTAGAATATATTAATTTGCACCTCTTGACCTTCCCACGATGTTAAGCCCTACTTTATGGGTAAGCATAAACAAGCAGCCTTTTATTTTTGATGGAAGGTCTGAAAAAAGTAGGTTTACAAGATGAATCAAACATTGGATGGGCCACAAAAGCTTTCAGTTGAAATTGAGGGGATGACTTGCGCTTCCTGCGTGGGGCGTGTTGAAAAGGCCCTACAAAAAATCCCTGGTGTTCTGAAGGCATCAGTCAATCTGGCTACCGAACGCGCAGATATCGAATATAGCCACAGCACTGATATTATGGCGGTCAGTGATGCTATCGCGAAAACGGGTTTTTCCGTTCGACCGCACAATATTGATCTTGCGATTGAAGGAATGACCTGCGCGTCTTGTGTTGGACGCGTTGAAAAAGCTCTGAGTAAAGTTGACGGTGTTAAAGCCGCACGGGTCAATCTTGCCACCGAGCGCGCTCATGTCGAGCTTTTAACCGATATTCCGGTTGGAAAACTCATCGAGGCGGTTGAAAAAACGGGTTTTAGTGCAACCCTCGCTGATACTGAGAAGAGAGCACAAGATACCTTAAATCTGACTGAGCGCCGCGAAAAAGAAGCAGACACACTCAAGCGTGATTTATTCATTTCTGCAGCATTAACACTGCCTATTTTTATCGTTGAAATGGGTAGTCACATATTCATGGACATGCATGTCTGGCTTATGTCGGCTATTGGCATGCAAAATCTCTGGTATATGGAATTTATACTGACAACATTGGTACTGGTTGGCCCGGGGCGCCGCTTCTTTAAGCATGGTGTTCCGGCATTGTTGCATGGCGCACCGGATATGAACTCCTTGGTGGTGCTTGGTACCGCTGCTGCGTGGTGTTATTCAACCGTTGCCACTTTTGCATCATCCTTAATGCCACCAGAGGCGCAAAATGTTTATTTTGAGGCTGCGGCTGTCATTGTAACGCTCATACTTTTAGGGCGTTATCTTGAGGCGCGTGCCAAAGGACGCACGAGTCAGGCCATCAGCCGTTTGGTCGGGCTTCAGGCGAAAACAGCGCATGTTATTCGCGATGGTGTCGTGACCGATATTGCATTGGAAGATGTTCTTGTCGGCGACATAATCCAAGTGCGCCCTGGTGAGAAGATACCCGTTGATGGTGAAGTGACGGAAGGCTCGTCATATGTCGATGAGGCTATGATCACAGGCGAACCGGTTCCGGTGCAGAAAACTACCGGCTCTGATGTTGTTGGCGGAACTATCAACAAAAACGGTTCCTTTAATTATCGTGCGATGAAAGTTGGCAGCGATATGGTCATCTCGCAGATCATCAAAATGGTGCAGGATGCACAGGCTGACAAATTGCCCATTCAGGCGCTGGTTGATAAGGTTACAAGTTGGTTTGTTCCTGCCGTCATTGCCGCGTCATTAATAACCTTTGTTGTGTGGTTGATATTTGGTCAGGAAGATCCTGTATTTAGCTATGCGCTGGTGAATGCCATTGCTGTTCTGATCATTGCTTGTCCATGTGCTATGGGATTGGCAACGCCTACATCAATCATGGTGGGTACAGGACGTGCGGCCGAGATGGGTGTGTTGTTCCGTCGTGGGGATGCATTGCAAAAACTGCGTGATGCTAAGATTGTTGCAGTTGATAAAACTGGCACACTGACATTGGGTAAGCCTGCACTCGCTCATTTTGAACTGGCTGATAACTTTAAATCAGAGCTCACAAAATCTGACGTTTTATCAATGGTTGCGGCAGTGGAAAGCTTGTCTGAGCATCCAATTGCGGAGGCAATTGTTGCAGCAGCTAAAGAGCAGGGTTTAAAACTGCCGGAAGTCGCAGAGTTTGAAGCTGAAACAGGCTTTGGTCTCAAAGCAGTTGTTAATGGCTACCAGTTGGTGATTGGTGCAGATCGCTATATGGCCAAGATAGGTGCTGATGTTTCGGTTTTTGCTCAACTTGCTGAAAAGCTGGGACTGGAAGGCCAGACACCGCTTTATGTGGCAATCAATGGCCAGCTTGCGGTTATAATAACTGTGGCAGATCCGATAAAAGAAACAACGCCAGCGGCTATTAAAGCGATGCATGCGCAAGGCTTAAAAGTTGCCATGATCACCGGTGATAATCGTCATACCGCAAAAGCAATTGCCGATCGTCTGGGGATTGATGAAGTTATTGCCGAGGTTTTGCCGGATGGCAAAGTGGAGGCACTAAAAGAACTCACGAAAAACGGTCAGTCTTTGGCTTTTGTTGGTGATGGTATTAATGATGCACCAGCACTTGCTGCTGCCGATATTGGTATCGCCATTGGTACGGGAACCGATATTGCGATTGAAAGTGCCGATGTGGTTTTAATGTCAGGAGACCTCCGCGGTGTAGTCAATGCCATCGCTGTTTCGCAGGCAACCATGCGCAATATTCGTGAAAATCTCTTTTGGGCATTTGCGTATAATGCTGCACTTATTCCCGTTGCAGCTGGTGTACTTTATCCGTTTACGCAAACCTTACTCTCTCCGATGCTTGCCGCGGGCGCAATGGCGCTTTCAAGTATCTTTGTTTTGAGTAATGCTTTGCGGTTGAAGCGGGTTAAAGCACCTCTGGAAGTGTAAGATTATAAATATAGAACCAAGAATGCCGGAGGATATTGAGATGTCTCCGGCATTTGCATTTAATAGCTATGATGCAGTAAGTCGCCTTTGCGTGGCTCATCGGTTCGCTGTATTTTAATTTCTTTGCTGGAGAGCTCGTTGATAATGGGGCAATCCGGCTTTTCATCACCATGACAAGAATTAGCGAGTGTGCGTAAAGTATCTGCCATCTCTTGCAATTGCTGCATTTTTGCTTCGAGTTCTTTGACATGCTCAAGAGCAATTCTTTTCACATCCGCAGATGCACGCGACTGATTATGGCGCAGACTGAGTAAATTGCGAATTTGATCAATTGAAAATCCAAGATCGCGCCCGCGGCGAATGAAGCTTAAAAGTTCGACATCGCTTTTGCTGTAAACGCGATAACCGGATTCTGTGCGGTCGGCAGGGGCTATCAGGTTTATTGCTTCATAATGCCGGATCATTTTGGTGGAGATGCCGGATGCTGCTGCCGCCTGACCAATATTCATCGCCATTTTTTGCTTCTCCTTTTATAGCCTTATAAAGGCTGAGCTCTTGTTGATTATATAGTTCTTTTATGGAAATAGAAAAGAGCATGATAAATGCGTGGAAAAGTCATGCTGCTGAAATAACTCTTATATCTACATGTTGACGCCATTGTTTGGTTTTGCAACTATATATTGTAGTCACGGTCCTTCGAATCGTAAGCGAAGGCTAAGAGGGAATTCGGTGAAGAGTAATCTTAATCCGAAGCTGCCCCCGCAACTGTAAATGGCGAGCTTTGCTCCACTCATCCACTGGGTCGTCTTTAAGATGATTAAGCCTGGGAAGGAGGGGTAAAAGTGATGACCCGTGAGCCAGGAGACCTGCCGCGACCATACGTAGTTCTCCCTGGGCGGGGTGTCCCGGTGATGTGCTTGGTTGTTGAAGGTCGTATAGTATTTGGTCGTCCAATATTCTTATTTGACGAATGAATGCAAAAACGAAAGCAAGATGCGGATTTAGATCAAGACCGTATGCTTTAGACACTTTCATTTTCATGCATATATCCGTCTGACCTTGCCCCCAAACTGTAATTTGGGGTTAAGTTGATGTCTGTTACTTTGGCAAAAGAGGCTATCACTGATAGCCAGCCTGTTCACTTTGTTGCTAATATCCAAAGTGATGATCTTGGTTTTCAGGTCATTCGGCGTAATGGCGCTGTGACGCCTTTTGATGGCAAGAAAATTGCACTGGCTTTAAGTAAAGCTTTTCTGGCAGTGGAAGGAAACAGTGCTGCCGCGTCGCGTCGTGTGCATGATGTCGTTGCAAAATTGAGCGATCAGATCATAGCTGCACTTACCCGTCACTCGGCCAATGGCCGTACTTTCCATATTGAGGATGTGCAGGATCAGGTCGAGCTGGCACTGATGCGTGACGGTCATCATAAAGTTGCGCGCGCTTATGTGCTGTATCGAGAAGCACGAGCCCAAGAGCGCATGGATGCTGAAACAGCAAGGCCGTTATCCGAGCAAACCCCGACATTGCAGATGAAAAACGCTGCTGGTGATTTAATAGCACTCGATGAACTTCGCCTCGCTCGGGTGATCGAAGAGGCTTGTGAGGGGCTTGACGATGTATCTTCCGCGCTTGTTTTGGCAGAGACAAAGCGTAATCTTTATAACGGGATTACGCAAAATGAACTGGCATTAGCGCCCATTTTAGCAGCACGAACACTCATTGAGACGGAGCCGAATTATTCCAAAGCAACGGCACGTTTGTTGCTTGATAAATTGCGTCGTGAAGCACTCACTTTCATTACCAAGCGTCCGCAAGAGGCGACGCACAAAGAAATGGCTTCGCTCTATTCCGATTATCTAGCGGATTATGTGCGTGCCGGTATAGATGCTGATCAACTTGATCCGGAGCTTGCCCGTTTTGACCTGCAAAAGCTTGGGAGTGCAATCAAGCCGGAACGCGATTTACAATTTGATTATCTTGGTTTGCAAACATTGTATGACCGATACTTTCTGCATGTTGAGAATACACGCTATGAGCTGCCACAGGCATTTTTCATGCGCGTGGCGATGGGCTTGGCCATAAGGGAGATTGATCGTGAAGAACGAGCGATTGAGTTTTATAATCTATTATCCAGTTTCGATTTTATGGCCTCCACACCGACTCTTTTCAACGCAGGCACACAGCGTCCCCAATTATCGTCATGCTTTTTAACAACAGTGCCGGATGATCTTGATGGTATTTTCAAGAGCATAAAAGACAATGCATTGCTGGCTAAATATTCCGGCGGGTTGGGAAATGACTGGAGCCGTGTTCGTGGACTAGGCGCTCGGATTAAAGGCACCAATGGAGAAAGTCAGGGCGTCGTTCCATTTCTAAAAGTTGCCAATGACACAGCCATTGCTGTCAATCAGGGCGGCAAGCGCAAAGGTGCAGTCTGTGCTTATCTTGAGACATGGCATATCGATATTGAAGAGTTTCTTGATCTTCGTAAAAACACAGGTGATGACCGTCGCCGAACCCATGATATGAATACTGCAAACTGGGTGCCGGATTTATTTATGGAGCGCGTCGAAGCTGATGGAAACTGGACGCTGTTTTCACCAGATGAAGCGCCTGATTTGCATGAGCTCTACGGTGTTGCTTTCAAGCAAGCCTATGAAGCTTATGAAAAACAAGCCGCAGAGGGCAAGCTTAGGGTTCATCGCACAATAAAAGCTAAAGATCTTTGGCGTAAAATGCTGACCATGTTGTTTGAAACCGGTCACCCATGGATTACATTCAAAGATCCGTGCAATATCCGCTCACCCCAGCAGCATATAGGTGTGGTGCATTCGTCAAATCTTTGTACTGAAATTACACTGAACACTTCCAATAACGAAGTGGCAGTTTGTAATCTGGGCTCTGTTAATCTGGCGGCTCATATCAACGGCGAAATGATCGATCTGGAACGATTGGCGCGCACGGTCTCGGTCGCCATGCGTATGTTGGATAATGTGGTCGATATCAATTTCTATACGATACCAGAAGCGCGCCGTTCTAATTTGCGCCACCGTCCGGTCGGACTTGGGCTGATGGGCTTTCA
>CANQXU010000110.1 GCA_947627865.1 uncultured Paenochrobactrum sp. | reverse complement strand
GGCCAAATTGGCTGGTTAAAGACCACTAAAAACCCCGCTCAAGCGGGGTTTTTTTAATGATTATTTCAATCCCAATTAGGCTGGTTTCCCGATAGTGCTGTATTGGCTTTTTGCAATTCTGTCGGATTGACATTGTTTTCTTCGCAAAACCGCATGAGCGTTGGTTCGTGGTTGAGCAAAAACTGTATAACCCCTGCCAGAAAACCTGGCTCGGTTGCAGCTGTGCGAATGGAGGAAGCCTCAATACCGCTCAATGATAAAAAGCGTTCCATAAGTTTTTCATCTTGTGATAACCACACTAATATCTGGATAGCGAGTGTTTCCGCTGTTTCATTTGCGTTGTGTTTCATGATGTGATCAGTTTCTGAAAAGTTACTGTTTGTGTGCCAGCTAATCTGCTATGTGAGGGCAATTGTATACGGGTTTAGATGAAGCCCACTCAATTTATTGACTTATAAATTATACAGTTAATGATATAGGGATTCGCGGATCATTGATTTTGTTAAGATAATTGTAGTCCTTTGTGCGCTATAAGACAAATTTGAAGTGTCCGTTGTTCAATTCTTTAACGGACGGTGGATGGCCGGAGGATTTCGGATGACTAAAACAGTAATGATCGTTGAAGATAATGAGCTGAATATGAAGCTCTTTCGCGATCTTGTGGAAGCTACCGGTTATCAGACAATCCGTACACGCAATGGTCTGGAAGCCCTTGATCTTGCGCGTGATCACATGCCCAATCTTATTTTGATGGATATCCAGTTGCCTGAAGTCTCGGGGCTTGAGGTGACTAAATGGCTTAAAGAGGATGATGCACTTAAGCATATTCCTGTTATTGCAGTCACTGCATTTGCGATGAAGGGCGATGAAGAGCGAATCCGTCAGGGTGGTTGTGAGGCTTATATTTCCAAGCCAATTTCAGTGCCTAAATTCATTGAAGTCATCAAGTCTTTTCTTGGTGATGCGTGATTTTAAGCTATTGGTTTGAGCTTTAAATAACCAGCGAAAAGAATCACTTAGTCATGTTGTTTCACAATGTGATTCATCCGTGGAAAAGCTTGGCCCCAAATATTAAAATGGGGCGCGCTCATTACATCAGATTTCTTACCGCAACATCATTATTTTCACTCTATCACCAGAGGATGCAGCAGCAGCTTCAGGTTCTCTGATAATGAGCGCATTGGCTTTAGCTAAAAATGAAAGCATGGAAGAGTCCTGAACGGGCAATGGTGTGACCGTTAGCCTGTCATCTTCATCTATCTCATAAAGGGCCCGCACGTAATCTTGGCGGTGATCATTCGCAGGCATATCCGCAGTCAACAGAGCATTACGAATATCATAATGTGGCTTGCGGTTGTTGAGTACTGCGAGCAGGGGAGATAAGAATAAATAGCTGCAAACCAGACTTGAGACCGGATTTCCGGGCAGACCAATAACTTGGACAGTTTTCTTCGCTTGGGTTGTCAAACGTCCCGACATGAGCGGTTTACCAGGCCTCATCGCGATTTTCCAAAAGTCCATCTGGATGCCGCATTGGGTCAGAGCTTTATGAACCAGATCATGGTCGCCAACGGATGCGCCCCCACTGATCACCAAGACATCTATATCGTCTTCAATCGCAGTGCTGATTGCATGTGTTAGGGCTTCGAGGTTGTCAGGGATAATACCCAGATCGATCGCTTGTGCGCCGTGTTGGCGCACTATCTCACCAATACCATATGAGTTGGACGAGATAATCTGATCGGGCCCTGGGGTCTGATCAGGTGTGACCAGTTCATTGCCTGTAGCGAGGATGGCGACACGGGCAGGGCGGTAAACACTAAAACTGCTATTGCCGCTGGAGGCTGCCAGAGCAAGCGCTACAGGATCCAGAGTGCGTCCAGTTTCAAGAAGCAGTTCATCGATATTAAAATCAAGACCTGCTTTTCTGATGTGGCGCCCTTCAATGACTGGAGAAATGAGTTCAATCTCATGGTCAGCGATTTTTTTGGTATTTTCTTGCATCATAATAGCAGTTGCTTCGGGCGGGACAGGAGCACCAGTGAAAATTCTGATGCATTCGCCATAGCCCAAGCTGCCATTAAAGCGTTTGCCCGCAGCCGATTCACCAATCATTTTAACGATATTAGGATAGCTGCCATCTTCCAGTGCGCGTAACGCATAACCATCCATTGCCGAGGCATCAAATGGAGATTGTTGGCGTTTTGCATAGACAGGCTTTGAAAGGGTGCGTCCACCAGCTTCTTTGATGTCTACTATCTCAGTTTCTGTTGCCGAAACATTGGAAAGCAATTGAGTTAAAGCTTGCGCCACAGGTAACAGGCTCATGGAAAATATCTCCTAATATCTGCTCTCAATATCTGGAAGTCTGGATGGCTCAGAGCGGATCAGCGATATAATCACCTGATTTACCACCCTGCTTTTTAAGAAGCCTGACATTTTGAATAGTCATGCCTTTATCAACGGCTTTGGCCATATCATATATAGTCAGGCAGGTTGCAGTAACAGCGGTTAGCGCTTCCATTTCGACGCCGGTTTGGCCGTTCACATGAACAGTTGCAACAATACGGTAGCCGGGCAGGTCAGGTTCAGGATCAATGTCTATGCTGACTTTGGTAATCATTAATGGATGGCATAAGGGGATGATATCGGAGGTTTTTTTAGCGGCCATGATGCCAGCAATGCGTGCTGTCCCCAGCACATCCCCTTTGGAAGCATTTCCGTTAAGAATTGCTTCCAGCGTCTGGGGGTTCATGAGTACAAACCCTTCAGCGACTGCGGTACGCGAACTGATATTTTTATGGCTGACATCAACCATATGGGCAGTTCCGGTACTATCAAGATGGGTAAGCCCTGAGGATGCCATAACAGATCAATCCTTGCCGGTTAGTAAGTGATGAGTTGCTTTGGCAACATCTTCTTGGCGCATTAAGCTTTCACCAATCAGGAAGGTTTCAATGCCTGATTTTTGCAGACGTAAACAGTCATCATGGGTGAAGATTCCACTTTCACCGACTAATATCTTGTCTTGTGGAACCATAGAAGCCAGTCTTTCACTGACATTGAGGTTAACTTCAAAACTGCGAAGATCACGATTATTGACACCAATAAGACGAGAAGAAAGCTTCAAAGCGCGTTCCATCTCATCCTCATCATGCACTTCGATGAGTGCATCCATGCCCAGTTCGAACGCAGCCTCTTCTAATTCTTTAGCCAGTGCGTCATCAACACTTGCCATGATGATCAGTATGCAATCTGCGCCCCAGCTGCGTGCTTCATAGACTTGGTAAGTATCAAATAGAAAGTCTTTTCGCAGAGCTGGCAAATTGCATGCCGCGCGCGCTTGGGTCAGAAATTCCGGCGCGCCTTGAAATGAGGGGGTGTCGGTCAACACTGAAAGGCAAGCTGCACCACCTTCTTCATAAGCTTTCGCGAGTGCAGGCGGGTTGAAATCTGAGCGGATCAGGCCTTTTGAAGGGCTGGCCTTTTTGATCTCTGCAATTAGGGCAAATTTCTTTTCAGATAGTTTTGTTTCTAATGCCTTTAAAAAGCCGCGGGTAGGTTGCTGGTCAGCCGCGTGTTTTTTGAGCTCTGCTAAAGGTAATACAGATTTAGCTGCCGCAATTTCTTCACGCTTATAGGCTTCAATTTTACGTAAGATATCAGTGGACATATTAACTACCGAAGCTAGAAAACAGATTATTCTGAACTTTTCAGATTGGAAAGTTCAACGAGTTTTTTCAATATTGCAAGCGCTGCGCCCGAATCTATTGATTGGCGTGCCAACTCAATGCCTTGAATGATATCTTGTGCTTTGCCTGCAACAACCAGTGCTGCACCAGCATTTAGAACTACGATATCGCGATAGGCACCTTCTTGGCCTTGCAGTACTTGTCGCAAAGCGGCTGCATTATATTCAGCATCACCGCCTTTTAGCTCGTCTATGGATGCACGACGCAAGCCTACCTCTTCAGGCGTTAAATCAAAACAGCGGATCTCACCATTTTTGAGTTCGGCAATTTGCGTTGTTCCAGCAGTCGTGATCTCGTCAAGACCGTCACCATAGACCACCCAAGCGCTTTGCGATCCCAGCTCTTTAAGCACCTGCGCAAGTGGCAAAACCCACTCAGCAGAATAAACACCCACAAGTTGCTTATTAACACTGGCGGGATTGGAGAGGGGACCAAGCAGATTAAAGATTGTTCTTGTGCCCAGCTCAACGCGTGATGGGCCAACATGACGCATAGCGGAGTGATGGTTGGGAGCAAACATGAAGCCAATTCCAGCCTCTTCAATGCACCGACTGATGATATCCGCTTGCGCATCGATATTGACGCCAAGTGCGCTTAGTGCATCTGCCGCACCAGATTTTGAAGACAATGCACGATTGCCGTGTTTGGCGACTGGTACACCAGCACCTGCAATAACAAAAGCCGCGCAGCTGGAAACATTATAAGATCCGGATTGATCGCCACCAGTACCAACAATGTCTATCGCATCTGAACTTGCGACGACTGGAAGCATTCTTGATCGCATGGAGGCAACAGCTCCAGCAATTTCCGGAACTGTTTCGCCGCGCACCCGCAGGGCCATGAGAAAGCCACCAATTTGAGAAGGGGTGGCTCTGCCGGACATCATAATGTCAAAGGCATTTTTGGCTTCATCAAATGACAAAGCTTGGCCTGCAGCGGCTTGAGCTATGTGTTTTTTGAAATCTGACATTAGTAAGCCATCACACTATCAATAACGCTACGGTTAACTTTGACAGGGTATTGCTTTTGCAGTTCGGTCACAAGCTGGTCAAGCAGATCACCAGATAGCGTTTCATTCATTTCTTGTTTGCGATCTTCTGCAAATGATTCAGGTCCGGCGCTGGCTGGGTCAATGGTTTCGATTACTTTGAAAATGATTTGACCATCATTGCCAGAAGTGGAGGCGATACCGGTATGGCCATTCGGGCCGCGGAAAACCTGAGCAACGGCATTGCTGCCTAACTCAATGTCGTTGGCTGTACGTGTAATGCCACGTTTGACTGATTTTTCAACGCCCAGCTCTTCAGCAATCGCTTCAAGTGTTGTGCCTTCGGCAAGCTTTTCCTGATATTGATTTGCTTTTTCAACGAGAAGGCGTACCGCTTCTCCGCCTTTCCAGGCTGCAATTACGTCGTCTTTGACTTCATTCAGCTCGCGATCACGTGCCGGCTCAACATTGTCAACCTCGTACCAAAGATAGCCAGTGTTGCCCAAAGGCAGAGCATCATTCTCAAAACCAGCATCTGTGTCGAAGGATGCGGCAATCAGCTGTTGTGCGAGTGGTAAATCATTGATGAGATTGCCGTTCTTATCATTGCCTTCAGCATCTATGGCTTCAATTGTCACGACTTTGAGGTCGTGTTTCTTTGCAGCTTCAGCCAAAGTGAGACCATTGGAGCGCTCTTCTTCGATCTGGTCATGTACAGAAGAGATATTGCCTGTGGCAAGGCCAATAGCGAGAGCCTGACGGATGCTGTCAGCAACATCTTCAAGCGGCTGAACATCCGCGACTTCGATTTTGGTAACATTCAGCAGAATTGGACCAAAAGCACTCTGTACAACTTCACTAACCTGATTTTCTTCCAGTGCAAATGCTGCATCAGCAATCACTGTGTCAGGTATGGCGACTTTTTCCATCTTGCCGAGAGTGATATCGTCATCAGATTTATTCATCTCTTTTGCAAGCTCGGCGAAGCTGGCGCCTGCTGTGATTTTGTCACGCGCAGCTTGTGCTTCTTCCGGAGAAGTGAAGTTCAGTTGCTGGATTTCCCGCACTTCGTCAGTTGTATAACGATCTTTGTTTTTCTCGTAATAATCGCTGATTTCTTGTTGGGTAATGCTCGATGGATCTGCAATGTCAGATGGTTCTAATTTTACATAAGTGACAGTGCGGTACTCCGGAGCGCTATAGTCGGATTTGTTGGCTTCAAAATAAGTTTTTAAAACTTCTTCCGAAGGGGATGCAATTTCATCCGCTTTTTGAGCTTGCAGAGTTACATATTCAATTGTGCGGCTTTCACCTTCAAACAGTGCTTGTGCCTTTTGAATGAGAGCTGGCGTTTCCAACCCTTCAACCAAGGCATCTGCAATTTGCTGGCGGCGTGCAACTTGTGCACGGCTTTCGATATATTCTTCAGGGCGAATGCCTGCCTGACGCAGCAAGGTGTCAAACTGGCTGGCGCTGAACTGACCATTGAAGCCTGCAAATGTCGGGTCTTTGGCAATCATTCGAGCGATGCCGTCTTTTGAAATGCCCAGATTCATTTGGCGCGCTTCTTCGTCCATAACAACACCAGCAGCAAGCTGGGCCAGGACACGATTGTCGACACCAAGAGCCTGAGCTTGTTCTTTTGTGAGGCGCTGACCAAATTGACGCGACATACGCATCATTTCCTGCTCGTAGGTCATACGATATTCATTTGGGGACACATTGGAACCGCCAGCGCTCAACGCTGCTGTGCCCATAGTATCTAAGCGGAACATATCCGCAATTCCCCAAACGGCAAAGCTTAAGACCAAAATACCAAGCAAAACCTTGGCGACCCATGTTTGCGTTGCGGAGCGCAGACTGTCGAGCATGGAAAAATCCTTATTACGAATGAAGCTCATAATCTTAATTACATGCTATCGGATTAGCCTTAAGAAGTGGGACTATGCAAGGTCTCATTGTGAAATGTATGGAAGAAACAGGCAAAAATACGTGAGTTTGACATAAAAAAGCAGATGTGACTTGCTTTGCTAACTTAATTTGTTAGTCACAGGCTCAGAGTTTCAGGGCAGGCTTTGCAGTATTGGTCTGGTTCTGGTTTTGGTGAAAACTCAGCATTTATACGAAATGCTGGTGGCGATCGCTTTTTAAAAACCCATGCCTTGGAATAAGTATTTGGTGGATATAATGGCGAGGAGAATCGCATGACCCCGGGAATACGTCCGCTTGTAGCGGGTAATTGGAAAATGAATGGCACTGGTGAATCGCTCACTGAATTGCGTGCTATTGCGGCGGGTTTAAGCACGGATCTTGGGCGCAATCTTGATGCAGCAATTTGTGTGCCAGCTACATTGCTGAATAGGGCAGCTAAAACAGTCGAGGCTGAGGCGTTATTCGTCGGTGGTCAAGATTGCCATTGGGAGCCATCGGGTGCTCATACGGGTGATATATCTGCGCAGATGTTGAAAGAAGCAGGTGCTTCACATGTCATTCTTGGGCACTCTGAAAGGCGCGCTGATCACGGCGAGAGCAACGAGATTGTTCAGAAAAAAGTAATTGCTGCTCATGCTAATGACTTGGTTGCAATTGTTTGTGTGGGTGAAACAGCAGATCAGCGCAAGGCGGATGAAACATTAGAGGTCGTGGGTGAGCAATTGGCTGGCTCTTTGCCGGATGGTGTGAATGCTGATAATATAATCATTGCTTATGAGCCTGTTTGGGCGATTGGCACCGGTTTGACACCAACTATTCAGGACGTCCGCGAGGTCCATGCTTTTATTCGTGCCCAGCTCATTGAGCGCTTTGGTTCTAAGGGGACACATATTAAATTGCTCTATGGCGGCTCGGTAAAGCCTTCAAATGCAGCAGAATTATTGGGTGTCGCCGATGTCGATGGTGCATTAGTTGGTGGTGCGAGCTTGAAAGCGAATGACTTCCTTGCGATATGTGAGGTATATCGTAGCCTTTAAAAGGCTTGTCGTGTCCGTGTGGTTCAGACCATGAGGGCTTTAAAATTCATTCGTCTTTATCGTTTTGGTTTTAGAAATAGCATCAAAATCGGTATAGGGCTTGGATTGTCAGCCTTTTGCGTGTAAAGACCACTTCAGGCTTATAAAGAAAAAGACCGGAATTCCATGCAGACCGTTATTGTTGTAATTCATTTATTGATTGTGCTCGCTCTTGTCGGGGTCGTTTTGATTCAGCGCTCTGAGGGCGGTGGTCTGGGTATTGGCGGCGGGTCGGGCTTTATGAGTGCTCGTGGTGCAGCGAACGCATTGACGCGCACGACAGCTATTTTAGGTGCCGCATTTTTTGCGACCTCGTTGATTCTGGGAATCATGGCTCAGCATAGTGAGCGTCCATCTGATATTTTGAACAGAATTCCAGCCGTAACTGGTGAAACCAACCAGCCAGCTGGGAATGGCGGCAGTATTCTTGATCAGTTGGGTGGTGAATCATCACGTGGTTCATCCACAGATATACCTGCAAGCACAGAGCCTCAAAGTCAGGTTCCAAGCAGCCAGTAAAAACCAGAAACGAATATTGTCTGATCTGTTTTAATCCCGGTCTTATGGCCGGGATTATTTTTTTACTCGGTGTTATCGTGAAAGTGTTGCTCACGAGCAATAGGGAGCAAACATTTAACTGACCATCGTTACAAGATGTTGAGTGTGACAGTTTCATGATCTATTAGTTAGCAGAATTCAGGTCGTCTTAAGTTGTTTGAAAGATAACTTATAAGAATCTGATAATGCGCAATCGCTTTCGGGATCGATAAAATGTTTCTACGTCAGGCATTAACTACGGGTGCAGCCCTCTTTATTTTGGGCGCTGCATCGGTGACATCTGCATCCGCGAATGATGCTGTGCAGGTCGCTTCGGCAGAGCTTAAGCAAAGCACACCAACAAAGGCTGGTAATCAACAGCTTAAAAAATACAATATTGACCCGAAATTCAGACCACAAGTGGTTTCATTCAGTGGTTATAAGCCTGGTACGATTGTCGTTGATCCGGCTAAATATTTTCTCTATCTGGTTGAAACTCCGACGACTGCGCGTCGTTATGGCATTGCAGTTGGCAAAGTCGGATTGGAGTTCAAAGGTAGCGCCAATGTGCAGGCCAAGCGTGAATGGCCGCGTTGGATACCGACCAAAGATATGATCGAGCGTAACCCGCAACATTATGCGCGTTATAAAAACGGTATGGATGGCGGGCCCGGCAACCCGTTGGGGTCACGTGCGATTTACCTATTCCAAGGGAATAAGGATACCTATATCCGAATTCATGGTACTATTCAGCCTTGGACAATCGGAAGCTCTGCTTCAAGTGGTTGCTTCCGCATGATCAACGAGGATGTACTGGATTTGTATGATCGTGTTGGCCTTGGCGCTGAAGTCATTGTACTTTGATTAAGACTTAAGAATCCGGTTTCGGCCGGATTTATAATTTTATCGATATGTTACGATGCTTTGTAAGCCTATGCGAAATAGGTTGGAACAGTTCAGTTTAATTTATTAAGCTGTTAGCACCAGCTTCAAATGCTTGTTTGCAAATATATTGATCTGGTGCTTTGAAACGCCGATATGGCGTATAAAAGGATGAAATGCCCAGAAATATTTAAACTGGTGCATTTTTTAGTGGCGGAATCAGTCAGGAGAGTCTAACGACATAAGCCCATGGCGCGATATGTATTCATCACAGGCGG
>CANQXU010000109.1 GCA_947627865.1 uncultured Paenochrobactrum sp. | reverse complement strand
CCTGAACGCTCGCCTATATCGTCCTTTGGTATCGCCATTACAGTGTTCTGATCCATGCCGAACGCTTGCCAGCTCACGATCAGATACTGGCTTTCAGCTCTCCAGCCTGTGCCAATTACTTTCATCGCGGAGCATAGCCAGCTTTCATTATTGATAACCTCCCCGCTTTGGTTGTCTAGCTTTGGAGTAACCCAGTACACGCCATCATCACGGCTCTCTATGCGTGGTTTTAGTGGGTCTGGCGCGTCATTCCTCACCGTAATCTCACCGTCATTCCTTACCGTAACCTTACCGTTAATAGTGCCCTGTATAGGTGCTTTTCCCTTCATGATCTCCGGTTGATACATAGAGTCATTAAACGCTACTGCGCTGGCTTCTAGGCCGTTTTGCTGCCTGTAGTCGTCCCAGTCTGCTTTGTGGTCTGTCGGTGGAATTGATACCCATCCGTTAACGGCTGTGGCTGCTTTCTCTGCTTCTCCCTTGCCTGTATTGGTTCCTCCGGTTTCGGAGTCACCTATCTGGTGGTCGTTATCTGCTCCGATGATGATTCGAGCATCAGAGTATTTACGGCGCATAACCTCAGCTACGGGCAATAGGTTAAAAGCGTCAATTGCTGCCACTGTCAGAGCATCAGGCTTGATTAAGTGACAGGTTAGGGCGGTAGCCAGCCCCTCAGTGATTAAAACGCTCTGCGGTCGCTCTATGGCGTTTACAGTGTGGAAAGCACCTTTCTTGGCCGAACCGCTAATCAGGCGCTTTTCACCTTGCGGTGTAACGGTCTGCGCTGCTGTTATGGCTCCGGTTTCATCAGTGAGAGCCACCAGCATTGAGCCATCTTTGGTGATCGGGAATGTGAATCCATCCAGCCCCTTATTAATCAGGTACTCGCTTTCGCCGTCTGTCGCACTGTGGAGCATTTCACTGTAAAGACGGGAAAACGTAGCTCGACGCAATACTGCGTCTGCCTCGGCCTGTTTCTGGCGCTCCTGCTCACGTTGCTGGTGCTCTGCTGCCCGTTGGCTTCTTCTCTGGCTGGCTGCCTCTGTTGATTTTGTCGCCCGGTAATTAATCCCCAGCACGTCGGCGGCAAGCTGTGCGGCTGTTGTGGCATCACAGTGGTTTACCTTCGCGATAAGGTCGAGGCCATCACCTGCGCCGCATTGGTTGCAGATATGCGAACCGCGCCCGTTGTCGTCAAATCTAAAACGATCATGACCACCGCACGCCGGACATGCCGCATGTTTACGGGGTGAGTCAGGAACACTGATAGATAAGCCAGCCAGAACATGAGGCCAGTTATCCGCTGCTGCTCTGGTCACTTCACGGATCAAATCAATGTTTCGCATCACCGTACCCCATGAAGTCCAGCCATGAAGAAATCACCTCAACGAGAAGCAGCCATTTACCTTTTCCATACTCCGTCAGTAAGAAGTCATCACCCAACCACAACTCAAACTCAGACGTAAGGGCTTGCTCCCACTTGTCTTTGTGTACTTCCTGCAGAGCAGGGTATAAGTAAGCCTGAATCAGGTCACATACATCCTTTGGCTTCAAGGGCACGGTTACTTTTCGGCCTTCTTGAGTGGTTATCTCAAGTTCTTCACATCCAGTATCGTGAATGTTTTCAATCCATACGGCACCAATCACCTTAGCCACCAATTCGCCGGTACGCTCACTCAAAAGGGGGCTATCATTCGGCTTATCTAACTCGATATGTTTCATCGTGACACCTCACGCAATATGGCTTTGTAGGCCCGCATGACTGCAGGTGTTTTGCCTGTAATAACAGAGCGAATAACCAACACTCCCGTTGAACGCTCGGATACATCAGCCGCTAGCAAAGCCACATCCACAAAACGTTTATGTTTCCGTGTGTTGATAATTGAGCTGCTCAGCGTTAGACGAGCGATTACGCCAGAATCCTGATAATCAATTTGCATTGAATCCCCCCGCTGCCAGCGAATCGCCCATATCGTTAATCATGCTCTGCCAGATCTCCCCGCCTATCGCAGTCAGGCCGCGCTTATTGACGCATTTCTTTATCAGTGTGATCCCCATGCTTTCCCATTTCGGAAAGTCATCTTTCAACGCTGCCAGCAAATAAGAATTAACCAGCTCACGAATACTCTTTACGCCGTCAGTAATCGCTACTTCTATCGACGTACTACCTACGGCCATAGTGAACCAGTCACCACCGTTCTGCTGTCTTACGCTGTCATACACGGCTGCGGCGAACTGGTTTGCCAGGGCATTGAGTTGAAAGTTTTTAGTAATCATCATTGCCCCTTAGTGCGTTACTGGCTGCGGTGGTAGACCATCGGTGTTTAACTGCTTAATAAAGCTGTCGTGTAATATCTGGAATGATTCACGCCCCCATTCAGATAGAGAACAATCAGCGGCAATCATGCTTTGATACATGTTCACAGCCATCAGATAGCCGTTATTCACTCCGTACTTCTCTATAGCAATTGCTTCAATGTGATTCGCCAGTGAAAAGCGTTCCGCAAACGGATAGACGCTAATCCCACCGTACTCACCAAAATACATAGCGGGGTGGTCTATACCGCCAGATTCGTTCTCAACCTCAGCAACACCGTTTTCCTCTGCCATCGTGTTGATAAATACTGCGGCCACCAGCCAGCGCCAAAGCACGACACGGGTTTCATTATCAGGAGTGAAGTAACCGGATGTCTCAGCGTCAAAGATTGCTGCTACAACACGCATCCCGCCCGGTAAATGACGGTCATAATCACCACGGTCTAGCGCACGAATAGAGGACTTGTACCCAATCACACGGCGGCTTTGCAGTGAGCTAGTGTCATCGGCCTGAGTAAGCAAAATTCCGTCCTGAGAGGCTTCTGCAAGAAGGGTTTTAAGGTGTTTAGCATTCATTTATCACTCTCCAGCACTCGGTTAATAACGTTCTCAGCGGCATCAATAAGCTCAAACATCAGCGTGGTTTCATCATCGTTTGTAGTCAGGTGTCCTGCTGCGAGCAGCAATGCGCGGATCTTTATCAACGCGTCGATAGCGTTATTTCCCTTGATGGATTTCTTATCCATTGCTTTTACTCCCAGCCAGCTTTATTAACTCGTTTTCTGCTTCGGTCATCGTTTCCGGCACACCATCCAAAATAGAAAGCAACGCGCCAATCATTCGCGCCTCTGCGCCTTCAGATTTGTGTAACCCTTCCATCCACATTGATAAGACTTCCTGAGCCTGTTCAACCCGGCAGGTGGCATCAATCAAAGGAAATCGACTCATTTTCCGCTCCTCCGCTGTGCCATTTCTTCCCCCAGCCACGTAACAACGCTGCCAGACAGCCTGGCAATCAGCGCGGATATGGCTTCAATTTCGCAATCCATTAGCTGGTGCGGGTAGGACTCCATCAGGCGAGCGATGATTTCTACCTGGTGGGCGCGTTCTGCGGCCTGTTCTAATGTGATTTCGTGACTCATGACTTCACCTCCAGACCGGGAATGGATAACTGAATCAGTGACACGACTCGCTTCATTGCAGGTCTGATTAACTTCAACTCACGGCGGCGTTGCGTCATTTCGGCACTACCGTGCTGCCCATGCTGGCGCTTTGATTGGTGTTCTACCTGCGCGATAAGGTCTGCGGCTTGCTGGGGTGGCATAGCTTCCAGCTCTTCCAGCGTGGGTACAGGAATAGGGCGAATATCAGAGAAATGCGGGACAGGTCGAAAGTAGCTGTTGACCAATTCGCGCTGTATCTGCCAGGAAAGATCATCTTTGAAGGGTTTTACAATCATCAGATAGCCGGACTCAAATACCAGCGTCACATCCTCAGTGATTTTTTCTGCTGATTTTTTGCGCGTACGTTTGGTATACGCGCAAACTTTGCCCGATTGCTTGCGGGTAGAAATATCGAGGATCTCGCGGTACACGGCTGCGGGTACTTTTACAAAGTCCGTCGCCTCTAAGAAGTGCCGAATATTACGATTGAAAGTAGCCTTAGCTGTGCCCTCTGGTCGCTGGTGCGCTTCATCAATCATGGCGAACGTGACGACACGCTGGCCCTGATACTCCACCAACGGCATATTTGTATTGCTCAGAGTGATAGCATTCATGCTGTCACCCCCATAACGCGAGTAATGCGGATACGGGTCAGGCCGTCACGCTGGGCTTGCAACATGGCGTGTGCAGTGGCTTTAGCGGTGCTGTCTGAGGTGATTTTGTAGTTAATGCCGATGGTCAGGCCGCGCTGATTGGTGCCGCAACCCAGAACAGTGAATTGGTTAAGCATGGACAGCCCCCTTGCGGATGCGTCCAGCAAAGAACGTGACGTGTTCACGGGCAAGTGAGCGGCGAGCTTCGCGCTCTGATTCAGCTTCGATGTGATGGATTTGTGCAGTGATTGACTGGCAGTCGCGGCGAACCGCTGCGATTATCCAGATGAATGACGGTAGCTCTGTTCCTGTGTTCAGGGTGTGCGAGTGCCGCACCTGTTGGGGTGTGATATTATTCAAAACAGCTTCCTCGTTACTGAGAATAACGGTGGTAGTTAGAAGCCCTGTAGGTGTGTCCGCACTTACGGGGTTTTGTTTTTGTTGACGCTGGTATACATTATCAACCTGAAAGAAAGATACATGACGGTGGTTTAATATGTCAACCAATGACAACAAGAAAGCGCGATTTGCTGTCCAACTTCGCTTAGATGCAGAACTATACGAACGGCTATCTATCGCCATGCAAGAAGATGGTGACGATAACCGTTCTGGCTGGATAAAGCGTTTATTGAGACGAGAACTCGATAAGCGCGGCATCGAGCCAAAAGGCTGATAACTGTCTGCTGTAATCAAAGGGGTAGCATTAGACGTGCTGCCCTTTTTTGTGCCTGTTACCCGCGCAATGACTCCCAAACGAGCCTCATTTGACACTTGAATGACAGTCAAACGGCACTCATTAAGAACTGTAATGACAGCTGATAAACGTGTATCGAGGGCGCGTTCTGATGTCCGGGCGTATTCATATGAATATCCCTTATGTAAATCGGCCTCTACTGTGCGCACTGTTGCATGAAGTCCGGCTGGTGCGGTTTCAATGACAACTTTTGACAGCCACTCAGCCGAGTTTTTGGCTAAGTGAATGTCAGGTTTTGACAGGTTCCTAACGTCTATATTTGTCGCGTTATCGTTAGTTTTCGGCAGACTAAAAACACCAAGATTTGTAAACATTTCAGCGATTTTAGACAGGCCAAAAACGTTAACATTTGTATACATTCGAACCGGCGCTGATGGGCTAAAAACCTTAACAATACTTAACAGGTTAGCTATCCCGTTCAGGCTGGAAACCTTATCAAAAGTTATCATTCCAGCCAGTGAAAAAGATTCTTTCTGGACGGCAGATGTAGGTACGTAAGTAGGTATCACTGCGCTACCTCCTGGAATTCTTTCACGAACCGCTCCAGCGGCTGAACACATGGCGATTGATAGCCATCCCGGTAGAACGTCACGCGGTTGTGAACCACTCTTTCGACGGTGATTAGTGCGCCGTGGGCATCTTTGTAGCGGCTTCCGGTCTGTGGATTCTTTGACTTAATCATCAGTGAACCTCCGGCAACTGAGGCTGAAACTTGCGCCATAACTCGGCTTCTTCGGCGATTAAGCGTGCTTTTTCTGCTTTACAGGATTGAAGGTCTTTACCGCGCTTGCTCGCCTTTTTGTCATAGGCTACCTGTCGTTTACTGTGGTCATTCAGGAATGCGAACGGGACGCCATATGAACCGGTTTTTCGAATAGAGGGGATTACCTCACCAAATACCCACTCACTAAATCGATAGGCTGCCGTGCCGGGGATGGATGCTTTACGGCTTCGCGCTATGAGTTTGTAAAATCCAGACTCAGAGACAATCGACATTTTTTGAATGCCTCCAAGGGTGGGTATTGAGTACCCCTCCTTTTCGGTGTCGTTCAAGCGACGCATTGGCACTTTGTGATCGACAATTTCCAAAGCGGCACAAATGTCTTTAGCAACAAACCACGGCTCACCAAAAACATTAACTACACGAACAGTTACGCCCTCAAATTTAATAACGGAAATATCATGTTCATTTGCCTGGTGAATATCTCTGCGGTCAGATTCAAGGTGAGAGAATCCCTGACCGGTTAAGGTCACATTATTCAGTTTCATGTTTTTCTCCGTTATTTAGCGGTGAACGCTTCCGGGTATAAGGTCAGAATGTCAGCGATAGCCTGTTGTGAAAGTCCGTCATAGCCACCAGACGAGGCGTTGCTATTAATTAACTGAATCACACGAAATACATCAGCGCGATTAGTGAACCGGTAACGGAGGTGTGAGCCGATACCGTCGGGGTTTTTCTCGTCAATACGTTCTAACTGAATATCAAGGCGGCGCTCTAATTCCGAAAAATAGTTTCTTCCTGATGAAAGTCGGCAATAACGGAGTATTTCATTTTCAGTGAAACCATTAACGCCGCAATGAAGCATATACAATCTGGCGCGGTGCTTTTTAGGTGTTCGAGGAACTGGCTTAATCAGATCGGTAGTAGTAGAATCGTTAACGCGAATATCTGAATCAGCCACCTGTGCCGGGTGGTTTTTTTTCGACATTAGAGAGCCTCCCCACGTGCTTCTTTTACTCGCTCATCAATCCATGTGTTAACTTCATCAGCGAACCAACCCACACGGCGTAAGCCAATGCGGAAGCCTTTCGGGAATTCGCCTGCGTTTATCATGTCCTGAAAGGCGCTATCCGATCTAACGCGGATGATATTTTTAACTTCAGCTTTGAGTAAAATTTTTCTATCGGTGTAGTTCATCGGTAATCCCATGTTTACGTGCTTAACTGTTCAATACCGAAATATTAAATCATGGGTCTGCGTAGGTTGCTGGTAGGAAAGGCTAAATTGTTGGCATGGCTAAAATGGTTAGAAATAGGAAAGTTGGTAATGTTTAAACGGTGAGTTTTAAGTCGATTTCTAATAGTTGGTAGTGTTTGGCTCTGGGATGTTCGTATAGTTGGTAAGGTTTGATTAATTGCCCAGATAGGTTGGTAATGTTTGGGAAGGGTGTTGCGGGGTGTTGGTATAAATTTGGTGGGCGCAGATTGATTATGTGCCCATCAGGCAGGTAGCGCTCTTTAGTCTTTAGCTAGGCCGCTTATCTTTAAAGCCTCACTAATTAGCTTTCTATAGTTTGCAGGTGACTTATCCATCATTGTAGCAACATCCTCAGCTATTGCGCTGGCACTGATATTGCTACCGTACTGATATTTGTTTCCTGATTTCTCTACAAGGATTATAGAAATCGCCCCGATAATCTCTAGCGCGGCGGTTCTTCCTTCAAATTTCGGTTCCCAATCGATCTGGTCATGTAGATTTTGATTGATATTAGGTGGAGTTATTTCCGATATACTTGGATTCACCTCTGAAGTTCTTAATTGAGCCTCGAAAATTTCATCATCAGAACACAGCGGGGGAAGACCGAAATTAAACCTTTTACCTTTTGCATGGAAGAAGTCCGTCAGCTCTTGTCTTTTAAATCCAAGCCCTATAAATGTATTTTCTGTGATTTCTTTTCTTCTGTTCAAAATGGTATCTCCCCAGGCCATAAATCATAACTTTTGTACAATTCTATTAAGAGTTCTTCTAGTGTGTAAGGACTATTAAGCGTAGGCTGGCCCCATTGCGGGGCGATTGATTCATACCCCCCGCCAACTGTTAATAACCCCATTTCCGGTGCGTTTGGGTCATTGTTAAGGTGTATTAATAGCCACTCAGCTATGTCAGGTAATGTCGCCCCAGGTGATTGTTCTTTAATGGTTAGAATAACTTCGTGAAGTGAAATTACTTCATTCTTTTTTTCTTTTAGCTCTGCTCGAATATCAATCATCGCCACCTCGCGGCCTCTTTTGGTAGGAGCCATGCCAGCCCGTAGAGGTGTACGGATTTTCGGGGATCAGCCTAGGCATGGCTTATTCTTTTAATGATTAATTATACGTCTGTTTCATCCTGTTTTATAGTCTTACTGTTATTTTATACAGCCCTAATCCCACGAGTTCCTGCGGCAAGAGTAATGCCAGTTGCCGCGCTTTCGACAAATTCACCCCACCAGCGCATAAGCACTATTCGCTTCTCGATGTAGTTGCTTCGGTTGTACGCACGGCGAACTTCATTGGCATCAACGTGGGCTAGGGCGGCTTCGATAACATCAGGCTCAAAGCCTTCTTCGTTTGCTGCTGTGCTGAATATTGCTCGCAGTCCATGAGATACCAATATCCCTTGGTAACCCATACGACGCAGTGCCGCGTTAGCACTTTGGCTATTCATTGGCAGGAGCGGATTTTTGTAGCTCGGGAATACATATTCTCGATGTGCGCTAATAGGCTTCATCGCTTCGAGAACGGCTAATGCCTGTTCTGATAATGGGATGATATGATCGCGGCGCATTTTCATTCGCCCAGCGGGGATAGTCCACGTCTTATCTTCAAGGTTAATCTAAGCCCATTGTGCTTCTGCTGCCTCAACAGGGCGCGTCACTGTCAGTAATTGCCACTCAATTAAAAGCCTGGTTTGCCTCTCAATACGGGCTATTGAGATGGCGTACATAAGTTCCGGTAATTGCTCAGGCCGGATGGTGGGCATGTGTTTTCTAACCGGAGTAGGGAATGCTTTACGTACATTAGTCGCGGTGTTTACCTCAATCAGTCCACTGTTAGCAGCAAAGTCCATCACCTCATTTATCCGCTGCAAAACCCTCTTGAGCGTTTCAAGATTGCCTCGTGCTTTGATTGGCTCCAATGTAGTGACGAACAGACGCGCGGTGAGTTCATTAATAGGTCGGTTGCCCAGTTCTGGGAAAACGTATTTCTCCAATGAGCGCCAAATATCTTTAATGGTGTTGGGGGCGAGATTCTGGCTTTTTTTCATCTCATACCAGTCAGCGGCTACTTTCTGGAAGGTATTACCTCGACGCAGTTCTTCGGTATCTCGTTTCTGTTGCTGGTGAGTTTGTGGGTCGATGCCTTGAGCAATTAATATCCGGTATTCATCCCGTTTCTTCCTAGCGTCAGCAAGCGAAACCTCATTGATAGATCCAAAGCTAATCAGCGCACGTTTTTTATCGTGTGGTCTGTAGTAAGAGAATCGCCATATCTTCGAGCCGCTAGGTTTAACAAGCAGGTACAGCCCACCACCATCCTGCAACGTGTATTCTTTGGCATCCGGCTTTGCTGCGCGGATCTCTGTGTTTGTCAGCGGTGTGGTTATACGAGCCATAGGATATACCAAGTTTAGCTATACGGTTTTTAGCTATATGTTCATTGTATAGCTAACCGTATAACTAAAAATCCCGGCTGTAAACAGTCAATACCGAAGACTACAGGCAACAAAAAACCCGCAAACTCAGTGAGAATGCGGGTTCTTGTGGGGACTCCGTAAGTAACAGGTACATACAGAATAT
>CANQXU010000108.1 GCA_947627865.1 uncultured Paenochrobactrum sp. | reverse complement strand
AAAATTCAACTTCAAACACCTTTAATTAAGGGGGGGGATTACCCATCCCATTAGAACCTATCAAGTTAACAACAATGATTCATCTGCATAATTACACTGTTCGTGCGCAGTGAGGACGACTAAGCGTCCACGTTTGGCTTCTGCTAAGATAAAAGTTGCAACCCGTTCTGTTCTTTCGCGATCCAGCCCGGTGAAAGGCTCATCTAGCAATATAATAGGAGCTTTGCTGAGGACTGCTCGCAAAAGGATAAAGCGTTGTAACTCACCTCCTGAGACGTCACTTGCGCGGCGTTCGCACAAGTCGGGAGGAAGATCGAATGCAACAAGTCCTTCCAGTAGCCGAGGATCTTTAAGGTTAAACCAATTGTACAGATAATCTCGCTTTAACACAGCCGGATTTTGTTCGACATAACTCATAGTTTGTCCACGAATCTGCGCCAAATGAGCAGGCTTGATCCGTGTTAAATCACAAGATTGGTTATTTATTGTAAGTATTACATGACCATTTTCTGCAATTGGTCTACTGCCCCAAATCTGTGAGAGCAAAGTGCTTTTGCCACGTCCTGACGCCCCGTAGATAACAGAGATCGTACCGCTCTTCGCACGAAGAACCAGTTCTGCGCTCGTATGTGGGTGCACGCTTTTGAAATCAAGACAAATACTCATATCATTGCTCGCACGAGATCAACGGCAGCCGATGATTGCGGCGCAGTTAAAAGCCTGTCGCAGACAGCCTCCTCTACGATTTTTCCCTGATCCATGACGATGATACGGTCTGCGATCAGTTTTGCAATGGCAAGATCATGGGTGACAAAAATCATCGCAGTGGATCTGTCGCGCTTTAATCCACGCAATATGTCGATCAGCTCTGATTTTGAGACAGTGTCCAAACCTGTGCTTGGTTCATCTAAGAACAAGACCTTGGGTCGATGAATGAGAGCAGCAGCAATTTGCACACGCTGCTGCATGCCGCCTGAGAACTGACAGACGGGCTGTATTAGGTGCCGCTCATCCATATCTAGTCTACTAAGCCAGAGCCTACAGTCTGCCAACGCGCGCCCTGCATCACGGATGCCGAGATCAAATAATTTACGGGCAATATTTGCAGCTGCACTTAGCCTTATATCGAGCATAGTTGACGCGTTCTGGCTGACATAGCCTGTCAGTTGGCGAAGCATCAACGCGCCATCAGCACTCAGCACATCAAGACCATCCAAATGATAGCGTGATGCATGGTTCAAAGGTATGCGCCCCGCGAGCAGGGAAAGTAAGGTGGACTTGCCTGAGCCAGACCGGCCAAGAATCGCCAAGCATTCACCCGCATAAAGCTCCAGGCTGCAATCCTGAAGCACGGATTGGTTGCCATATTGAAAGCTGATACTATGGGCTTCAAGTAATGGCGCCTGCAGTTCAAACATCGAGTGCATCCGCTCGCAACTGACAACACTCGCTATCAGAACAGACCCATTGCGGCTCGTCCTCGCTGCCTAAATTATCCAGATAAGCATCTATACTCAAACAGATAGAACAATGGTGAGCCGAGTGCCTCATGGTAAAGGCCAAGTCATCAAATTGTAAACTTTGGGCACTTGTATAGGCAGGAAGGGCATACAGACGTCTTTCACGTGCCGCACCAAATATCTGAATTGCCGGGCTGTGCGCAATGCGTTTATTATCCTGTGCAGGCACGGGTGATGGCGACATCATCACGCCATCCTCGATAATCATGGGATGATCATAGCCAAGAGCGGTTTCTCCGCTTTGCAGCCATTGTTCGAATAAACGCGTATAGACTACACCATAGTCGTGATCACCGTGTCGTTTTCGCGATTCTGATCCGCTATTGATGAAACCGCGCAAGGGATCTGGCCTTGGCACCTGATAAATAAGCACCTGACCTTCGTGCATTGGAGCCTCAGGTACTCGTTGACGCGTTTGGATCAAGCTCGCTTCGGCTGTCACCTCTGTGCAAGTGACTGATGCGGTGTTTTGAAAAAAGCGTTTAATGTTAATCGCGTTGACCGTATCATCAGAGCCGTGA
This sequence comes from uncultured Paenochrobactrum sp., assembly GCA_947627865.1. Taxonomy (GTDB): domain Bacteria; phylum Pseudomonadota; class Alphaproteobacteria; order Rhizobiales; family Rhizobiaceae; genus Paenochrobactrum. The sequence goes on along the minus strand of CANQXU010000108.1, from coordinate 7,452 downwards.
TCGACCACCTTCAGTCGGTCGTTAGGTGTTAGCAGAGCAGCCGTTACCGCCATCCCACCGACACCCCAACCGTAAGCAATAGGCATTTCCGGTACAACAAAGGGAACCTGTCGGCCAGGTAATGACAGCGCTTTCAAGATTGCGCGCCGCAATGCGCGCTTCGATGGCCGATCCAGATAAGCGTAATTCACTGGTCACCTGCCAATCGGCGCAGCCGTGCAACATCTGCTGCGAAATCGGAATAATGTGGAAGTTTGAGATGGCTAAGATAACCGGACGCGGCAACTCCATCTGTATGCATCAGATCATCGGCACGGAGATCGTTCTGCCTGAATTGCAGATCGACAGCTGCCATGGACAAAGCACGCCGTTCAGCAGCACCAAAAGCAATTCCAAAGCCCTCAATGAGATGTTCCGGCTTTGCTTCAATCAATGTGCAAGTGGTCAGAGGTAGTTCTCCGATCTCCACGAGTAGCTCAATGTCGTCCAAATGTATATTAAGTACGAGCTCACCACGCTTGAGGCGGCTCACATACGGGTGGCTCTGTCCTGCCTTTCGTAGATTCTCATAGGCACAACCAGTCATATAACCTTCCTCTCCGCGTGCCAAATGTCCTAAACGCTCGGCTGGTGATGGATGGGTTGAAATCGGTTGCCGGGTTATATCAACGGGTTGATCTTCTTCCGAAACGAGAAGATCAGAATATTCCATGCTCTTTGTTTCCAGCAGCGGTACAGATGAATAGGGTTCAACTTCCATCGCTGCACGTGGTGTTTCAAGCGAGAAATCTAACAGTCGATGGCTATAATCATAGGTAGCCCCCAATATCTGACCATCAGTCAGCTCCTTACTGGTGGCGGAAATATCCCGTTCGACCACCAGATCGTCAGGATTACAGAAAATCACTTCGCCAAAATCAGGCAACTGCGCACGATGGGCTCGCAATAGAAAGACAGACTCCGCTATATCGCCTTGCGCCTGCTTAAATGCTATAGCGGCCAATCGCGGATCATATAGACCAGCCTCAGACATTACGCGGTCAATCGCCAGGGAAAATTGGGCAATGATCTGGTCTATTTCTACTTCAGGAATGGAGTGGTCACCACGACGTTGTTGATCAAGCGCGGCAAGGGAAGCGGCAATTGCCTTATCCCCACCTTTCACCGGCACATACATTAGCCTAGCTCCCATTTCAAATGGCGTGGCAAGGCTACAATTGACGCATCACAGATTAAAAGCAGGTCGACACCGCAAGGATATTCAAACTGGGGTCGTTGCTGCAATCTTTTTGCAGTGTCGTGATCCACCCAAAACTCAGCAATGTCTTTTATACCTGCTCCTTTAACGGTAATCTTTTCTGAACCTTGGTGAGGCGAGAGCTCCGTCACTTCCAATATAAGTGTTGCGCCATCTTCCGGCGCCAGTCTGTTACCAATTGGCAAGTCACTCCAAACGAAGTTGGCTACATCGCAGACGATAAATTCCGCTTTGTCACGCTGTACGAGTGGGACGTGGCGATCTCGTAACAACTGCTCAGCACGCTTCGCTTTTCCTTCAAGGGCAACAGCGCATTTATCATCACATAGCGCAAGCAGAACCGCTTCTAGTGCCGCCGCTCCCATATCATAGATGCGCGCAGGATAACCGAATGCCTCCAGTAATATCCTAAAATACTCTGTCTCAAGATGCTTATTGCACAGGCCAGTGGAAGTGATTGCAATTTTCATGGTATCAACTGGAAGTCTTTGTTGTGTAGAACCGCACTTTCGTCGCCTCTGCGATTATAGCCTTCTCCGCTCTCCGCTCATCTTGTTCAGCTGCTAAGTCGGCCAAAGAAGTAGAAAGTCTTTGGCTGCCATACTGGAATAAAGCATCGAGGCAGGCTGCATAATACGCTTTTTCACCATCTGAGCCCAATTGAACCGCGTAACCTTTCAAACCGTTTAGCTCCACTACACAGCGAGTACAGCTCGCTTCACCAAACTGAAAGTGCACATCCGTTTGTCCAGCCTTGGTGGTTAGCCGTACCATTCCAGTTTCGGGTTCAAGCAATTGTACTGGCTGAAAGGCATTGCCCAATTGTTGCCAAAGACGTGACAATTGCGCACGACTTGCCCGTGCCATCACGCCCATTGCTTCTGCTCGATCTTGAATGATACGGCCAGACATTAGAGCGTGTAGACCTTTGCTTCATAGACCTCTTCTGCTGGTAAAGGCACAAGACGATCACCCATTTCGCGTTTCATTTCAGCCAGAATTACTTCTTCCTCTGCAGTGCGTCCTTGCTTGCGTGCCAGCACGATGAACTCAGGACGAACATGGCCTGGGAGGATTGTAACCTCAACGGCAGTACCACGGTATTCGAAGCGGAAATAGTAACGACCGCCAGGAGATTCCTCGACGCCTAAACCCACTTCTTTGTCAACGATGTAGCGGCCTTCTGTTAAACCACGTGTGACAAATTCGATCGCATCACGGCCGCCAGGGCCACCAAATGCGGTAACGCAGCGGATTTCGCGGCGCTCTGGCAAGTTGCCGTTGTCTAAAAGCGGCCATGCGCGCTGCATAACTTTCAGACCATGCGCCACACCACCGGGGAAGCCCACACCATGGTACTTCAGCATTTCATCGAAGGTAACTGTGAGCTTTTGTCCATCTTCGAGGTAGGAGATTGTATCATTCGCCATTGGAATTTCCTTTGATTGGAGAAATGGGATTAATTGCCAGTTGTTGTAGTTCTCTGAGACCGAAAATCGGGCAGACAGCATGTTGCTGCACGCCGTCAATTTGTACGGCGAGTCGACGAAGCGGCACGTTGTAAAGCTTTGTCAGCTCTGCCTCTGTCAGCACATCATCTGCATCGCCAAAAGCGATTGCGTCATCCGCATGCATTAAAAGCGCTTTGTTTGCGAGGTACAGTGCATGCTGCGGATGGTGGGTGGTGAATAGGATAGTGTGGCTGCGTTGTTGGCGTAGCTGATATAGGGTGCCTAGCAGTAAATCCTGATTGGCCAAATCCAGAGCAGATGCTGGTTCATCTAAAATGAGAACGTCCGAACCCGTCGCCAGCGCACGAGCGAGAAGCACAATCTGACGCTCTCCACCAGACAATGTCCCGAATAATCGGTCCGCATATTTCTCAGCGCGCACCCACTCCAAAGCCTCATAAGCAATTTTACGGTCTTTGCTGGATGGCAGTGAAAACATGCTAAGCTGCGCAGCGCGAGCCATAAGCACCATATCCAAACAGCTATGATTTTCTGAGCCTTGCTGATGTTGTGGGACATAACCGATAGTTTTCGGTGCAAGCCTTGAGCCTTGAGAGAGCTTCTGCGTTCCCAGGATCGCCTTAAGCATCGTTGTTTTACCACGACCATTTGGACCAAGAATGGCCATGGTTTCACCACGTGGCAAGTCAAAGCTGACATTGTCAAATATGGTGTTCCCACCCAAGACTACCTTGGCGTTTGTTAGTGATACATCACAAGTCACGCTCGAATCCTCTTACGAGTACAAAGTAGCCATACGAAGATAGGCGCACCAATGATTGCGGTTAAAATTCCCAATGGAATTTCAGCTGAGGTCAGACTGCGTGCAACTGTATCGGTAATCATCATGAAGGTTGCGCCCAGAACAATGGTTGTCGGATAGAGGTGACGCTGGCTTTCACCCACCAGAAGACGTGCGATATGTGGAATAACAAGCCCGACCCAGCCAACAACACCAGCAACAAATACGCTGGCCCCAACGAGAATGGATATCAGCGTAAAAATTGTCATTCTTGAGCGAGTGATGTTAATCCCAAAAGCGCGAGCCTCATCATCACCCATAGCCAATGCGGTGATACGAAAGCGCATTTGGTTGAGAAGGATGATTCCAACAGCCAAGAACAACCAGCTTTGAGAGAATTTATCCCAAGTTGCGGTCGAAAAGCTTCCCATCAACCAGAAAACAATGGCTGGCAGGCTTGTTTCTGGATCAGCCACATACTGCACCAGGGAAATGCCAGCACTGAAAAGTGCATCGATCACGATGCCAGCAAGAACGATAGAAAGCATCGTGCGGCCAGCGATATGACCAATGGCCACTACTGCAAAGAGTGCTGCAAATGCAGAGATGAAAACAGCGCCCATCAACCATAGACCCGATGCACCAAGGAAAAGCGCGATCACACCGCCAAGAGCAGAGCCGGATGACAGACCCAGAACTTTTGGAGATACCAATGGATTGCGAAACAGCGCCTGCAGTGCAACGCCGCAAAGAGCGAGAGCTGCCCCAACCAAAGCAGCCAGCAGAATACGTGGCAACCGAACATTGGTTATAACCATAGTTTCGATTTGGCTGGCTGCATTACCTGCGATCCAATCAAATAGGATCGTTAGAACTTCTCCTGTACTAATCGGATAGCGACCAGAAATCAGTCCCCAGATCATTGCCATTAAAAAACAGCTGATCAGGGCTGGCCAGTAAATCCAGCGATAAAGTACCGATAATGAGAGCATACAGAAAATCACTTACGTGCGAACATCGCGTAGCCATGCGTTTGGTTGTTCATATCCAACCGCAAAATTGTGTCGATCTGCTCATCCTCGAGTTCATAGTTGTACAAAAGAACGAAGCCCTTCTTCACTTCTTCGCGTAAGTCGAACGAAAACGCATCAGGACGGGCAAGATTTGCAAGCCACATCCATGTAAAGGGACTTTCATGAGATGCGCTATCCCAGACATATCCACCATTTGGTGTCTTATAAACACGCTGTTCCTTCGCCGCACGCAGTTGAGAAAGAAGTGGATGGTCGTAAACAGCTTCCAGTCCTGCATCAGTTTCAGCAGCTGACAGGATGATCATGTCTGGATCCCAGGCAAGGATCTGCTCGACATTCACTTCCGCTTGAACGCCTAGCCCCTTGGCGACATTCTCTCCACCAACCAACTCAATGAAAACATTCTGATAACTCTTTTCACCCGTAGCAGTCAGTTTCGACTTGGCCGAACGAAGATGTAAAATGCGCGGCGCTTTGTCGACTGGATGATTCTTCAAACCAGTTTCAATCTCGGCTATAACCTTATCGCGCCAGGCAAAAAGTGCCTTAAGCTTTTCGGTTTGACCTGTGATCTCAGCTGCCATACGCATATTATCGCGTGCCAATGCCTCGGATCCGTCATTACCGCCGCCCTTCATAAGCGCAACAGGAAGATCCAGAGCTTTCAGTGGCTCAATAATTTCATCACCACGGCCACCCCATTGAATAATAAGATCGGGCTTAAGGGCAGCGATGGATTCAACATTGGGCATCCAGCCGCCACTTTCGGCAACGATATCAGAAGAAATTTCCAGCGCGTCTGGGAACATCACAGCCATCATACCGGATTTAAATGCACGCTTAGAGCCTTCATTCATACCAGCAAGCTTCTGCGCACTGCCGTCTAAAGCAATTAATGTTGCAGCTGCCGGATTTGGCAAAGTTATGATTCGTTGAGGCATGGCGGGCAGTTTGACTTCGACACCAGTCACATCCGTAAATATTAACGGCTCAGCCGCAGCCGTAAAAGAGAAAAATGCAGTAGTTAAGAGGGCCACTATAAATGGGGCACGTCTGTTCACGGATACATCCTTTCAATGATGTAATAGGTGATTGTAAAACTCATATATTCTATTATTTACTACCCGCCGTGAAGGCAATCAGAAGGATTTTAACAGTGCGTGAAGTAATTTCGAACAGGCTTGCGACTATCTCCATCAGAGATCTCAGCTTGGTGGAAGCAGTTGCGCATTATCGCGGCTTTCGTCCAGCAGCAAAATTTATGGGTATTTCAGCCTCTGGTCTTTCTTATCAGATTCGCAAAGTGGAAGAGGCTATTGGTTTTAATATTTTTGAACGCGGCCGAGAGGTAAGCCTTACTGAAGAAGGGCAGCATGCAATTGATACTATTAAAAAAATCTTATCGATAATGGCCAGCATAGATAGAGCTCGCACGGAACTGGGGCGTGTTCTCGGTCCGCTCATCCGTCTAGGGACGATTTCCTCATTGGCTCCATCTGACATGCTACTCATCATAAAACAATTTGAGAAACACTCCCCACATACCGAGATCGAAATCATCAGTGGCAAGCATAATGGACTACTTCGTCGATTAATTGATCGTGAAATTGATGTTTTGATTAGTGCAGAACTAAGTATTCCTGCAGGATATGAAACATCACCATTATATGATGAAGGCTTTGTCTGGCTAAGTAAGACAGATGGCGAACTCACTTATTTTCCATCTAATTCCGATGATTTTGCGCCAGCAGAATGCACAACAGATCACAGATGGGTACAAAGTCGACGGTTGCGGCAGACATATGGCCTCGGTCTCGAGCAACGAATATCTCTTGTTACTGCTGGATACGGCAGTACCATTGCCCCAGAAAATTGGCTAAGAAATGCAAACCTGCCGAATGTGATTTCCATTACACCTGCAAAAGGCACACGTAGAATGCGTGCTATATGGCGTCAATCATATGCTCTGAAAGAAGAATTAGTGAAGATTTTGGAAGAATTCTGGGAAAGGAAATAACGATTCTGTGATTTTTCAGTAATTTTAATGGTATTGCCATTTGTGGACAGCCCTTGAATTGCAAGGGTTCTGTCGCCAATTTTTCATATTTACTAAGCTATAAGCCGGTCATTGTGAATAATTGAGCGGGGTGGCTGCGGATGACCGTTGATTTCAAAGGGGGCCATTTCCCCAAAAGTGTCCTCCTGTATGCTGTTTTTTTACATCCGTTATGCAGTTTCCTATCGTGATTTTCAGGAAATAATGGCTGAGCGGGGCGTAGAGATTGATCATGCGACATAGAACCAGTGGGTTGTTAGATACTCACCGCAAATTTCTGCCTAGGCGCAAACGACCAACCCCTGGCTCATGGCGTATTGATGAGACCCATATAAAGATCAAAGGAAAATGGTCTTATTTGTACAGGGCCGTTGATCGTGACGGACAAACGCTTGAGTTCATGCTATCTGAGCGACGAAACCTCGATGCTGCAAGGCGTTTCTTTAAAAAAGCCATCACAAGCAATGGCGTTCCGAACAAGATAGTCATTGATAAAAGCGGGGCTAATTTGGCCGGTGCGCAGGCTATAAATAATATTATGAAAATCACCGGCACGGGTAAATCGGTTGAAATCCTGCAAATAAAATATTTGAACAATATTCTAGAGCAGGATCATCACTTCATCAAAAAGATCACCAAACCGGTGTTGGGCTTCAAAACTTTTCATTCAGCTTCAGCTACCATCACGGGCATCGAAGTTGCGCATATGATCCGTAAGAACCAATTCGCAAACAACAACCGCGGGCCATTCAAAGTCTTTGCGAAGCTAGCAGCATAAGTGCGTCCAAAGAGAAGACCGCATTTAACCTACTCAAAAATTCATTGCACTGTTCCGCTGACACCAATGATGG
>CANQXU010000107.1 GCA_947627865.1 uncultured Paenochrobactrum sp. | reverse complement strand
GCCAATATTTCAGACCGCTGCAAGCTTTTGCTAAAGAGAAATGAAACGTTTCATCCGCTCAATGTCAACACGAAAGGCAAAAATCACTCAACATTCGGAGCATTTTCAGGGGAAACACCCGTAAATTATGCGTATAAAGCTTAATTTTCTTAGTTCCTGTGTAAAAAAATTAATTAAATCGATTATATTGCCGCAGGCTTGATCATAATGAAACGGTTCATGTTGACAGTGCAATATGCTTCTGTTTTGTTTGAATCGTCAGATGGACAAGAATTCACTGTAGGCTTGCTGGCGCCGTAATTTTTAATTGGCGCCTCCTCGCCTGCTTAAAAAGATGACTATCAGTTCGCCATAGTTGAAGCCTTCTTCAACTGGTTGAGCATAGAGACCCACAAAGCGGGATTGGAGTTCGGTTGCGATGAAGACTACACGACGAGGCTTTTATACCCTTGCAGCATTGCTTGCTGCTTCCGTAGCATTTTCTCCATTAGTAGCCGGACAGGCTTTTGCACAAGACAAAACAGACAAGCTTTTACTGATCATCAATGGTTCACTTGGTGATAAATCATTCTTTGACTCTGCCGCCAAGGGCTTTGACATGATCAAAGACAAATATGGCGATGAAGTTGAAGTCCGTGTTTTGGAAGTTGGCAATGATCCAACCAAATGGGAACCTGTGCTTCTTGACGCTTCCGAGCAGGATTGGGATTTGATTGTTGCCGGAACATATCAGATTTCCGAAACCCTTGCTTCAGTTGCTGAACAATATCCTGATAAAAAATATATTATTTTTGATGCCAGCGTTCCATATGACGAAGGTGACTATGGCAATGTTTACTCCATTGAATATAAGCAAAATGAAGGCTCATATCTTGGTGGAATGCTAGCAGCTGGCTTGGTCAATGAAGGCGCATTAGGTGATACAGGTAAAAATCTCGGCTTTATGGGCGGGATGGATATTCCTGTTATCAACGACTTTCTGATCGGCTATATTGCAGGCGTTGAGAAAGTTAACCCTGATGCTAAAATTGCAATTTCTTATGCCGGCTCCTTTATGGATGCAGCTAAAGGTAAAGAACTGGGTCTTGCACAATATCGTTCGGATGTAGGCTTGAGCTTTGTTGCCGCCTCCCAAACGGGCCTTGGCCAGCTTGCAGCAGCTAAAGACACTGGCAGATTTGTTCTTGGTGTTGATTCAGATCAGGAAGCTATCTTTAAGGACACAGACCCAGCAATGGCCGCAACCGTTGTAAGCTCTGTCCTTAAAAATGTGGATGTCAGCCTGGTACAAGCCTATGATCGTTATAGAGAAGGTGATCTTCCTTTTGGTGAGATTGAGGCTCTAGGCGTTAAAGAAGGCGCTGTTGGCATCGTTGAAGATGGCAATATGGCCAAGCTTGCTTCTGACGAGTTGAAAAACTCTATTGATGAAGCTGCAAAAGCTATTGCTGCTGGTGAGATTACGGTTCCGTCTGCCTTTGGTATGACGACTGAAGACCTCAACGCTATCCGCAACAAGGTTCGCCCATAATCGTGTCTAATTCCTGTCAAAAAGAAGAGAAAGGCGGCGATGTTATCGTCGCCTTCAATAATATTGGTAAGGTTTACCCAAATGGCACCGCCGCGCTGCGCGATGTTTCCTTTGCGATACCGCAAGGTTCCATCCATGCAATCTGCGGAGAAAATGGTGCGGGCAAATCAACCTTGATGAAAATTCTCTTTGGCATAGAGCCTGCAAGTTCCGGCACTATGTCAATTGACGGGAATCCTGTCAGCGATTGGTCGCCGGAAAAAGCGAACCAGCATGGCATTGGCATGGTTCATCAGCATTTTTCACTGGTTCCCACCTTAACGGTTACAGAGAATATCATTCTCGGTAATGAACCAGTAAAAAACGGCCTTATTGATAAAGCAAAGGCCAAAAAAGACGTCATCGAATTAATGCAGCATTATGATTTGATTGTTGAGCCTGATGCAATTACGTCCAGTCTTTCTGTTGCTGCGCAACAGAAAGTTGAAATACTTAAAGCTCTTTCAAGAAAAACCCGCCTTCTCATTCTGGATGAGCCAACCGCTGTACTTTCCCCTCCGGAAATTGACGAGCTGATGCGTCGTCTAAAAAACTTACGCGATGAAGGCATTACTATTCTATTTATCTCTCACAAGCTCAACGAGGTTCGTGAGCTTTGTGAAAATGTAACTGTCCTGCGTAGTGGCCAAGTCACCGGAACAGAAAAGCTTGCCAGTATCCCCGATAGCGCCATCATGGAAATGGTGATGGGGCATGCGGTCGAAATCCCTGAGCGCACCCATTATAGTGGCGAAAGTAATGCTGTCCTAGAAGTAACGGGGCTGACCACAAAGGCAGTGGACGCGTCGGATAAAATTGAAGATATTAATTTTCATATTTCCGCGGGCGAAATTGTCGGCATTGCCGGTGTTGATGGTAGCGGTCAGCGCGGCCTAGTTGCTGCCTTATCGGGCATGCGGAGCGTTGAGGATGGGAAAATCCTGCTTAATGGTCAGGACATGACCAGAAAGCAGATTTCAGATTGGCGCAAGCATGGTCTGGCTTATCTTCCTGCCGACCGTTTTGCTCAAGGTGGCGCACCAAATCTGTCGCTCGCAGAAAATGCAATTGCAGGCACCGACGGTGAAAAGAGCATCCAAAGCGGCCCGTTTTTGAAGCTTGGCGCAATACGCAAACGCGTCAGCAAAATGATTAAAGAATATTCAGTTCGTGCATCCGGCATTGGCGAGCGTCTGGATTCACTTTCCGGTGGCAACGCACAAAAACTAATTGCAGCCAGAGAGCTAGCCACCTCCCCTAAATTTCTGATTGCCGATCAGCCGACACGCGGAATTGATGTTTCAGCTGCAGCTTTCTTGCATCGCCGTATTGATGAAACAGCTCGAAATGGCTGTGCCGTTCTTCTCGTTAGTGCCGATCTTGATGAATTGCTGCGTTTAAGTGACAGAATAATTGTGTTGTTTTCAGGTAAAATTGCCGCTGAAATTGTCAACAGCCCCGACGTCACGCCAGCTATGCTTGGTCCTTATATGCTAGGTACAAAGGGATCTGCATAATGCGTAAAATACTTGCATCTTCCATCCCCTTTTTACTGACTGTTGCTGTTATTACAGTCATAATTGCCTTATTGCTGGTGCCGTTAGCACTTAGCCAAGACAATCCGTCAGCAATTATAAAAACCTTCTTATTCGGCCCATTTGGCAGCATTCGTCATATCGGCAACATTATCGAGGCCGCAACACCGATCATGTTAACCGGTCTTGCAGTTTCTATTCTATTCCGCTCGGGTCTTTTTAACTTAGGCATTGAATCTGGTTTTTATATTGGAGGCATTGGTGCCGCCGCTGCTGCAATTTTCATACCATCAATTGGTTGGTTCTTATTGCCGGTCGCACTTATTTTTGGCGCTATTGTAGGTAGTTTCACCTGTACTGTGCCCGCATATTTACGTCTAAAATTTAATGCATCAGAACTTGTAACATCGCTGGTTCTAAACTTCGCTTTTTTGTTTTTAGGTCTATACGTTCTCAATTATATCATTCGCGATCCTAATGCGGGGGGCATGATGTCCTACCGCATACCAGTGGATGCAAAACTTGATCGCTTGCTCGCTGGTACCCGATTGAATAGCGGTTCCATCATTGCTGTGCTTGCTTGTTTGGCAGGTGGGTTCTGGTTGTTTTTCACGCGCTCAGGATTAAACACCCGTATTGCCGGAAGTAGCCCAGGATTGGCCAATCATCTTGGTCTGCCGCTAAAATCGACAATCATGAAAGCCCAGCTAGCAGGTGGCATGATTGCAGGCTTTGCTGGCGCCGTCGAGGTATTGGGACTGCACAACCGCTTCTCGTGGCTTGAACTTCCAGGCTATGGCTGGACTGGTGTTATTGTTGCCATTCTTGCGCGCGAAAATCCTTTTATTGTTATTCCGGCCGCATTGTTCCTTGGGTTTGTTCAAGTCGGCGGTGACTTATTGGCACGCAATATGAATATCCCACCTGAAATTGTAGGGATTTTCACAGCAGCGATCATGCTTGGCGCTACAGCCAGCGTTATACATAAGCACCCGACAATTATGCGTATTATCCGCAACTTACGTAACAGCGGAGGTCAAAGCTAATGGATGCGATTATCTCACAAATATGGGATCCAGCTTTTATTGGAACCATTTTTCGTGTTGCTACACCTCTGTTGTTTGCAGCGCTTGGCGTTATGATATCTGACCGTGCCGGTGTATTGAATATCGGCATGGAAGGAATGATGCTTTCCGCCGCTCTTATTGCTGTTCTTGCAAGTGCGGCAACTGGTAGCCCTGTTATCGGATTTTTAGCAGCCATATCGGCGGGTGCGCTTATTGGCTGGATGATGTCGTTTTCTGTCAACCGGCTCGGTACTAATCTGATTATTACCGGCATTGCAGTAAATCTTGCTGCAGCTTCCTTGACGACACTTGGCCTTTATCTGGCAACGGGTGACAAAGGCATGTCGGGCTCATTGAAGAGTGGCTCCCTGCCCCATCTGAATATTCCAATTATTAAAGACATTCCTGTTTTGGGGCCAATTGTTTCCGGCCACCATATTCTGACTTACGCTGCACTTATCGCCGTACCATTGGTCAGTATTATGATGATGAAAACGCGCTTTGGGCTTCATCTGCGTGCCAGTGGTGATGATCCAAAATCTGCAACTGCTGCGGGCATTAAAGTTCCGCGCGTGCAGATGCAAGCCTTGGTACTTTCAGGTCTTTTTGGCGGAGCTGGTGGTGCATATCTTTCATTAGGCTATGTCACATGGTTTGCCCAAAACATGACAGCTGGACGCGGTTTCATCGCTATTGCTGCTGAAGTGATGGGACAAGGCACTGCTTGGGGTACATTAGCTGCTAGTTTGGTACTCGCATTGGCAGAAGCTATAGCTATTACATTGCAAAGCTTAGGCCTGCCTTTTGAGCTGATGCAAATGATCCCGTATTTAGTACCAGTATTTGTCTTAACAATTCACGCTAGCCGTAAAATGCGGCGTGATCGTCTTAAAAGCTCGCAAACTATCTAAGATAGAACAGTTAATCTGCCTTCGCGCTTTAAAATAAAACATGAAAAGGACTGCGATCATATTATGAAAGCTTGGGAAATTGCCCGCGATTTATTGCGCGACACCAAACCAGTGGTCAGAAGTGCTGAAGAGCAGACATGGGATGCCAGCGGTGTCATGAAAGCTCAAGATGATATTTTGAGCCTTTTTTGGAAGAGTAATGTCCCTGGTTCTGCAGCGCCTGAATCTTTAATGGCTGGCGCTTTGCAGTCTTTGGAAAATAAGGGCTATATAGTTGGTGATTATCGCCAAATGCTCAATGATGGCATCAAAGCACTCGAACAGGGTGATTTTGAAACACTCTATACATTGGATATGCGTTTACGCGTAATGATGCGTGAAGCAAAACCTGATCCGGAGCACCCATCACAAAAAACTGTGCGATATGCTTCATGGGAAGAGTTTGACAAGTCAGTCAACTGGCCTTCCGATGCTGCTTTTGATTTGAACTCTGACAGATTTATTGATCAGACACGTGGTGCATGGTTGGCGCAACTTGTAGGTGCTGCAGCGGGCACCGCGCTTGAGGGCTATACCTATGATAATATCATGGAAGCCTTTGGCCCTATTCGCGATTATATCCGTGAGCCAAATACCTATAATGATGACATCACTTTTGAACTCGCATTCTTGGAAGCCTTTGCTGATAAAGGTTCGGCTGTAACTGGCCAAGATATTTGCGAAAGATGGACATCCCTCATTCCTGTTGGTTGGTCGGCAGAAGATATAGCACTCAAAAATATTCGCCGCGGCATGATTCCGCCAGAAACCGGAACTGCGGATAATCCATTTGATGAATGGATTGGTGCACAAATGCGTGGTGTAATCTGCGGCATGGTCGTTCCAGGGCGCGCGCGCGAAGCGGCACGACTGGCTTATATGGATGCCGAAATTTCCCATGCGGGTAATGGCATATTGGGTGAAGTATTTAACGCCGTCATGGCAGCGCGCGCCTATACAATTTCGGATACAAGAGAGCTTCTAACCAGCACCATAGATTTATTCTCCACTGAAACTGAATATGGTCAAGTGTTGGAATTTTCCCTGAATACTTGCCGCAACAGTGAAAACTGGCTTGATGCATGGCGCATTTGCGATGAAAAATATATAGAATACAATTGGATACATGCTTATCCTAATGCTGCGGCTCAAGTCATCGCATTGTGGTTTGGTGAAGGCAATTTTGACCTAACTCTCGAAATAATCTGTACGCTTGGCCATGATGTAGACTGTAATGCAGCGCAAATTCTTTGCATGATTGCGGTCCAAAACGGCTCCAATATCATCGCTGATCGTTGGTCGGCGCCACTTCTTACCGGTGATATTATCACATATATGCGACGCCCTGCAGAGATATCATTTGATGACCTTGTCACGCAAACGGTTGAAGCTGCAAAGCGTGCTGCGCTTTAAGTCGATCTTATTATAGCGGTTAAAGTCATTTCACTAAACCGCTGATTATTTTGTAAAAGGATATATTAATGGCTCGTAAAATTATCATTGATACGGATCCGGGTCAGGATGATGCTGTTGCCATCCTGCTTGCACTTGCAAGTCCAGAGCTGGAAGTTTTAGGCATAACTGCTGTTGCAGGTAATATCCCGCTCAAACTTACACAGACAAACACACGCAAGGTCTGTGAAGTTGCGAGCAGACCAGATGTAAAAGTATATGCAGGTGCTGTTCGTCCAATGGTTCGCCCTTTGGTAACTGCAGAGCATGTTCATGGCGATAACGGTTTGAATGGTATTGAGTTGCCTGAACCTGTCATGCCATTGCAAGAACAGCATGGTGTTGACTACATCATTGAAACATTGATGAAGGAAGAAAGCGGCACCGTCACACTATGTCCGCTTGGCCCCCTCACCAATATTGCTATGGCATTAACCCGTGAACCAAAAATTGCTGAGCGCATTAAAGAAATCGTTTTAATGGGCGGTGGTTATTTTGAAGGCGGGAACATCACTCCTGCGGCAGAGTTCAACATTTATGTTGACCCGCATGCTGCAGATGTTGTTTTCAAATCCGGTGTACCAATTGTCGTATTGCCGCTTGATGTTACACATAAAGTACTCACCACTGAAAAGAGAATTGCAGCAATTCGTGCGATAAACACGCATCCTGCTGAAGTTGTTGCTTCATTGCTTGAGTTTTTTGAGCGCTTTGACGAAGAGAAATATGGCACCGATGGTGGCCCACTGCATGACCCCAACGTTATTGCATATCTTTTAAAGCCTGAGCTTTATTCAGGCCGTCATTGCAATGTTGAAATCGAAATTTACTCAGAACTTACAATGGGTGAAACCGTTGTTGACTGGTGGGGTGTCACTGATCGCACCAAGAATGCTTATTTCATCAATGATGTTGATGCTGATGGGTTTTTCTCTCTGCTAACCGAGCGTCTGGCACGTCTGCCGAACTATTAATCTTGCATAAAAAAGGGGCTTATAAGCCCCTTTTTTCAATTCATTTTATTAAAACATCAAAGCATCAATGCCCGCAACTCCTCAGGCGCGCGCGAGGATAGCATTGCAGGTGGTACATCAAATACTGTTTGCGCACCAAATTGACCCTTTTTCGCCATTCTGTATACAGCACGAGCATAAGCCACAAGAATACTAGACGTAAACTCAGGGTTACTGTCCAGTTTCAAACGATATTCAATAATCTGAGCATTGGCATCGGTTGTATTGCCGCTGCGAATGACAAAGCCGCCATGAGGCATGGCCTTATGATCACGCGCTAGCTCCTCAGCACTCATGAAGTTAACTTCCGTATTATAATCAGAAAAATAATGTGGCATTTCAACGATGGTCTGACGCACTGCCTCTTGATCTGCGCCTTCTTTCAGCACAATGTAACAAATGCGTTCATGCTTTTCACGTGTGGATAGTTCTGGTCGGCTACCACTGCGCACTTTTTCAATCGCACTCTCAACAGGGCGTGTATATTGCACACCATCCGCAACCCCTTCAACGCGGCGTACAGCATCTGAATGCCCTTGACTTAAACCTTCACCCCAAAATGTATAGGTCTCACCATCCGGCAGCAATGCTTCACTCATCACACGATTGATGGAGAATACACCTGGATCCCAACCTGCTGAAATCAGTGCTGTTCGGTTGTTTGCTTTTGCAACTGCATCAACAGAGGAAAAATATTCTGGTATGCGCGCATGGGTGTCAAAACTATCAACTGTGTTGAAGTGTTCAGCATAGAGCGGTCCCTGCTCTGGCAAATCCTCTTTTGATCCGCCGCATAAGATCAGCACATCGATTTTATCACGATGATTAATCAGCTCGTCGATGGAATATACAGGCGTTTCGTTGAAAACTGTCTTCAGGCTTTCTGGTGAGCGTCGGCTATAGACACCGCATAATTGCATATCTTTATTCTTGGCTATAGCGGTCTCAACACCACGTCCTAAATTACCATAACCCGCTATTGCGATCTTAATTGTTTCAGCCATAAAAATCCGTCCTCAGTGTAACCGTGAGCTATCATAATAATGCATATTTGAACCTAATAACATTTGATTGCAACTATGAACGATCAAACATGAGTACTAATTCAATA
The DNA here is from genome assembly GCA_947627865.1 of uncultured Paenochrobactrum sp. Classification (GTDB taxonomy): domain Bacteria; phylum Pseudomonadota; class Alphaproteobacteria; order Rhizobiales; family Rhizobiaceae; genus Paenochrobactrum. The sequence goes on along the minus strand of CANQXU010000107.1, from coordinate 817 downwards.
CAAAAAAGCTGGCAGAATTGATCCGCCAGCCCATTGTCAGTTTTTACTATTACAATGATTATTATGCACCAACGCCAAAAAAATCTTCTGCCTCACAAATTGGTTGCGCGCGGGCAAGAGCCTCAATATCTGGTATCGGGCGGCACATTTCTTCATCATGTGCAAAGATTGCTTCGATCTCAGATGCAACAGCCAAGACCCCATAATCATCATTGCGCTTGCCGATGATCTGCAACCCAAATGGCATACCATTGCTATCACGTCCAAGCGGTATCGTAATAGAAGGGTGACCGACTATCGTTGACGCGTAAGAAAGCGCTAACCAATGATAATAAGATTGCGTTGGAACGCCATCAATTTCCTTAGCATAAAGCTCCGTCCAATCGCGCGGGCTGATTGTGACAGCTGGTGAGAGGATATAATCATAGCGCTCAAAGAAATCCTGCCAGCGGCGATAAAAAGCGCTTTGCATACGCATGGCATCAGCCACATCTTGCGCGGAATAGCTTAAACCTTCCTCCACATTGGCGGTCACATTCGGCCCGATTTTATCGGGATGCGTTTTCATCAAGCCAGATGGGAAGTGTAAAAATGCAAGAGACCGCAAAACAGCAAAGATACGATCGGCATTTTCGCAATCCGGGGTGGCCTCTTCCATATGCGTCGTAAAAGGCATCAGCTTTTGTATACAGTTTTGCAACTTCTGGCGAATGGTTCTTTCAGTCGGAGCGAAGCCAAAATCTTCAGTAAAAGCAAAGCGTAGTGATGTCAGGTCTTTTTTAGCCAGATTTGCAAATTGCTCTGGTTTCCATAAAAG
>CANQXU010000106.1 GCA_947627865.1 uncultured Paenochrobactrum sp. | reverse complement strand
TGACTGTAACCGTAACGGAGCACACATATTCTGACGCAAATGCACCTGTCAGCGGTAATGTGATTGATCCTGATGGCTCAGTGAATGGCGAAGATGGTGAAGACAGCGTGGTTCCGGGAACGGAAGTCACGCAGGTTGAAAACAGTGAAGGCGATGTCGTCACAGTCGGGCCAGAGGGCGCTACAATTGAAGGGCTCTATGGCACATTGGTTCTGCATGCAGATGGCAGCTATACTTATACACCGAATGGCACAGCCGGCTCTGTAGGGCAAAAAGACGTATTCACCTATACAATATCTGACGGAACAAGCACGGCAGAAGCAACGTTGACGATCGACATTGATGGTGAACGTTTAACAGATGACGTAGCACAAGCCGGTATTATCTATGAATATCTGGTGGAGGATGGTGTTAATTTACCAGATGCAGTGAACTACTCATGGACAGCGATTCTTCTTGGCGCACCGGTCCTTCCATCCGGCAATCTCATAAGTCAGACAATCACTGTACAAGAAAATACGACTCAAGACCTATATTTGAAGGTTAACGTGGGTAGTGTGCTTGGGGTTGGATCTGGTGCGACCGTCCATGTCGAGGTTTATAATGGAAGTAGTTGGGTTGTTTATAAAACATTCAGCGATAGCCAGCTGCTGAGCTTGCTGGGTAGTGGTGGTAAAGGTGAAATATCGCTGCTTGATGTTCCTGAAGGTCAATATCGTATAAAAGCAGATCTAGGAGCTAACGTCGTTACAGTCTTAGGTAATATTACTGTAGGTCTTGAAACTTCAATCACTCATCTCAATGAGTTCTCAGATACACCTAAGACATTTGTAGCAAGTGGTTCTCTCTTCGAGAATGACTTGGTGGATGTTGGAGCCGTGTCATTGTCAGTTTCTGCTGACGGTACAACATTTGAGACTGTTACAGATGGTTCAGCCTTAACAATTACCGGTAATTACGGATCGTTGGAAATCAATGCTGACGGTACTTACATCTATACACCGGATGACCGTGCTGGTTTTGGAGTGTCAACGGATGTCTTCTATTATCAGGTTGACGGTGAGGTTGCTACACTGACAATCACCGTTAATGGTTCGCTTCCCGATGGTAGTGTTCCAGTAGATGCAGGAGCCTTTGCGGCTCTTAGTATGGACTTTATCGATGCAGATGTTGTCCCTGCTGAGTTGCCTCAAACTGATGATGATGGCGTTGCTACAGCCTCGCACCAAGGCCTGCCAGAAGGCTTTGTTCTAGATATGGGTAGCGATGATCTGGATATAATCTTCGGTGAAGGCTCAGGTTCCGATCTCGAGGCTGAGGCACCATCAACCGATGTGGTTTCAAGCCCTGAAGTTGATATCAATGCTGATCCGTTCGGATATCTGGTTCCAGATCCGATTAATCAGGATGATGATCTGCACCAGCTTCATACAATCTGATCATTCTAAAATTATACCTCGTCGCCGTTTTCCGGCGGCGAGGTTCACTTATTAAATTCTCGGCTTGTTACAAGCTGTAGTGGAAGCTAAATGCGAATAAATCTGTTTTTGAGACGCTTCACGACATTGTCTGTGATTTCATGCGCTTTGGCTGCCTGCCAGATGTCAGCTGATAGTCAGGCAGTGACTGAATATAGGTCTTCAAAGCTTGAAAAAAATGCAATTCCATTAAGTCTTCAATCTTCCAGTCAGTCCGCTTCCACCATCGCTTTGGGGGCGACGAATAACCCTTCAAAAATATCAGCCTATGGCTCTCTTACAATGGAAACGGCTGTACAAAGAGCGATAGGGTGGCATCCGGCCATCGAAGAAGTCACAGGGCATATTTATCAGGCAGATGAGCGCATCAGATCTGCGCAAGCTGGTTATTATCCTAAAGTCAGTGCAGGGGTGAACTCTGCTTATCGCAACCGCAACCAAGATGGCTGGCGACCAAAGCTTGAAGTTTCTGCTTCTCAGCTTCTTTATGATTTTGGCAAGGTTTCCAGCTCTGTGGATACAGAAAGAGCAGGAAAAAAAGTTAATGAAGCGCGCTTGCTGTTAACAATCGATAATCTGGCCCGTGATACGGCAAGTGCCGTTAACGAAGTGCAGAGATTTCATGAGCTCGTCATTTTAGCTGAAAAACAAGTCGAGGGCGTGAAAAGCATTGCGGCCTTGGTGAAAGAACGAACTGACGGTGGTGCCAGCACTTTGTCTGATCAGGTTCAGGCGGATGCGCGTGTTGAATCCGCATTGGCGACACAGTGGCAATTTGAGTCAGAATTAAATCGCTGGCAGTCTTCACTGGCTTCATTGATCGGGATCAATTCATCTCATCTCAATCCGGCTGGAACAGTACCGACGTGGCTTTCAGGCTCGTGTGATATCAGAGAACCTGATTGGACCATCGTGCCAGCCATACTTGAAGCTGAGGCACAAAAAGAAGAGGCGGGTGCGATCTTGGCGGGAAGCAAAGCAGATGCGCTTCCAACGATTTCGCTAGAAGCCTCAACAGGCTATGACCTGAATAATCGTTATAGCAACGCTTCAGCCGCAGATAGACGAGCCGAATATTCGGTTGGGCTGAATGTGTCCTCAAGCCTTTATAATGGTGGTCAAACCAGTGCACAAAAACGTGCTGCCGGTTATGCTCTGCAATCGGCGGAAGCTGCAATCCAGCGGGCCCGATATGATGCTCAACGCAATTTATTGGAGTCGCAAAGTCAGATCGGCACGCTTGATCGTCTTTTGTCAACATTGCGCACCCGTACAACCATGATGATAACGACGCGAGATCTCTATCGTGATCAATATATAGAGCTTGGCACACGTACATTGCTTGATCTGCTGAACGCAGAACAAGAGCTGCACCAGGCAGAATTTCAGATTGCAAATGTTTCCCATGACATTAACCGGCTCAATCTTTTGTGCACCTATAATAGCGGAAAGACACGGCAAAATTTTCATATTGATATCTCTCAACTATCAGGGAGGATCAAAGCGTTATGAGCCATGATGACACCACCTCTTCTGTGTCAGGCGTATCTGATGCGCAATCCGAAACCGTTCGGCCTGTTTTTGACAGCGCGCAATGGATTAACTGTCTGGCACTCGTCTCGCAGTATTTTCAAATTCCTGTTTCGCTGGAAAGAGCGCATCAGGCTGCTCTTGTTGATCAAAAAGGGAAAGCATCAGACAGGGTGCGCAATATTGCACGCGTACTGGGGCTAAAGACATCTTTTCTTGCACCAAATAAGTTCCAACCAACCAGCTGGCACGTGCCGTTTTTGCTGCAATTGAAAACGGGAGAGATTGCCGTTGTCAAAGCGATATCGTCAGACGGTCAGGCAAGTGTAACTTTTAGTGGTGAAAATGGACTTGAGCGTGCTTTCCCTCTGGCGGATTTGTTAGATGCTACGCAGATCGTTATTATTGCCCGGCCTGCACGCACTGTGCCGGATGCGCGCGTTGATGATTATATCAAGCCATTTGAGGATAATTGGCTACGCAAGATAGCCTTTCATGATTTGGGATCATATGGCCATGTATTAATTGCGTCATTGATCGCGAATGTTTTGGCTCTGGCCGGCATTATCTTTTCAATGCAGGTTTATGATCGTGTTATTCCTGCCCAGTCACTAAACACACTTTATGTTCTGTTCAGTGGGGTCTTATTAGCACTTTTCTTTGACTTCATCATGCACCGTACCCGTATGGGCATCTCCGATATGCTGGGCAAGCGGACTGACATGAAAATGTCGGATGTTGTTTTTGGTCATGCACTGCGTATCCAGACGCGCGCGCGCCCTCAGTCAACCGGCTCATTCATTGCACAATTGCGGGACCTTGAGCAGGTGCGCGAAATGTTGACATCCACAACCGTGATGGCAATTGTGGATCTGCCGTTCATTGTTATCTTTTTGGCTTTGTACTGGTTCATTGCGGGTAATCTTGTTTTCATTCCGATTGCCGCGATGATATTAATGGTATTGCCGGGGCTGTTTTACCAGCGACGTTTAAGGACTTATGCCAATCAAGCCATGCGTGAATCTTCATTGCGTAATGCAATGCTGGTTGAGAGTGTACAAGGCATTGAAGACATTAAAATCCTTCAGGGGGAGGATCATTTCCAAAAGCAATGGAACCATTACAATGATGTGACAGGGCAGGCACAGCTACGCCTCCGCTCTCTTACGAATGGTTTGAATGCATGGACAAATAAAATCCAGACAGGTGTTTATGCTGCAACAGTTTTCGTTGGAGCACCTATGGTTATTGCTGGCGATCTGACTACGGGTGTCTTGGTTGGTGCTTCAATCCTCGGCTCACGTATGATGGCTCCACTCAGTCAGATCTCCGCTGTAATGAACCGTGTCCAGCATGCTAAAATCGCTAAAAATGGCTTGGATGACTTGATGAAAATGCCCGTCGATCATCCGGATAATGAAAACCGTATTCATTGCGAGCGTATTGACGGGCAATATATGTTTAAAAATGCCGTGTTCCGTTATGGCGATCATACCACTCCGCCAGTGTTGCTAGTAAGGGATCTCAAGATTGAGCCTGGTGAAAAGATTGCACTTTTGGGTAAAAATGGTGCGGGTAAATCAACTTTGTTGATGGCACTTTCTGGCCTGCTGGACGCCACAGATGGCGAAACACTGGTTGATAATCTGGCCATACAGCATATAGACCCGGCCGATTTGCGCCGAGATATAGGATTGCTGTCACAAAATGCGACACTATTTTTTGGGACAATCCGTGAGAATATAACGATGGGTGCCCGTCATGCCAGTGATGAGGAGATCCAACGCATATTGTCGATGGTGGGTGCCGACAGCTTTATTCGAAAGCTTAGAAGTGGGTTGCAACATATAATACAAGAAGGCGGTAAAGGTTTATCTGGTGGGCAAAAACAAGCACTTTTGCTGGCGCGCCTTTTAATTCGTGAGCCATCCGTCGTGCTGCTTGATGAACCGACTGCCATGATGGACGAAGCGACTGAGCGGCATTTCATTGAGGCTTTTGCACAATGGAGCGTTGGACGCACTGTTGTTATTGCAACACACCGGATGCGGGTTTTGGATCTCGTTAATCGTTTGATTGTTGTTGAAAATGGCAGTATCGCACTTGATGACAACAAAGATAGTGCGCTTCAGGCCCTGCTGGGTGTGAGAAAAGTTGCTACGCCTGCACGCAATAAAACGCATGGTTTAAATGTTTCTGCCAGTAAAGGGCGGCAGCCATGACGAAAGCAAATATGGCTGATTGGAGTGGCGGAGAGGAAAGCAAGAAATTACGTACTGCCAAACAAGTCGTTTGGCTTGTCTTAGCGTTGTTCATTTCCTTATTCGTTTGGGCTTATTTTGCACGACTTGATGAGGTTTCTACTGGCACTGGAAAGATTGTACCATCCTTGCAAGAGCAGGCTATTGAATCTCTTGAAGGCGGTGTGCTTGCGAAAATTTTTGTACGGCAGGATAGTATAGTAGAGGCAGGTCAGATTTTAGCGCAGCTTGATCCGACCGTTACGGAATCCAATGTTGAAGAAAGCGCTGCCAAATACCGTGCAGCCCTTGCAAGCTCAGTTCGTCTTCGTGCAGAAGTCAATCAGTCGGACCTTATCTTCCCTAAAGAGCTAGATGATTTTGCGGAGCTCACAGTAGCTGAAAGAAAGCTGTTTGAGGCGCGCAAGCAAAGTTTGGAAGAAACCTTGAAGTGGATTGATGAATCGACGCAGCTTGTGCAGGAAGAACTTGATATTAGTCAGGCGCTATCGAAAAAAGGTGCAGCCAGCAATGTCGAGGTCATTCGTCTCAAACGCCAATTGGTCGAATTGCAACTTAAAAGAACCGAGGTGGTTTCGGATTATATTGTACGCGCGCGTGAGGAACTGGCAAAGGCCAGCGCGGAAGTCGAAGCGCTTTCATCCGTCGTTAAAGGACGTAAAGATTCACTCTCTCGTTTAACATTGCGCTCACCTGTGCGCGGCATTGTGAAAAATATTGAAGTATCAACTATTGGTGGTGTCGTGCCTCCTAACGGTAAGTTGATGGGTATCGTTCCGCTGGACGAAAAGCTGCTTGTCGAGGCACGGATTGCACCGCGAGACATCGCCTATATTCATTTAGGTCAGCGTGCTACGGTGAAAATCACAGCTTATGATTATGCAATTTATGGCGGGTTAGAGGGCAAAGTAGCGAGTATATCGCCGGATACGATCCGTGATGAAGTTGAGCCGGATGTATATTATTACCGTGTTTTTATTGAAACAGAGAGCGATGCCCTGTTTAATAAAGACGGCACACGCTTTCCAATTGGTACAGGCATGGTCGCAACAGTTGATATCCATACTGGCAATAAGACAGTTTTCGAGTATCTCATAAAACCATTTAACAGAGCGGGTGAAGCGTTGCGAGAGCGTTAAAACGAGCTATGTGCCAAGGCCTTGAGTCGCGCATAATCTATCTACTATTTCTAAATGTTTCGCCAGCTCTTGCTCTGTCTATACGATTTCTTAAAAAAGAGGGGTAAAGCCGAGCTTGTTTAGGTTGTAATTGCAAAGAAAAATGAAGTTTTCCGTAATTTTTCTAAGAAAAATAACTTGCTAATATAGTTTTATTACGCGTTATCCGGTAAGTGAGACGTTTATTTATGTGTTGCTGGGTTGGTTTAATCCTTTGACAGCGCATCCTCTCCGGAGCATTCTTTACTTTACGGCTGGAATGTTGCTCCGGTCCGATATTTTACAGTCAGATTGGCAGGATCATTTCTGTCGATCTGTACACACAGGATAAAGATTATGAGTGTTTCCGGTGCATCCCGGAATGCTGCCTCTGACAAGAATAATAAGGCAGCTCCGGTATTGAATTCACCTGCACGCGTATTGTTTGCCAGCCTTGTTGGCACAACAATCGAGTTCTTCGATTTCTATGTTTATGCAACTGCAGCCGTGTTGGTTTTTCCGGCTGTATTCTTTCCAGATAGTGATCCGACATCTGCAATGCTGCAATCCTTTGCAACATTCTCAATTGCCTTTTTTGCCCGTCCTTTCGGTGCAATGGTCTTTGGACATTTTGGTGATAAAATCGGGCGTAAAACAACCCTGGTTGCTGCCTTGATGACAATGGGCCTTTCCACTGTGATCATCGGCTTCTTGCCAAGTTATGAGCGGATCGGTGTTGCTGCTCCTTTGCTGCTGGCGCTATGCCGCTTCGGGCAGGGGCTTGGTCTGGGTGGTGAGTGGGGCGGTGCCGTATTGCTGGCAACTGAAAATGCACCAGAGGGCAAGCGCTCATGGTATGCAATGTTCCCGCAGTTAGGTGCGCCAATTGGATTTATTCTTTCTGCGGCGACCTTTCTTATACTGGCAGATACGTTGACCAATGAGCAGTTTATGAGCTGGGGCTGGCGCATTCCGTTTGTTGGTTCAATCTTGCTGGTCGCAGTTGGCCTTTATGTACGTCTGAAAATCACTGAAACTCCAGAGTTTCAGAAGGCTGTTGACAAACAGGAGCGCGTTCAAGTTCCATTAGCATCTGTGTTCCGCAATCATAAGCGCGCACTTGTTCTTGGCACATTCTCAGCTTTGGCAACTTTTGTGTTGTTCTATCTGATGACTGTGTTCATGCTTTCTTGGGCAACGCGCCCGATAGAATTGGCAGGCCTTGGCTATTCGCGTGAGCAGTTCCTGACCATTCAGATGGTTGGTGTGGCTTTCTTTGGTCTACTTATACCTGTTTCCGGTCTGCTATGTGATCGTTACGGCCGTCGTTTCATCATGATCCTTACAACTATTGGGATCGGGCTGTTTGGATTGGTTATGGCTCCGATGCTGAGTGCAGGATTAACAGGCGCTATATTCTGCTCGATTATTGGCTTCTCACTAATGGGGATGACATATGGTCCAATCGGTGCTGCACTCGCTTCACCATTTCCTGTGGCTGTGCGCTACACCGGTGCATCAATGACCTTTAATATGGCGAGCATCTTTGGCGCGTCACTTGCGCCTTATATTGCGACCTATCTTGCTACCAGCTACAGCCTGTCATCGGTCGGACTATATTTGCTGGCTGCAGCAGGTATTACACTACTGGCTATTCTAGGTCATAACGACAAAGAGTATTCTTCCTGATTTCTGGATGAGACTGGACTGTGAAAAGGGCCTCTTGAGGCCCTTTTTTTATTCGCATGAGGAATACGAAAATTACAAAATTAACTATTCAAATAATCTCTCGTTCGAAGATAGGGTAATGGCCTCGTTTCTCGGTAGTCACAGCTGGATAAGCCATTTGATAAGATATTGTTTTATATTGTTTTTTTACTGTGCTTTATTGATGTCTAATCAGTGATTCTTGATATCAACTAGAGGAGCAGTTTTATTCCTCAGGGGAATGCTGATGTTGGAGTGGTGATTTAAAGGGAGTTGTAATGCTTGATAATATTGTAATCTCAGAGCGCGATGCGCTGATTGTTGTCGATGTTCAAAATGATTTTTGTCCTGGTGGAGCTTTGGCAGTAAAAGATGGCGACGCCATTATTCCACTGATTAATGAGTTGGCGAAAAAATTCACGAATATAATCCTGACACAAGACTGGCACCCGAAAGATCATATTTCATTCGCATCAACTCATGGTGCTAAGCCATTTACGACAATGCAAGTTAGCTATGGTACACAAGAGCTGTGGCCTGATCATTGTATTGAAGGCTCAAAAGGTGCAGAATTAAATGCACTTCTTGATATACCAACAGCCCGACTGATTGTACGCAAAGGCTTAGATAAAAACGTTGATGCGTATTCTGCTTTTATTTCTGCTGATGGTGTTAAAACAGGGCTTGAAGCCTATTTGAAGCAGATCAATGTTGATCGCGTTTTCGTCGTGGGCCTTGCGCTTGATTTTTGCGTTGCTTGGACTGCAGAGGACGCTTCCAAGCTCGGCTTTACTGCTGTCGTTATTCAAGAAGCTAGCCGGCCTATAAATACTGATGGTTCATTAGAAACAGCGATGAAAAATCTACACGCTGCAGGTGTTCAAGTTATATAATTTGATCGGGATTTTTAGTTTTCCTTGGCATTTTTTGAAGAAATGAGTTTTTTCTGCTTAAATCTGCCAAGGAATGCATGCATCAAAGCCGAGCTTTAGTACTTTGCCGATTACACGGTCTAAGGGCTCTATCTATATGCCCATGAGTTTTAGCCATCTGAGATGCGCTAAATTTTAGAAGGTTGAATAAGCATCGCTATAAGCTTATCTCACCTTCCATGCTCACTTAAAATCACATGTAATTGTTTTTTAATCAGATAGTTATGAATATTCATTATGGCGGAGAGAGAGGGATTCTAACCTTATAATTTATTTAATTAAATCAATTAGTTAGAGTTTTCGTCACTTGCGTTTTTGTAGCAGGTTTTGTAGCAGTTTTCTGTCGTGTCCGACATTAATACGGTTTACATATTCCATGTACTGATTTTCTTGATGATTTATCCGGCCCTTGTTAATTTAATCTTCAGTAAAAAAATCTTCGTCGATACGTTTGAATTCAATAACTCGTTGTGTT
>CANQXU010000105.1 GCA_947627865.1 uncultured Paenochrobactrum sp. | reverse complement strand
ATACATGGTGATATAGAAAGCTTGGGTTTCCGTGTCGCCAATGTTGCCTATTGCACAGATGTAAGCGCATTTCCTGAGGGCTCTGAAGACTATTTGCAAGATCTTGACGTATTGATCATTGATGCCTTGCAATACAAAAGGCATGCCAGTCATTTTTCATTAGAGGAAGCATTGGCTTGGTCGGAGCGTTTAAAGCCCAAACGTACGATTTTAACACATATGCATGTACCCTTAGATTATGAAGCAGTCATGCGGGCAACGCCTGATCATGTGGAGCCTGCTTTTGACGGGCTGACATTCGAAATTGAGTACAAATAAATAAGGCAGGATTATCCTGCCTTATTTATTGCTTCATGGCTTTAAGCGTTAATAGTTCGATCTGGAAACTGCATTACATTGCTATCTTCCTGCGTCTTCGTGGCTGAAACCGTATCTTCCGGCATCAGGCCACCAGCACGTAGCAGAGTTGCAAAGCGGCCGTTTTTCTGAGCGAGCTCCTCATAGGTACCCTGTTCAATCAAGCGCCCATTATCAATGAATAATATCTGATCGGCAGAGCGAACCGTGGAGAGACGATGCGCAATGATGAAAGTTGTCCGGTCTTGTCGGAGTTCATCAATCGCTTGTTTGACATTTGCCTCAGTCTCGACATCAAGAGCGCTTGTTGCTTCATCTAGTACAAGAATGGGTGCATTCTTTAAAACAGCACGAGCAATGGCCAAGCGCTGGCGTTCACCACCGGATAGTTGCGACCCGCGTTCGCCAATCTTGGTGTCATAACCATTGCTTTTGGACAAAATGAAATTATGGGCGGCTGCAGCCTTTGCAGCCTCGTGGACTTCATCATAGCTAGCACTTTCCCGACCTACGCGGATATTATCCTCGATGCTACGATTAAAAAGTCCGGCGTCTTGAAAAACGGTGGCGATAGAATGGCGAAGAGACGAGCGGCAAATCGTGCGAACATCATGGCCGTCAACATTAATACGTCCTGCAACTGGCTCATGAACGCGTTGGAGCAAGTTAATCAGTGTGGTTTTCCCAGCACCTGTTGGTCCGACAATCGCAACAGTTGCGCCCGCTTTTGCCTGAAATGAAATATCATATATCCCTTGACCACTTTCAGGAAATTCGAAAGTCACATTATCAAAAGAAACATCCCCTTTGATATGTTCAAGTTTAATAACATCTACCGGCTCTTGACGATCGGCAGTCGCATCCTCCATAGCAAAAAACTCTTCGAGTTTTGCACGGGAACTGACTGTCTGATTGATAAAGGCGCTAATTTGATCAAGACGGCCAATCATGATTTGAGCAAAGCCGATAAATGCAATTAAGGAAGCAATGCTTAATTGGTCCTTAGCTACGAAATATGACCCCAGAATCAGTACAATCACCATTGAAATAGTTGACGCCATGCGATTAAGACCACTGGCGAGTGCCCACCAGTTGAGGACAGGGTTTTGGGCGTCTAAAAGTTGCTTGGTGTAGTCACGAAGGGCAGCGGCTTCTGATTGAATACGATTATAGCTTTGGACAACAGAAACATTGCTGATTGAATCACTAACATGCTCAAAAACCTGATGGTGGTGTTTCTCAACTGAGGCCTGACCATCTTTTGTTTTACGCATAACCAGCTGGCCGATCATGACGTAAATAACGCCAAGAACGATCAGGACGAGGGACATGCGATAATCCATCTTCATGGCGATCGGTACCAAGGCACAAAGAGCAACTACGGTGGTCAGATGCTGACGGAGAAATTCAAGCCATAAACTAAACAGAGAATCCGTTGCGCGTAATAAAGTGTGGAGAGCATTCGAGGTTCCGCGCTTTTGATGCCAGCCTAGCGGCATGGTAATTACGCGCTCGAATGACTCGGTCAAAACACCAAGGCGGCGGCGATGAGCCAAGCGGTCTGCTCCACGCGCGACAATGACAACAGCAATAATATTAAATATACCAAGGCCTGCCCACAGCATCAGGTCAAAGATAACATTTTGTTTCTGTGATATGGTTTCAATCACCTTACCAAAAAGGATCGGCTCAACCAGAGTTGCCAGAGCAACCAGAATACTGGCAATACACATGATAATTGTAGCACGCTTTTCAGCGACTAAATATCCAAGTGCCCGCCAGTATAATTTAAATATTGCCACAGAGTTGCTCCGAAGTGCTGCAGAATGAAGAAATCTATAAATGGTTTCTTTTTAGAATGTTCCAATACAAAGTGATTGTGAGAAATGGCTTATCCATGTCTTGAGAAGGAATATTTTGCAACACAATGTAATAGAGCGTGAAATTGGGTAATAGATTATGTAATTGGATTGGCTTTGAAAAATATGATGATTACATAAAATTAGTTGGTCGCATTTTTGTTAATTAATTTCCTTGCGGCTGCTGGTGTCAGTGTAATTAATGATAAAAATATCCATCTAAGATAAGCTCACTTAAAGCGTTGTTGTGTTAATCCCTGCCGCTCATTTGTAATTCAAGCTCGCCAGAACCGCCTAACGATGCTAGGAGAAGCTTAAATATGACAAGCTCAATGAACTTGCCGGTCACAATTTATGTTGGCGTTGAAGATTGAGCGTTAATTCTTTCAGGTTTAGTAAATGGCTATAGTACAGCAAAAAACAGTTGAAAATGATGAAGCTGGTATGCGGCTTGACCGCTGGTTCAAGACACATTTCCCGGGACTTGGGTTTGGACATTTGCAAAAACTATTGCGCTCTGGCCAGATTCGTATTGATGGAGGCCGTGCTAAAGCTGATACACGCATTCTTGCTGGTCAGTCTATTCGTATCCCGCCTTTGGCTGTGGATGAGAAAAGTAACAAGCCGCTAACGCAGAATACAATCAAATCACAAGGTGATCATGATGTATTGAAGCAAATGCTTATTTATGAAGACCCGAAGGTTTATGTCTTTAACAAGCCAGCCGGACTGGCAGTGCAGGGTGGTTCGGGGTTAACACGTCATGTTGATGGTATGCTGGAAGCATGGCGCAACAAAAAGGGGGAGAAGCCGCGGCTGGTTCACAGGCTTGACCGTGATACATCCGGAGTTCTTGTCGTTGCAAGAACAAGAGGCGCAGCACAGTTTTTGACCAAAGCCTTCAGGGAGCGCGATACTAAAAAGACCTATTGGGCTTTGGTTAAGGGGCTTCCTCGCAAAAAAGAAGATAAAATTTCAACATGGCTTGTGAAAGATCAAACGCCTGACGGTGACAAAATGCGCGTTTGTGAGCATGGGGAGCCGGATTCAGACCATGCAATCAGCTATTATAAGATTTTGGAAAAAGCGGGTAGTGGCCTGACATGGCTTGAAATGGAGCCATATACTGGTCGTACACACCAGTTGCGCGTTCATGCCCATTATATTGGACACCCTATTATTGGTGATCCTAAATATTTTGAGGCGGATCAAAACTGGGAGTTTCCAGGTGGCTTGCAAAACAAACTGCATCTCCATGCAAGACGCATTCGCATACCTAATCCGTCAGGTGGTATGCTTGATGTGACGGCGCCTCTATCGCCTCATATGCAGCAAAGCTGGAACCTGCTAGGTTTTGATATGTCAGAAATAGATGAGTAACAGTTTGCTTTGAAAGTGCTCAATCCATCACCACAACAGGCGCCATTAAGTAATGGCGCTATTATTCTGGCCATAGTTCTTATGTTCAGCTGGGGATTAAATCAGGTTGCGATTAAAGTCGGCAATCAAGGATTTAACCCCATGGTGATGGCATCCGCACGTGCAATTGCCGGCGGAGCTTTAGTCTTTCTATGGTGCTTTTGGCGTAATATCCCAATCTTCAATAAAGATGGAACGCTTATCGCGGGCTTATTGGCAGGCATGCTGTTTGGCTCTGAGTTTGTCATGATCTTCATGGCTATGGAGTTTACCAGCGTTGCAAGAACGACGCTCATGATGAATATGATGCCATTTTGGGTCGCGATCGGCAGCCATTTTTTGCTTGGTGAAAAAATATCCCTGCGTGCAGTGATTGGTATGATTATTGCTTTCAGCGGTGTTGTCATTGTATTTTCTGATGATATTTCTATTATCTCAGAGCATGCATATTGGGGCGATTTGCTAGCAATCACCGCTGGCATATTATGGGGGCTGACTTCCATTGTCATTAAGGGAAGTAAACTGGCCAATACAACACCGGAAAAAACGCTTCTTTATCAATTGGCTGTTGCATCAATCGTACCGCTGCCATTTATCCCGCTAATGGGTGATATTGTACGCCAGCCGGATATATGGACATATACCGTTTTTGTTTTTCAGGCAGCTGTGATTGTCGCTGTTTCATATCCATTGTGGTTTTGGATGATCCGCCGTTATCCTGTTTCCAAGCTATCCAATTTTGCATTTATAACGCCAGTTATAGGTGTTTTATTGAGCGGGCTCATATTAAAAGAGCCGCTCGGTGTTAAGATAATCGTGGCGATGGTTTTTATAGCTGTGGGCTTGATTATTATAAACCGAAAGCCAAAAGCAAAGGCAAGGCAGGCTGAAACCTCTATTCATAGTCTGTGAGGGTGCGACTGAGATGAAACTAATTCTGTTTGATTGCGACGGAACTCTGGTTGATAGTGTAAGGCATATCCATGATTGCATGGTACAGACATTTCAACAGTGTGGCCAAGCTCTGCCAAGCGAAGTCGAAACACGTTCAATCATTGGACTGTCTTTAAATCAGGCTATAGCAAAGCTCTTGAAGCGTGATGTTGACGAAGAAATCATTCAAATCACAGCAAATTACAAGCAGAACTATACTGAAATGCGGTCAAGGCAACTTTTGCAAGCGCCCCTCTATCAGGGTGTCTATGATCTGGTTCGCGCATTAGCTTTGCAAGAAAAATATATTCTGGGTATCGTAACTGGAAATTCACGACGCGGTGTGAGACATGTTTTTGATCAGCATGGCTTGGAAGAATATTTCTATGTTGTGCGTACGGCTGATGATTGTCCGTCTAAACCAGATCCGGCTATGGTGCTGGAAAGTTGTGGCTACAGTGGTATCGATCCCTCAGATACTTTGATTATCGGTGATGCAATTTACGATATGCAAATGGCGAATAACGCGAAAGCGAAAGCAGTTGGCGTCAGCTGGGGCTATCATAGTGTCAATGATTTGCGTGATCACGGAGCTCATTATATCCTTAATAAACCGGATGAGTTGTGGTCTGTTTTGAAACATATGGAAAATTAATATGCGTGATATTTTAAGCGATCTTGAAAGCGGTGCACAACTCTCTGATGCCGATCCGGTAAGACGGGCGCAAATTCAAATGAAAGCACCATTGCCAAAGCGCTTTTATAAGGATGTGACAGTCGAGAAACGTGATGGATCTTTTTGCGTGGCGCTTGACGGCAGAACTGTCAAAACACCTGCGCATAAAGTTTTGGCTCTTCCGACAGAGGCTTCAGCAAAATTGGTTGCCGATGAATTTGATGATCAGAAAGAAGTCGTCAATCCTGAGACAATGATCGTTACGCGGTTGGCGAATACCGCCATAGACGGTATTTCTAAAGAACAGCAATCAGTTTTTGATGATATTTTACGTTATGCTTCAAATGACATGCTGTTTTATCGTGCGGATAATCCTGAAAGACTGGTAGCACGACAAAAAGAGCAGTGGGATCCATTGCTTGATTGGGCAAAGGGTTTTGGTGCAAGTTTCAATCTCACTGAAGGGGTGATGCATATTGAACAACCGCAGGAATCCATTGAGGCATTTGCCAAACAACTTTCGGAATTCGATACTCCTTTTCATTTAGCGGCTATTCATACATTCACGACTTTGACCGGCTCTGCATTGATCGCTCTTGCTTTGGCCAAGAAGCAGATCAGTTTGGAAGAGGCGTGGAAGCTAGCGCATCTGGACGAAGACTGGACGATTGAGCTTTGGGGGCAAGATGAGGAGGCAGAGCATCGACGCGCCAAGCGCAAGCAGGAAATGGATGCTGCACATATATTCCATCTCGCATTGAAATAGTCATATTTATTATGAGACAAAAGAAAAAAGCAGAGCTAAGGCTCTGCTTTTATTTTTTCTTTAAGGAAAAACGAACAGGAATATTTTGTCCGCTTCTCTTGGATACCAAACGCACGGTGGCAAATGGTTGTGCCATCCTCCGGCTGCGCGCTGTATGGCACATCAATAAATTGATGAGATCACGCGCATATAATCTTGGCCCAGCACTTTTTGACTGAGATACTTTATGTGCAGCGGAACGAATTCCTTGCATGGAAAGTAGAGCGAGAATACTGTTTGTTGAATTTTGGTTTTCAACGCTTTTCGTCTGTGTTGTATTCTCTATGGCTAGATTATTGAGGCTATTGGCTCTTATCGACATTGCGAAACCCTCTACTCACAACAATTCGGGCTTTTCAAAGTGGCCTGACTGTAGAAGACAAGCCGATCGGATAAAAGTTATCTTGATATTACGCGATCAATTGGCGATCGCGTAACATCCAAACTTTTGCTTTTTCAGTGCATTACATGCATTCCATGCGGCGTCTTTAGAGGTGAAGCCTGTGAAGCGTGCGCGGTAGAATACAGTTCCGTTTTTCTGGAATGTTTCGGTGTAAGGTGTCGCTTGTGCCAGAACTCTACCTGCTGAAGATGAGACTTTACTAAGCATTTCATTGGCTTGATTTGCAGATGGAAGGGAACCTATCTGAATTGCCCATCCGCCAGAAGTCGGAGCAGAAGAGGTGGTTACCGGATCCACTCCTGCAACATGGTTGCTATCAAGATCAACACGTGGCTCAGGGGTCATCACAGCTTCCAAGGCTGCTGCTGCCGGACGTGCAGCTGGAGCTGCAAGTGCAAGCATACGCGGCTGCTGTGGCTCTTCTCCACCAAACGCACGGTTGATGATATCTTCAATCTGCGGATTGCTACCCTGATTGCGGGCAGGTGTTGGAATGGAGGCCGCTGGTATCACTGCTGCCGGAGCAATGTTTGGTGTTGCGGTAACGCGTATAGCAGGCACTGGAGCTTGATGCGCTACCGGCAACTGCAGAGCAGCAACTTCAATCGGTCCGGAAGAGCGCGCAGCGATCAGCGCATTGCTATTGACACGGCCACGTTTGGCTTTCGGTAGATTTTTCTTAATCAGGTCTCTCATATGAGCATCACGCGAAGCAGCAGTATTACCGCCCATGACAACCGCTACGATCTGACGGCCATCAAGACTGACTGATGAAACGAGGTTAAAGCCTGATGCATTCGTGTAGCCGGTTTTAATGCCATCTACACCTTCAACACGGCCCAGCAGGCGGTTGTGACCATTAATTGTCTGACCACGATAAACGAAGCTGCGCTGTGAAAAGTAAGAAAATTCATTAGGGAAATGCTGGCGTAATGCCATGCCTAGAACAGCCATATCACGCGCTGTGGAGTGCTGCTCCATATTTGGCAGGCCGGAAGCATTTCTGAATGTGGTGCTGCGCATGCCGAGTTGTTTGGCTCGAGCAGTCATCATTTGGGCAAAACGTGCTTCAGTGCCACCCAAATGTTCACCAACCGCTGCAGCAACATCATTAGCTGACTTTGTAATAAGCGCGAGAACCGCAGCTTCTGCCGGGATGGACTGCCCAGCTTTAAAGCCAATTTTTGTCGGCGGGCGAGAGGCGGCATAAGCTGAAACCTTAATAGGTGTGTTCTTGCTCATTTTGCCAGTCTTCATCGCTTCAAACATCATATAAAGCGTCATCATCTTGGTCAAAGATGCTGGGTAACGCTTTGCATCAGCATTGGATGAAAAAAGTGTCTTGCCATTATTGGCATCAACCACGATGGCCGCATACTTATTTGAAGATGCTTCCGCAGGCGTAACAACCTGCGCGGTTGAACAGCCAGTGATCACTGTAAAAGCAACGAGAGCTTTAGCGGATCGGCTTAAATTAGATGCTACTCTTAAAAACGCTTTACGCACAATTTTGACTCACCTGAACTAGGTCCATTTACTGCGGCACAAATGTCGCACCACAAGTTCATTCGCTCATCATATGGCGGTAGGGTTACTAATCCGTTTAAACGGCTTTTATTTTTTAAAAAAATGCGAGCAACATTTAAGTTATTGTCACGTAAAGAGAAATTTAAATCACAAGAAGATTTATGCATATTCAGGCTTATGAATTCCATACTAAAATGTTTTTTTCAATTAACTGCTGGAACTGATTGCCTGTGAGACGGTTGTGTCTAAATCAAGACGTCTCTTCTATATTGGGTGAAATATGAACATAAATAACAAACTCGGTCCTTGTGCAGGCTGGGGGCTGGCAGCATTAGCCGGTATTGTTGGTGCATATGTGATCTATAAAACCCAAAATCCCAGCCGACCGCGATCAGCTCAGCCAATAAAGCTCTTTTCACTCCCACGCTATATGGGGAAGTGGTTTGAAGTTGCACGTTTGGATAACAAATTTGAACGTAATCTTGTTAATGTGACGGCTGAATACGCCTTGCTTGAAAATGGTGCGGTTTCTGTCACCAACCGTGGTTATAACCTTAAAGCCAGAACTATGAGCGAGGCGAGGGCGATAGCATATAATGCGGGAGAGGATGGGGAAGCTGCATTAAAGGTGTCTTTTTTTCGCCCTTTCTACGCAGGATATTATGTCGTGGCATTAGACGAGGACTACCAGTGGGCAGTGGTTGTAGGCTCAACTAATAAGTATTTTTGGATATTATCACGGGAACGGAAGTTGCCGGAAGCGGCTAAAGTGGCGGCTCTGGAGCAAGCGAAAAAGCTGGATATTGATGTTGGCGCGATAAACTGGATGGTTGAGTAGAAGTATATAAATGCATGCTGAAAATTATAAATTTTACAGCATGCATTATTTAAATCTGCCTGTTTAGCGGATCACTAGAACAGGTTTTGTCGTCATATGCAGAACTTCATTCACTTGGCTGCCCAGAAGTATTCTCTTAATGCTTCTTTTGCCATGAGAACCCATTATAATAAGATCGCAATCATGCTTTTCTGCTTCTTCGGTGATCGCGTTGGCTGGAGAGACTTCAACGGCATGAAGCTTTTCCAGTTTGACGCCCGCTTCTGCCGCATAATCATCTGCACCGGATAATATATCGGCAGCTACTGTATCCCAGTATTCTGTGTATTCATCGATATTGGATGGTGTGTCGAAATATCCGCTGGCAAAGCCTGATACGGAATAAGGGGTCGTAACTGTTATCAGTGTTATACGGCTGCTATGTATGCGCGCCAGATCAATGCCGTGATGCATACAGTGCAGGGATTGTGGTGAACCGTCAGTGGCAATGAGAATATGCTTGTACATCTGCGCCCTCAGTTGATTTTCATATGGAATATAGATGCTAATTCCAGATTGGCATTGATTAAGGTCAATGTCTTAATAGCCTAACTTGCTTGTAGTGCCTGAACAGCTTCCAGCACTTTTTGAGCATGACCGGTTACCTTAACTCTCGGCCAGATTTGAGCGATTTTTCCCTCAGCATCAATCAGAAAAGTAGTCCGCTCAACGCCCATATATTTACGGCCATA
>CANQXU010000104.1 GCA_947627865.1 uncultured Paenochrobactrum sp. | reverse complement strand
AGCGAAAGGGCAATCGAATAAAGTCACCGTCTTTTAAAATAGCAATTACTTCTGCGATACGATCATTAAAATCAGCGCTTAATTTGGTATCATCCTCTAAAATTAAAGCAGCATCCAGATTTTGATCAATAATAGTTTGCCAGCATTTTCGATGTGATAGAAAACAAGCAATTTCATTCTTACTTAATTCAAAAGGATAATAAGGCTTGTGCATGCGGCGTTGATAAAAAATTTCAATATCAGAATGGCTTAATTGCTGGCTATCAACGGCCTGTATCACCTCACATGGCAACCTTAATTCATGAAGCATTGACTGAACATGCGCTTTGCGGTCTGTCGCGCGTTCAAGATGAATAATAAAAGCTTTAATCTTAAGCTGCTGCATATTTTGAGATGCCAATCATGAAGTTTGAGGCTGATTGTCAGATCTTGTGACAGCCGCTTTGGTTCTAAATAATGAAATAATATGGCAGGTCGTGCTATGAGAAACAAGAATTGGCTTTCCTGTTCAAATTAGCCAATTTTCTCAATTCTGCCAGCCGCAATTTGCTCATTAACCCATTGCTTCTCTTGTGCCCAAGGGTGGCGCTTCCAACCTTCCCAGCCAAATCCGCAAATTTTAATTGTGTAGTCATGCGTATCATCATGCAAATGCTGCCAGATACTTAAAAAACCTGTGCTGGGGAATGTATTTTTTAAGCTTTCATCATGAATACCCAAAGCTGAAGCGGCACTCAGATAAAAATCCGGCGGCAGCAATCTTGTCGTTTTCCCGCACTCTCCAAATGTATTTATTGCTTTAAAAGTTGCATCAGCACGCTTGCCAAAACAGTAGGATAAAATATTAGGCTGCGGGTGATATTTTTTTATGATGAGTGGATGAATGGCAAATACTATCTCTTTGGCATCCGTGACAGCTTTTGAGCTAAGAAATTTCTGATCATCAAGGCTCATCCATGCTTGCTTGCTGGATGTTGCAAAGACAAGCTGGTCAGTTTTGCTGCCACTCATACCATTATGGGTTTGTGGCTGGTTGAACCGTACCACATAGTCGGCACTGTCTATTTGCTTTGATAGATCGCATTCAATGGGGCCATTGCCAACGATGATGAGTGTTTTGGTATTCACCGGAAATATCCAGACAATTAATGAGTTTAATCATAAATAGCTGCATATTATGAAATAGCAATTATTAATGTAGTTTGGTGGATATGTAAGGAATGACGGTACTGTTGAAAATACCGCCATTATTATCAGGATTTAAAATTGTGGTTTGGGCGCACCCGCGATACGCGCTGCTGAAGTCAGCGTATTTGCCATCAACATTGCAATTGTCATAGGACCTACACCACCGGGAACTGGGGTTATCGCACTTGCAACTTCAAAGGCTTGTTCATAGTCAACATCACCAACCAGCTTCGTTTTATTCTCACCCTTCTCAGGTGCAGGGATACGGTTGATGCCAACATCAATCACGACCGCACCAGGTTTGATCCAATCAGCATTGATCATTTGCGGACGACCGACAGCAGCAACGAGAATGTCGGCATTGCGTGCCAGTTCCGGCAGATTTTTAGTGCGGCTATGGGCAACCGTGACCGTGGCATTGGCTGCAAGCAACAGATTGAACATTGGTTTGCCGACAATATTGGAGCGGCCAACAACGACAGCGTTCAAGCCGGAAAGGTCTTTTCCGCACTGGCGCTCGATCATAATCATCGCGCCAGCAGGTGTGCATGGTACAAATGCGCTTTCTGTTTCACCTGTTCCAAGCTTGCCGACATTGATGAAGTGAAAGCCGTCAACATCTTTGTCTGGCGAAATTGTCTGAATAACGCGACCTTCATCAATATGCTTCGGCAGTGGCAACTGTACCAGAATACCATGAATTTCTGGATCATTATTGAGATTATCGAGAAGAGCAAGAAGTTCAGCTTCATCGGTTTGCTCAGGCAGATTGTGCTGAACTGAATGAAAACCGCATTCCAATGCTTTTTTGCTTTTAGAATTAACATAGACCTGACTTGCAGGATCTTCACCCACTATTATCACGGCAATGCCTGGTGTTATTCCGGTAGCAGCTTTGAGCTTGTCAGTCTGATGTTTAACGCTTGTTATGATTTCTTCTGCGAGCGCTTTACCGTCGATCACTGTTGTCATTGTTTAAACTCCGTCTGCGGTGTGGCTTATAGCTGTTGCAATGATGGGCATGATAGCGGCGCTTCTTGCAACAAAAAAATATGACAGTGCTATAGCTGATTCCTGAAAGGGCAAATGATGAATTATGCCAATACGCCTCTGGGCTTTAGCTTTCAACTCTGCAGAAGGCTGCTTATGCGTTATTGCCCTATTCGGCTGGGAGAAATTTACTTAAATAGACTTTCTTGATAAGAAACCATGCTGATGGATTTTATAATGAAACAAGCATGATAAATGGGGCATAAGCAGCAGATATGAATGATAATAATCTGATACTGGTTGGTTGCGGCAATATGGGATTTGCCATGTTGCAGGGGTGGTTGAATTCCGGACAGCTTGGGCTTGATGATGTCACTGTTATTGAGCCAGTGGATATTTTGCGTGAACGCGCCGAAGCACTTGGGGTTAAAACCTGTTCTGATGTCTCCCAATTGCCGGATGATCAGCAGGCCAATATCATTGTTATGGCGGTAAAACCGCAAGTTATGCTTGAGGTCCTGCAGAACTATCGTAAATTTGCGCCCAAAGCCTGTTTTGTTAGTGTGGCACCTGGATTGTCTGCTCATGCTTTTGGAGAAGTGCTTGGCAACGAAACACCGATTATTCGTTGCATGCCTAATACTCCCGCTGCAATTGGCGCTGGCATGATGGTGATTTATAAAAATGATTATGTAGCTGACAAGACAGCCGAAACTGTAAAGTCGCTTCTGTCTGCCAGTGGAAAAGTGGCCGAAGTTAAAGAAGAAAAACTGATGGATGCAGTCACCGCTGTATCAGGTTCTGGGCCGGCCTATATTTTTCATTTCATCGAATGTTTAACCGCAGCTGGTGTTAAGGCAGGCTTGAGTGAAGAAACAGCCCAATTATTGGCAACGCAGACTGTTTATGGTGCGGGTGCGTTGGCTGCACAAAGTGCAGAGACACCAACGCGTTTGCGTGAGCAGGTAACCAGTCCAAATGGAACAACTGCTGCGGCACTTGAGGTGCTGATGGGTGAGGATCGTTTGAAGAAACTACTGGATGAAACAGTGCAGGCAGCTTTTGATCGTTCTGTTGAACTCGGAAAAGATTGAAATATAACTGCATGCCTGCATAAGCCAAGGTAAATCATCGCACATAGCAGGAGCGCTGTTTGCTTCATAAGAGAAATACTTACAAAGGCTGATGCGCAAGAGCAGTCATTGTAAACTGTATTCTATACAGTAAAGCGCGTGTGCATATGGCACTAACTGTTTAAAGATTTAAACGGTTAGTGCCATATATAGGCCGTGATTTTTATGGCGCCCAATAAAGCTGAATAGGTGTCTGTGCCGTTTGGATAACCGCACGAACCGGCATTTCCATCTGGTCATCACCCGCTAGGGCTTTTTCCCAAACATCCATTTTATCCTGACCTTCAATATGCATGAAGATCTCTTTTGCTTTGGCAATGATAGGCAAGGTTAGGGTTAGACGACCTTCACCGGCACCTTCTGCTTGCATGGATAGAACAAGTGCTTTTTCTTTAGGATCAAGCGCTTGATCGAGGCGGTCACCTTCCGGAAAGAAGGATGCGGTATGACCGTCAAGCCCCATGCCAAGAACAACAACATCGAAAGGCTGTGTCAGTGCACTGATACGATTCGCTGCCGGTATAGTCGCTGTCTCAACGGTGGCTGTAGGGTTGTAAAGTCCGACAAAACGGGCAACGCCAGCTTGATTGCGCAGTAATAGATCACGCACCAGTCTTTCATTGGAGCGCTCATGCGTTGTCGGTACAAAGCGCTCATCAACCAAAGTAATGGTAACCTGATTCCAGTCAATATTCTGGCGCGACAAAACCTCAAACATACGATGCGGTGTTGTGCCACCAGAGACTGCCAAAATTGCATGACCCCGGGAACGTATCGCCTCGTCGAGCTTTGCTGCAATTGCTGCAGCCAGCGCCTGTGCCAGATCGGTACCATTGCCGAAATCGTGCCGTTCAATGGACATTTTTTTCCTTTCAGCTTCATTCAAGAATGGGTTTGAGCGAATATATCTTATAGCTCAAACTCCATATGTATATACAAACAATAAATCTTACTGGCTATCGTACCAAGTGCGACCATCTCTCTCAATCAGTGCGATAGAGGATGACGGGCCCCATGTGCCGGATGTATAGCCTTGTGGCTCTTGTTTATTATTGTGCCAGCCTTCTAAAATAGGATCAATCCAACTCCACGCAGCCTCAACTTCATCACGCCGCATGAATAATGTCTGGTTGCCACGCACCACATCCATGATGAGTCTTTCATAGGCGTCTGGATTGCGCTCGTTAAATGACGCTGCAAAGCTCATATCGAGTGGAACATGGCGCAACCGCATGCCCCCCGGACCTGGATCTTTGATCATTAGCCATTGTTTTACCCCTTCATCAGGCTGTAAGCGCAAGACCAACTGATTGGCCATAATGCGCCCCGCACTTTCGGAAAAGATAGAGTGGGGAATTGGCTTAAATGTGACCACAATTTCAGAAACACGCGCGGCCAGCCTTTTACCTGTTCTTAAATAGAACGGTACGCCAGCCCATCGCCAATTTTCGATATTTGCTTTAATGGCAACAAAAGTTTCGGTGTCACTGACGCCACCTTCAAGCTCATCCAGATAGCCGGCAACCGCACCACTGGCAGATGCGCCAGCACGGTATTGGCCGCGCACGGTGAGGTCAGCAAGGTTTTTGCCGGTAATGGGTGTCAATGAGCGAAGGACTTTAACCTTTTCATCGTGAACGGCTTGCGCATCCAAAGATGAAGGCGGCTCCATTGCAACAAGGCACAATAATTGTAGCAGGTGATTTTGCACCATATCGCGCAAGGCACCTGCTTTGTCATAATAACCCGCGCGTCCTTCAAGGCCGACTGTCTCAGCAACAGTGATTTGCACATGATCAATATGGGCGGAGTTCCATAATGGCTCATAAAGCGCATTGGCAAATCGCAACGCCATCAGGTTTTGTACAGTTTCCTTGCCCAGATAATGGTCAATTCGGAAGATTTGCTCTTCAGTAAAAACAGAGCCAATGGTGTCGTTGAGTGCTTTGGCGGAAGCCAGATCATTGCCGATCGGCTTTTCTACAACAATGCGTGTTTGATCAGAGATCAGATCATTGTCACGCAGACGTGTGGCCAAATCGCCAAACAATGTCGGGCTGACCGCCAGATAAAATATGCGGACTTTCGAGGAACATTGATTGATAAGTGTTTTTAAGCTCTGCCAGCCATTCTCGGACTTTGCATCAACCGTGACATAGTGAAGACGTGTGATGAATGTTTTTAATTCATCCTCATCAACTTCCTCGGCCTTTACGTGTGTGCGGATCGCTTTCTCGGCAAAGATTTTATACTCATCGTCGCTCATTGCAGAACGTGAGGCACCAATAATGCGCGTTGGATTGCTTAATTGTCCGGCGCGTTGGCGTTGATAAAGCGCTGGTATCAGTTTGCGCTCTGCGAGATCGCCAGAGCCACCAAAAACGATACAATCAAATGGCTCTACCGGAATAGTCTGGCTGGTCATAATCAATGGTTTCCGTTGTGAACGAAGTACAGCTGTAATTCTAAACTACTAGTGCGAAGGAAAATAGCCTCTATCTTATAAAGATATTTATTATTAAATCGATTTAAATACAATAATATATTTTATTCGTGATACGGCCTGCCTGATATTTCAAACATCTAGGCTAAATTCGGAAAAATAGGCAGCATTATTAATAAGCCATTGTTATTTTGACATCATATTATGGGTAAAATATCGTCTGATTTGCATGGTGAGGGCTGGATTTAAAGAATTTTATCTCATTTTTGCAGGACTGATTTAGGAGTGAAATATGCAGCGTTTGACTGGTAAGGTCGCAATTATAACTGGTGCAGGTTCCGGCTTTGGGGCGGCGATGGCGCATCGTTTTGCAAAAGAAGGGGCAAAAGTTGTTCTGGCTGATGTGAATGCCAAACGTGCGCAGCAGCATGCTACCGAGATTGGTGAAGCAGCTTTAGCGATTCAGTGTGATGTATCACGAGATGATGATACGAAGCAGTTAATCACTTCAGCTTATGATGCTTTTGGTCGTATTGATATTATGATCAATAATGCCGGTTTCACGCATAGAAATATGCCGCTTGATAGTGTGAGCGAAGATAATTTTGATTTGATTGCTGCGGTGAATATGAAGGCGATTTATTATTCGACCTTGGCCGTTTTACCTGTGATGGAGCAACAAGGATCGGGTGTGATAATCAACACAGCCTCCACATCGGCAAATCGCCCGCGCAAAGGTTTGGCATGGTATAGCGCTTCAAAAGGTTGGGTGATCAGTGCAACCAAAGCTATGGCTTTGGAGCTGGCCGAGAAGAATATCCGTGTTAACTGCATCTGCCCTGTCGAAAGCGATACGGAAACTTTATCTTTGTTGCTACCAGATCAAACCATCGAAACACGTCAGGCTCTTAAACAGACAATTCCCCTTGGGCGCTTGTCTAAAGCCGTTGATGTGGCCAATGCCGCCTTGTGGCTTGCATCTGACGAAGCCGCTTTTGTAACCGGCACTTCAATTGATGTTGATGGTGGTTATAGCATCTGATGAACTATTCGTGCCCCGTTGATATATTGCGGGGCACAAAAACTCTAATGCGGATATCGATGCTCAAGCTTTTTTGATGGTGCGCCAATTATACAAGGCGCTTGCAAATAAGAGGGCGCTGGTGATGATAAAGACATAAGGCATCCCGAATTGCCCGCCAATAAAGCCGCCCGTTACAGGCCCTGCTACCTGACCAATATATTGAGCCGATACAGAAAGCCCTAAGATGCTGCCTGCATAATTATCAGGTACATTATGACGTATAATGCTTGATATGGATGGCAGCAATCCGCCCAGAGCCAGCCCCATCAAAAAACGCAACACTATCAGCTGCCATGCTTGCGTCACAAAAGCTTGGGGTATGAGCAACAAGGCCGCAATTATGAGCGCCCCGACAACAACTTTTACGTGGCCGATATGATCTGCGAGTTTTCCCAGATGAGACGCTGATAAAATGGAACCCAGAGCAGCGGCTGCCATCACAACGCCTGAAACCATGGTGATCTGCGCCGGATTGTCGATCAGCTGCATCACATAGACAGTAATGATGGGTTCAATCGACATATTGGCGAAGAGTAAAATCATGCCGGTAAACAACATGGCAATGACTGGCTTTTTATTAGGTATCATCGACCAGCTGGATTGTCGTTTTTCAGATTTTTTGAACTTGGGTGGCTTGCGTTCTTCGCGGATTAAGAAGGTTGTCGCCAAAAAAGCTAAAAAGATAATAAAGCCCGCCGCCCAAAAAGTGGCTCGAATACCTATTAATGGTGGAAGGGCGCCTCCCAATAGGGGGCCTGCCAAATTGCCCGCCATAATGCCGGCTGATAAGGCGCCAAGGGCCCATCCCGTTTTGTGTTTTGGGGTTTGCGTTGCTACCAAAATCATCGAGCCAGAAGAATAGCCACCAGCAATGCCGACAAATAATCGTAAGGCGACCAATTGTTCGATGTTTTGAACCATGCCCATCAGTGACATGGCAATAGCCATACCAAGGCTTGCCCGCACCAGCATGAGTTTGCGTCCATAAAGGTCGCCCAACCGCCCCCAAAGTGGCGCTACAATTGCAGCAGATAAAAATGTTGCCGCATAAGCAACGCCGGACCATTGAACAATTGCTGCTGTATCCGAAACGCCAAGCTCCTCAACATAAAGAGGCAGAAACGGGAGGAGCAAAGACATGGCAATTAAAGTACTAAAAGAGCCAAGCAGACAGATCAGCAGATTTTGCTTCCAATAGCGCTCTTCGCCTGCAGTTATCGTCTCTGACATCTTACGCCACCCGCTCCCGTTCTCCGTTTATCGTTAGACTTTCGGAATCATTATCACTGTGTTGAGGATTTGTATGAGGTGGCGATCGTTAAAGCAAACGCATGAATTCCAATGCAGCATAATAACATGTGCTACATCAGGCCTTCAGCATCTGATCATGCCGCATTTAGAGCCTGTCCAGCATGGCAAACCATGAAAGTGCTAAAAATAGCATAGGCGCACGCAAGGTTCTGCCGCCTGGAAACGGAGGGATTTTCAAAGCTTGGTATTGTTTGATCTTGTCCTTTTGACCAGACAATGCCTCCGCATAAATTTTCCCCATATAAACTGAAAGCATAACGCCATGACCGGAATAACCGCCAATTGATAAAACATTAGGCATGACTTCCCGTACAAATGGTTGCCGAGGCATGGTGATACCCACTGAGCCACCCCATGAATGTGCAATTTCCACATTGGCAAGCGATGGGTAGATTTCAGCGATTTGACGGCGAATATGCGTGCTGATGTCACGCGGATTGTCTGCTGTATAAGCCTCACGGCCACCAAACAATAAGCGGCCATCTTTAGAGCGTCGGAAATACCGAACAACAAAACGCGAGTCGTCTACGGATTCATGATCTGGCAATATGGGGCTGTCATCACCAAGTGGCGGCGTTGCACCAATGAATGAGCGTATCGGCATAACATGCGCTGCACTTACAGGCTCAAGATTGCCGCCATAAGCATTGACTGCAAGCAAGGCATGTTTGGCCACAATCGTACCGCGACTGGTCTTAACTGTGACAGTTCCGTTCGACGATGAGATTTGCTCTGCTTTTGTATCTTCGTAAATTTGTGCGCCGGCATTTTGTGCAAGTTTTGCTAGCCCAACAACAAGTTTGAGCGGATGGATATGTCCGGTGCCAGTATCACGGATGCCGCCAAAATAGCGCTCCGAACCTAATTTTTGTGCTGTCTCTTTGGCATCCATATATGAAATATGCGGATAGTTAAAACGCGTTGCCATAATTTCGGCATGGCGTTCATAGGATTTAAGCAAGCGCTTTTTATGGACAACCGAAAGCTGACCGCGAACATATTCGATGTCTATATTATGGTTTTCTGTCAGATCAAGCAGGTGGGATTTGGCATCTTCTGCCAGATCAAAAAGTGTTTTGGCGCGTCCGAAGCCATATTCTTTTTCCAGATCTTCTGCCCATATGCGCTGGCCTGTTCCCATCTGGCCGCCATTGCGTCCTGATGCTCCGTCGCCAAAATGCGCGGCCTCTATCAAAACGACGCTTGCACCAGTTTTCGCCAGTTCATAAGCGGCAGACAGGCCCGTAAAACCTCCGCCAATAATAACTATGTCAGCTTTTTTGCTGCCATCAAGTTCAGGATAATTCGGCCGCTCTTTGAGGCTTGCTTCATACCATGAGATTCCGGGCGCAATAGGAGACTGGTAGGCCATGATTTTCACCAGATTGGTCGTTTATTGAGAA
>CANQXU010000103.1 GCA_947627865.1 uncultured Paenochrobactrum sp. | reverse complement strand
GCAACTTTGAAACCTAAGCATGCTGTAACCGAAAAACCGCTACATACTTTTCCGCAGCATCTAATTACTTTATGCATACTGTAACCGGAAAACCGCTACACACTTTTCCGCAGCATGCATTAGCCAAAGCGGTCAATCGAAAAACCTGTGCAATCAGCAAAAGGTTCTTCACCACTCATCATTTCGGCTAAAAGCCGGCCTGTTGCCGGCCCGATAGTCAACCCATGATGGGCATGTCCAAAATTAAACCACAGACCTTCATGATGTGGTGCTTTTGAAATTACAGGTCGCATATCCGGCAAACATGGACGCAATCCCAACCATGGCTCATCCTCAATCGATGTCGCAAGTTCAGGAAAAAGTATTCTGGCTTTTTGTTCACAGCGTTTAATTTGAATGCAATTAGCGGGGGCATTGGGAGCCGCAAACTCAATTCCGGTGGTTAAACGAATACTTTGTGACATAGGTACAAGCGTAAAGCCTCCCTCTGCATCGACAAGTGAATAATTTAACCATGCATCCCCATGCGTGGTATAATGGCGGTGATAGCCCCGTTTGATGCCGAGCGGCACTTGATATCCCAATGGCTCGTAAACAACAGGCGCATGCGCACCAAGTGAACAAACCACTGTGCTAGCTTGAACTGGTCCGTCATTCGTAGTGAGTTGCCAGCCGTTACCGGACTGCTTTAAACTTCCAGCATCGCCATAAGACAGTTCCCCACCCTTGCGCTCAAATAGATCAGCATAGGCTTTGACTAAATTGCCCGGACTAATTGTTGTCTTTGGATCCAGCCAATGAATGGCACCTGCAACGTCATTCAATCCTGATTGGCGTCGCGCAAGGCTTTCATTGTCGAGAATGTCATAGCTGAGCCCAAACGCATCGAACCGCTTAATTCCGGCAAGGAAATCTGCAAAAGCTTGAGGCGAGCGATAAATTTCGATCCAACCACGCGAGCGAATCAAATTTTTACACCCCGCCTCTGAAATTATTGCGTCATGCTCAAGAACAGAAGCTTCAATCAAAGGCAGCATCATTTGCGTCGAAACATGCAATTCCTTGGGATGTGAAGCCTTCCAATATTTAAATAGGAATGGCGCAATTTTGGGCAGATAAAAAGGATCATACCGCAAATCCGACCGACGGTTCAGACCATATTTGATAAGCGTTTTTAACCCTTGGGGAAATGAATATGGGATCACACTTGATCGCTCAATCAAGCCCGCATTGCCGTAGCTTGCACCCTCACCTGGTGCATTTTTATCAACCAGCAGTACAGACCATCCCCGAGCCAGTAAATGCAGCGCCGTTGACACACCAACAATACCGGCACCTAACACAATCACATCGCGCTGCTGCATAATAAAACGTAGATACCTCAGATATTCAAAAATAAAAAAGCGCGCTGCTTTAAACAGCGCGCTTGTCTCACACTATAAGACTTGTCTCAATCAGTGATTAATAAATCAATAAATATCAAAATTGAAGTATTTTTTAATAATCGTGTCATAGGTGCCATCATCACGTATTTTTTGTATGGCAGCATTAAACTGCTCACGTAAATCATCATCCCCCTTGCGCATGGCAATACCTGTATCAAGGCGTGTACCAGGCACATCACCTAGTAAATAACAACAATCTGCGCCATCGGTATCGACCCAATCAGAGATTGGAAATTTATCTGAAATAACCGCATCCAAGCGACCATTTTTCAAATCAGCATTGGCTTCATCAGCAGTCGGATAGAGACGTATATCCGCACCAGCATCACCTAATACATCTTCGGCATAAATTGACTGCGTTGTGCCACCTTGCGCGCCAACCGACTTGCCTTTGAAGGCTTCAGCGTCAAGACTTTTGATAGGGCTATCTTTTGGGACAGCAATGGCCAGCGGTGTTGAGTAATATTTGTCCGAGAAAGCAACCTGCTTTTTTCTTTCCTCAGTCACACTCATAGAGGCGATAACTGCATCAAACTTATTGGCTTGCAGCCCTGGGATCATACCATCCCATTCTTGAGCTACAATTTCGCATTTTGCCTCCATTGCGTCGCACAAAGCTCTTGCAATATCCACATCCAGCCCCTGCAGCGAGCCATCCGTTTCCACGTAGTTAAACGGCGGATATGCCCCTTCTGTGGCAATACGAATTTCTTTCCAGTCTTTCGCTTGGGCAGAAACAGCCATCAGTGCTGCGGCGACAGACGCTAATAGAATTGATTTATACATGTCACTCCTCACATTTTATTTCCCAATGAAATGATGAAACAAAAAAGTGCCGGAGGGAAGCCCCTCCGGCACTCTATTTTCAGCTTTAAAAAAGCACAGAAGAAACACTCATGCAGCAGATTTTTCAGCCTGCGCGTAAGCTTTGCCAAAGCGGTTGGCCAGAAAGGTTTCCAAAGTGATTTCTTCCTGTTTAACAAAACCTTTTTGTGGCAGATCGCCATTGGCAAGCATATCAAGCACAGCGCAAATAGCAGATGCTGTGGTAATCTGAATGCCAGAGCGAACAATATCTCCAACCTGACGGGCGTAAACCTTGTTTGCATAGGTTTCCTGTGTCAGGCGGCCATTTTTCTTGCCCGTTACAGTCACAAAGATAACAACCACATCTTGTAATGTAGAAGGCAGTGCATTTTCAAAAATATCTTTGAGCACTTCACGACGATGGCGTAGGCCAAGATCATTCAACAGAGCCTTCATGAGTGCAACATGACCAGGATAACGAATTGTGCGATAGTTCAGCGTGCGAACCTTGCCTTCCAATGTTTCGCAAAGAGTGCCCAAGCCGCCTGAAGTATTGAATGCTTCATAAGCCACGCCATCAAGCGCAAATTCTTCGCGCTCTTCAAGGGCTGGTACTTCTCTCAGCTTACCATCCACAATTGCTTCACATGGCTCGATATATTCATTGATAACGCCATCTGTGCTCCAAGTCAGATTATAACTCAGCGCATTGGATGGAAATTCCGGCAATGCACCAACACGAAGGCGTACACTATCCAGACTGTCAAACCGCTTGGCCATATCATAGGCAACAATCGAGATAAAACCTGGCGCCAATCCGCACTGCGGAATAAATGTTGATTGAGCATCTTTTGCCAATTCTTTAACGCGGCGGGTACTGGCGACATCTTCGGTCAAATCAAGATAATGCACACCTGTTTTTGCAGCTGCTTCAGCAATCAAGGTGGTCAAATGAAAAGGCGCGGCGCTCAAAACTGCAAATTTTCCGGTCAGCAATTTTTCTAAAGCGGCCGCATCATTAATATCAATCACCTGTTTATGGATGTTTTTTGAGCCGGTCTCCAGAGCATCAAGCGGTTCCTGCGCACGATCGATAACAGTAATATTATAATCACCAGTTGCAGCCAGCAAATCTGCAATAGTCGAGCCAATTTTTCCGGCACCAACAACGACGATATCTTTCATAGAGAACCCCTGTATGTAAATTATTTTGGTATGTCAGTAACTTGCTGATACAAGGATTGCATAAAATCATACAAAATAAAGCATTTAGAATGCTAAAATAACGTTGCCATATTGAACAGTTCGACGTATGAAACTTTCATTATGCTGACAAATGCTGATCACAACCTCATTGCACTCCTGCGCGAAAATGCCCGCTCTTCAACGGCTGATCTGGCACGTCGTCTTGGTGTATCGCGAACAACCGTGCAAAGCCGC
This sequence comes from uncultured Paenochrobactrum sp., assembly GCA_947627865.1. GTDB lineage: Bacteria > Pseudomonadota > Alphaproteobacteria > Rhizobiales > Rhizobiaceae > Paenochrobactrum. The sequence continues at coordinate 5,886 of CANQXU010000103.1, read as the reverse complement.
ATTGAAAAGCTGGAAAAACGCGGCGTCATAAAAGGTTACACTGTCCAATTGGCGCCCGAGCACGAGCAGGATTTAGTGCGTGCGCATGTTTTGATTACTTGCCTGCCTAAATTGGCCAGCAAAGTTGAAGCGGCGCTTAAAAACTTCATTTCTGTCCGCAACCTACACTCAGTCAGCGGGCAATATGATATGATTGCAGTTATAGAGGCTGCTTCAATTCGTGAACTGGACCGCCAGATTGATCAAATAGGCGCATTGGATGGGGTTGAAAGGACGATGTCGTCCATCATCTTATCCACACGTATTGAGCGCTGAACCTCTGCGAGATACCAAGTCATATGAATTCAAAAGATCAAATTGGCTTGATCAACGAAAGTAAAAACAATGGATTTATCTCTTTTCAAAAGCTTATGTAAGGCAGGAAAATTCAAGGATGCACTCAAATTAGCCACGCAAGGCTATGAGAATGACAGACTGGCGCCAAGCCGATTCTCAATGGACAAGAAAACCGGAAACCCTATTTTTTACCGCGGTAACAAGCGTGTAGAACTTAATGGCGATGATGAATGGCAATTGGCAAAGAACCCTCACGGGTTTTAGACCACGGCAAATATTTTGGTCTTTAAAGCCGATCAAAGCCTGAAATTGTGCGTATATCGCGTCTCACAGTGATGTGTGCAGACTATAATGATAGCGAAGACGATATAAAGCTTAGAACAAACCATAATTTTCACGCCATAATATTGGCGCGTTTGATGCTGGAAAAAGCATAGTGTTCGAATTTCAACATTCAGCTATCGATCACTTCAATCAAGCTAAAATAAAAAACTACGATTATTGTGATGATTCGAATTGAAAATTGGTGGAGCCAAGCGGGATCGAACCGCTGACCTCTTGCATGCCATGCAAGCGCTCTCCCAGCTGAGCTATGGCCCCATCAACCTATATGAACCAATGATTGATTCTCTAAGGTATTCAGAGTTTCTTCTGATAGAGCGAGTTATTAGATGTTACTCTTCAGAAGATCAAGCCTTAAATTGCAACTCTTTGCAATTTAAGTATTTTTAAGCATTTTGAACGCTCACAGCGTGACTTATCAACAAGCCACGCTGTGAGACTGATCAAAAATCAGTTTTCGTCATCTTCATCATTGACGCCACCAACGATCAGGCCTGACATATTGTCATCATCATCGTCTTCATCATCAAGGAACGTATCATCATCATCACCTAGATCGACATCGTCGTCGCCAAGATCAGGAATATCCTCATCGCCCTTGGCTTCGTCATCTGCTTCTTCAAGGCTGATGAATTCTGGCTTTTCAAGCACAGTATCCAACTCTTCTTCTTCAATCTCTTCCTCATCAATCTGAGGTTCAGATGATTCGAAATAAGAGCGCGGGTAAGAAATACCCGTATATGGTGATACAATCGGATCACGATTGAGATCATAAAATTTACGACCCGTTTCCGGATCAATACGCTTAGTACCGAGTTCTGGTTTTGCCACGTCGAGCCTCGTCATTTTACTGGCTTCGGCAGTCCGCGCAGGCACCTTTTTAGAGCAAGCTTCGGAACACGCCTTTTACGGTGTTTGCGGTGCATAAACGCAATTGAACGCGTTTGTCAAAACATTAAGACGAATATCAGCTATGATAATCGTGTCAAAGATGAATTTTAGCCCTTTTCTTATAATTTATTCTTTAAATACGTATTTTCATAAAAATCAATTACTAATATCCGGGGTGACCTGTGCGGCAAGCTATGCTAGGTGACTATCACTTAGATCAATCCGGCCATTTTACGGCCCCTAATGCGACAAGCGAAAAATCGACCATGTCTCATTCTGCTTTACCAAAACCTTCAACCTCATCTTTATCAGAGAAACTGGAAGGTTCAATCCGGATTCCGGGCGACAAATCAATCTCCCACCGCTGCTTTATATTTGGCGGGCTTGCTTCTGGTGAAACACGTATCACCGGCTTGCTTGAAGGTGAGGATATTCTCAACACCGGCCGCGCTATGCAGGCAATGGGTGCTAAAATTGACAAGCAAGGTGATGTTTGGGTTATCCAAGGCACAGGCAATGGCTGCCTGCTTGAACCAGACCAACCTCTCGATTTTGGCAATGCCGGCACTGGCGCCAGACTGATGATGGGTCTTGCCGGTACCTATAACATGAAAACAACTTTCATCGGTGACGCATCCTTGACGAAACGTCCGATGGGGCGTGTGCTGGATCCATTGCGCCAGATGGGTGTGCAGGTCGATGCGGCAGAAGGCGACCGTTTGCCGCTGACATTGCATGGCCCTCAAACGGCAGCGCCCATCAGCTATCGTGTTCCTATGGCCTCAGCACAGGTAAAATCAGCCATTCTGCTCGCAGGCCTCAACACACCGGGAATCACCACTGTCATTGAACCGGTGATGACCAGAGACCATACAGAGAAAATGCTGCAAGGTTTTGGTGCAGAGCTGACAGTTGAAACCGACAGCGACGGTACGCGTCATATCCATATTGTTGGTCAGGGAAAACTAACGGGGCAGAATATTGATGTGCCGGGAGATCCGTCCTCTGCTGCATTCCCGTTGGTTGCAGCGCTGATCACCAAAGGCTCCGATATTACGATCCGCAACGTTCTTATGAACCCAACCCGCACTGGTATTATCACTACATTGCAGGAAATGGGTGCCAATATCGAGATATTAGACCAGCGTCTTGCTGGTGGTGAAGATGTTGCAGATCTGCGTGTGCGCTATTCGCACCTCAAAGGCATTATCGTTCCGCCTGAGCGGGCGCCCTCTATGATTGATGAATATCCGGTACTGGCTATCGCGGCAAGTTTTGCTGAAGGCGAAACCATCATGGATGGCCTGGATGAATTGCGCGTCAAAGAATCAGATCGCCTTGCCGCTGTCGCTCGCGGATTGGAAGCCAATGGCGTTGAGTGTGTAGAAGGTGAAATGTCGCTTATTGTTCGTGGACGCCCCGATGGTAAAGGTTTGGGCGGCGGCACAGTCGCGACACATCTGGATCATCGTATTGCAATGAGCTTTCTGGTGCTTGGACTGGCGGCTGAAAAGCCGGTAACCATTGATGACGGCAATATGATTGCGACAAGCTTTCCAGAATTTTTCGACATGATGAAAGGATTGGGGGCCAATATTGACTAGCGCACCATTTGTTGTTGCGATTGACGGCCCTGCGGCTTCGGGCAAAGGTACACTTGCCCGAAAGATCGCGGAGCATTACGGCTTTCCGCATCTTGATACAGGGTTGACCTATCGTGCAGTTGCAAAAAACCTGCTTGATCAAGGTTTGCCGCTAGATGATGAGCAAGTTGCAGCGCAAGTGGCGGCAAATATCAATCTTGCAACACTAGATCGTACAGTACTTGCTGTTCACTCGGTTGGTGAAGCAGCATCCAAGGTCGCTGTCATGCCTCTTGTGCGGCGCAATTTGGTGGAAGCCCAGCGCCGCTTTGCTGAAACCAAACCAGGCACAGTTCTTGACGGCAGAGATATTGGCACTGTCGTTTGCCCTGATGCAGCGGTAAAACTCTATGTGACAGCATCGCCGCAAACCAGAGCAGAAAGACGTTTTGCCGAGATCAGCAACTCGGGGGCAGAGGCAGTAACGCAAGACGATTTTGCGGCAGTGCTTGCCGATCTGAAAAAACGTGATGAGCGCGATATGGGCCGTGAAGATTCGCCATTGCGCCCTGCGCACGATGCGCACTTGCTCGACACGACAAAAATGGATATAGAGACAGCATTTCTTGCGGCAAAGCAGCTGATTGATGCAGCTTTGGCTAAATAAAGCATCTGCTGTCGTCAGATTTAACATATTTCAGCCCATTTGGACTGTTAAGTTATTACTTTCAGGTTTGTTTTATCCTGCTTCAAGCGCCGGATAGTCCTTTAATGGACGGAGCAGGAGCAAACCATCGCAACACTAACCACCGGCGCCGCATCACGTTTTACCTTTAATAAACGCGATGCATCAGGAGTTCATATGTCACAATTTAATCCTACCCGCGAAGATTTCGAAGCCCTATTGGTGGAATCTTTTGCAACCAATGACCTTGCAGAAGGTTATGTTGTAAAGGGCCGCGTTGTTGCCATCGAAAAAGACATGGTCATCATTGATGCCGGTCTTAAAGTAGAAGGTCGCGTACCACTTAAGGAATTCGGCGCCAAGGGTAAAGACGGCTCAATGCAGCCAGGCGACGAAGTCGAAGTCTATGTCGAGCGCATCGAAAACGCACTGGGCGAAGCAGTCTTGTCGCGTGAAAAAGCTCGTCGCGAGGAAAGCTGGGTTAAGCTGGAGCAGAAGTTCAATGCCGGCGAACGCGTCGACGGTGTTATCTTCAATCAGGTTAAGGGTGGTTTCACCGTTGATCTCGATGGCGCTGTAGCATTCTTGCCACGTTCACAGGTTGATATTCGCCCAATCCGCGATGTTACACCTTTGATGCACAACCCGCAGCCATTTGAAATTCTCAAAATGGACAAGCGTCGCGGCAACATCGTTGTTTCACGTCGTACAGTTCTTGAAGAATCACGTGCAGAACAGCGTTCTGAAATCGTCCAGAACCTTGAAGAAGGTCAGGTTGTTGAAGGCGTGGTCAAAAACATCACCGATTACGGTGCGTTTGTTGATCTCGGCGGTATTGACGGTCTGTTGCACGTTACCGACATGGCATGGCGTCGTGTTAACCATCCTTCGGAAATCCTCACTATCGGCCAGACCGTTAAAGTGCAGATTATCCGTATCAACCAGGACACACATCGTATTTCGCTCGGCATGAAGCAGCTCGAAAACGATCCTTGGGATGGCATTGGCACCAAGTACCCAATCGGCAAGAAAATCTCCGGTACTGTAACCAACATCACTGACTATGGTGCATTTGTTGAAATCGAACCAGGCATTGAAGGTCTGATTCACGTTTCAGAAATGTCATGGACCAAGAAAAACGTCCATCCGGGCAAAATCTTGTCCACCACTCAGGAAGTCGAAGTTGTTGTTCTCGAAGTTGATCCGGTCAAGCGCCGTATCTCCCTCGGCCTCAAGCAGACCCTTGACAATCCTTGGACCACATTCGAGCAGAAGTTCCCGACCGGAACTATCGTTGAAGGCGAAGTTAAGAACAAGACCGAATTCGGCCTGTTCATTGGCCTCGAAGGCGACGTAGACGGTATGGTTCACTTGTCCGATCTCGACTGGAACCGTCCAGGCGAGCAGGTCATCGAAGAGTTCAACAAGGGCGACATGGTTAAAGCCGTTGTTCTTGATGTTGATGTTGAGAAGGAACGTATTTCCCTCGGCATCAAGCAGCTCTCCGAAGACAAGGTTGGTGAAGCCGCTTCATCAGGCGACCTGCGTAAGAATGCAGTTGTAAACTGTGAAGTTACTGCAGTAACCGAGAACGGCCTTGAAGTTCGTTTGGTTGATCATGATCTTGAATCATTCATCAAACGTTCAGACCTTGCTCGTGACCGTGACGAACAGCGTCCAGAACGCTTCAGCGTTGGTCAGATCCTCGAAGCACGTGTGACTGCATTTGATAAGAAATCCCGCAAATTGCAGGTTTCCATCAAGGCACTTGAAATCGCAGAAGAAAAAGAAGCAGTTGCTCAGTATGGTTCATCTGAATCAGGTGCATCACTCGGCGACATTCTTGCTGCTGCAATGAAGAAATCAGAACAGAACTAATCTGTTTTCTCTTCATAATTCAAAAGAAGCCCGCCTTTATGGCGGGCTTTTTCTTGGGCAAACATAAAAATGATTCACGTGAAAACATTTACACCGCGATCAGGTGACTTGAAGCAACATAATTAGCCCTAAGCTCAGAATCCCAATCGCCAGCAACGACAAGATAGCTGT
>CANQXU010000102.1 GCA_947627865.1 uncultured Paenochrobactrum sp. | reverse complement strand
AATTGGTATGGGCGCCATCTTATACTTGCAGAAACATCAGGCAGCAGCTCTAAAGCGCTTGCTAGTCTGTTTCTGCCGACATAGCACCACGGGCATACAAAATCGGATATAATATCGATAGTTATTTGTTTTCTATGCATCTGCTTTCCGCTTAAAACCATTAAATCACACTAACTATATAATGGCTGGATCATAATGTCATATAAGTGATTTGAAATAGCCCGTTATATCTGGTGGTGCCTGTCTGTTACTAACAATTAATACTCCCTAGAAGAAAAAATACCAGAGCAGCACTACTACAAAAAACGGAACGCCCATCAACCAAAGAATACCAGCTCTCAGCATGTTAGCCTCCTAAAATATCATTTGTATTATAATAATGCATGACGAGAAAAAGGGTTCCTAATTAATAGCTATCTATAAAAATATATTATGAATTCTGGCAGGTGCAGGCATCGTTACTAAGATAATTCCAAAAATAATTCATTTTGAATACTCCTAAAAAGTATCTATTATTATCAAATACTTAGTATGTATTTCACTGCGCACCATCTAGGCAGTAAGGTGCTGGAAATATGATTTTTCCTTGTTGAGGGTGGACAAAGCTGTAGGTAAACCATATAAATTAGTGATCAAAGTAAATATCGTCTGATTTAAAATGAAGCAGATTTTCTGTTTTCTAAATGATGACGTATGCCATGATTAATAATAGGAGGTTAGGCTCGCTGAGTGCGAGGTTAAACACTTTATATGGATTTAAATACTGGTAGTAAAACCAATAATACCACTGAGAAAACGAAAATTTCTTTAAAAAATGTTTTCAAAGTATTCGGAGAACATCCGGCGAGGGCGCTGGAACAAGTAAAACATAAAAAGTCGAAAGAAGAAATATTTCGCCGTACGGGCTGCACCATCGGAGTTGATGATGCCAGCTTTGATATTTATGAAGGCGAAATTTTTGTAATAATGGGTTTGTCCGGTTCAGGAAAATCGACGTTATTACGATTGCTTAATCGGTTGATTGAGCCATCCAGTGGTTCCATCGAAGTCGATGGACGCGATATTACTAAAATGTCCAAGTCAGAATTGATTGACTTGCGTCGTCGCGATATGAGTATGGTTTTCCAGTCATTTGCTCTTTTACCCAATAGAACTGTTTTGAATAATGCCGCCTTTGGTCTGGAAATTTCTGGTATAGGCGAAGCTGAGCGTCACGAAAAAGCGATGCAAGCTCTGGCGGCCGTGGGTTTAGAACCTTATGCTCATAGTAAGCCTGATGAATTGTCGGGCGGCATGAAGCAGCGTGTTGGACTGGCACGAGCATTGGCCAGTGAACCAACGATCCTCCTCATGGACGAAGCCTTTTCAGCGCTGGATCCACTTATCCGCACTGAAATGCAGGATGAGCTCATTCGCCTTCAAGCAGAAAATAGCCGCACTATTATCTTTGTCAGTCACGATTTGGATGAAGCTATGCGCATTGGTGATCGCATATGTATCATGCAGCATGGCAAGGTTATACAGGTTGGCACTCCGGATGAAATTGTTACAGATCCTGCTAATGATTATGTACGTTCATTCTTTAAAAATGTAGATGTTTCTCAGGTATTTACAGCTGGTGATATTGCCAGACCTTCACAGCTCACAATCATTGAAAGACATGGTGTTTCAGCTGCAGCTGCATTGCAGCAGATGAAGAAAAACAACCGAGAAATTGCAATCATCGTTGGCCGAGACCGCACTTATCACGGGATGATCTCTCAAGACAGCTTGGTTGAAAAGCTTAAAGCAAAAGTTGAGCAGCCATATAGGGAAGCTTTCTTGACTGATGCGGAGCCAATCTCTGCTGATGAACAATTATCATGCGTTATGAGTAAAGTTGCTGAAAGTCGATGGCCGGTTCCGGTTATTGATGCCAATAAACGTTACATCGGCGCTATTAGTAAATCTGCGCTTCTGATGACATTGGATCGCGCCAGTTAGATTTCATTGTTCGGCTTTTAGAATAACGCTTCTTGCTCTGCCTTTTGACCCAGCATTTTGCCGGGAAGGGCAAGTTGTATTTACATTCCGGATAAGAACTAAGAACAGGTAGATTACCAATGGAATTCAATTTCAATATCGGCAAGGGTGCCGACGATGTCGTTAATTATATTTTAGACAATTTCACACCAGCACTTGATGTTATTGCTTATGTGATCGGGCAGATTACTGGAAGTCTTCAGGCTGTCTTGACCGCAGTTCCACCTGTTGGTGGTGTTCTCATCTTGTCATTTATCGCGCTTTGGCGGGTAGGTTGGAAATTTGCATTATTTACGCTTCTGTCTTTAGCGTTAATTAATCATATGAATCTCTGGGAAGGCACTATGGTAAGCCTCTCACTGGTTCTGGCTGCAACCATTATTGCAGGTGCTATTGGTCTGCCACTAGGCATTGCTATGGCCAGAAGTGAAACACTCGCTTCAATCATACGCCCAGGATTGGACCTAATGCAGACTATGCCAGCATTTGTGTATCTCATTCCTGCCGCTATGTTTTTTGGCCTTGGTGCAGTACCTGGAACAATTGCAACTGTGATTTTTGCAATGCCACCTGTGGTACGTCTAACCAATCTCGGCATCAGACAGGTTGACGAAGAGTTTGTTGAGGCAGGTTTGGCCTTTGGCTGTACAGCAAAGCAGCTTCTGTTCAAGGTGCAGCTACCGAATGCCTTGCCGTCCATTATGGCTGGTATCAATCAGACGATTATGTTGTCGCTTTCAATGGTTGTTATTGCCTCAATGATTGGCGCTGGCGGACTTGGAACAACAGTTCTTACAGGCATTCAAAGATTGGATGTTGGTACAGGATTTGAAGGTGGGTTAGCTGTTGTGATCCTCGCTGTCGTACTTGACCGTATCACACAAAGTTTTGGCCGCGAAAGCTCTGGTTTTTTCAAGTCCTTCAAGCTTTTTTCTTTCAAGAAAAAACTGGAAGGACAGACAAAGCTTAACACTATCAAATCACATTAATTTTAAACAAAAGACCGGAAAAGGAAAAGATATGATCAGTAAAATGACACGTCTAGGCCTCGCAGCATTGTTAGCAGGCACCATGATGACTGCTGGAACTGCAGCCGTATTTGCTCAGGAAACCAAAACTGTAAAGCTTGGCTGGGCACCATGGTCTGATGCCGAGTTTGTAACCAAGCTTGCTGCTAAGCTCATCCAAGATAATTACAACCAAAAAGTTGAACTGGTGCAGACCGATGTTGCTCCACTTTATCAAGGTGTGAGCCGCGGTGATTTGGATGCTATGCTTATGGCCTGGTTGCCAGCTACACATGCCGATTACTACAAGCGGGTCGAAAGCAAAGTGGACAATCTTGGCTCTGTATATGAAGGCGCTAAATTGGGCTGGGTCGTTCCGGAGTATATTCCGGAAAGTGAAATCAATTCCATTGAAGACTTGAAAAAAGACACCGTTAAGGAAAAGCTAGGCGCGAAAATTCAAGGTATTGATCCTGGTGCTGGTCTTACACGTCTTTCTGAGGAAGCAATCAAAGACTATGGATTGGACTACAATCTGTTAATCTCCAGTGAAGCTGCGATGCTGACGACAGTTGACCGATCAATGCGCAATGATGGCTGGTTTGTAGCAACCGCGTGGAGCCCGCACTGGATGTTTGGTAAATACAAACTTCGCTACATTGATGATCCAAAGGGTGCACTGGGTGATGCCGAGCATGTTGATATTATTGCCCGAAAAGGCTTTAAGGAGGATAATCCTGAAGCAGCCGCATTTTTAGAAAGAATGCAGCTTCCAATCGATGCGCTTGAGCAGTCAATGTATGAAGCTCAGGAGACATCCTACGATCAGGCAGTGGACAATTATATTAAAAACAACCCAGAGATGATTAAGAAGTGGCTGGGTAATTAAGAATTTAAAAAAGGCCCTCGATTTGAGGGCCTTTTCTTTATTTTCGGCTGGCAACCATAATGCCTGAGATAACAATCAAGCCGCCAATCATTTGAAAAATCGTTATTCCTTCGCCTAATAAAAACCATGCCAATATAGCAGCAACAACTGGCTGGATCAGCAATGTAAGGGAAGAAAACGATGCCGGCAGATAGGCCAATGAATAAGCAATCAAACCTTGACCTCCGGCATGGGTGATTAATGCCAGCCCGACCAAGATGATCCACCCAAAGTAACTGACAGGGAAAAACGGAGTTTCTAGTAATACGGTGACAATAAACATTGCCGCAGCAGCTGAGAAAGTGCTCCAGATCATGATCTGCAATGCAGTGTAACGTAAACGCAGTTTAGCAAGAGTAATCAGATAGCCTGAATATAAAACAGCAGCGATAATAGCAAGGCTATCACCAAAAGGCTCGCCTTCCAAAAGCCCTGTCGGCCCACCTTTTAGCGTTACGACGCCGATAATTGCCAGAACAAGCCCTATAACAAATGGTTTGGTTGGTTTGATGCCGTATAAAAACCAAACTCCGAGAGCTACGAAAATTGGTGCCATATTGGCGAAAAGTGTGGCATTGGCAACCGTCGTTATATGCACTGATGCGTGCCAGAGGGCTAAATCTCCTCCCAAGAAGAAGCCCGGCAGCGTCAGAGCAAAATAATCCTTAGCGCCATTTATAGCTCCCTTTTTTTCTGGTTTTTCCAGAAATTTTCCAAATGCATAAAGGGGTATAAAAGCTAGTGACAGACGCCAAAATGCTGTTGCGAGTGGACCTACTTCTGAAAGACGCACAAAAATAGGAGAAGTGCCGATGGCTATGCCGCCAGTGATGAGCGCCAACATAGCCCAGCGGACTGTTTGGGAGGAGGTTTTATCAGTCACTTAAAAAACACCGTTATAATTAGATACCGGCATGTAAAAGTAATGGGGGGAAATAATCGACCCATGAGGGTTTTACTGCAGATGGCTATACGAAGAATAAATAGTCACAGCCATCTCAAGGATAGCTGTGACTGAGCCATAACGCTATTTTAAAGTGTTGGCAATGCCACGTTTAAACTCAAAAAATAATGTTTAAAAGAAACGTGATTTTATTTCTTCTGCTGCAATCGCGCCAGAAGGGAGGAGGTGTCCCAACGATTTCCGCCTAACCCCTGAACCTCTTTATAAAATTGGTCAACGAGCGCCGTCATGGGTAGTAAGGCACCGTTATTGTTTGCTTCATCAAGACAAATTGAAAGGTCTTTACGCATCCAGTCAACTGCAAAGCCAAAGTCATATTCGCCTTTGTCCATTGTCTTATGGCGATTTTCCATTTGCCATGAGCCGGCTGCACCTTTTGAAATAACTTCTACGAGTGCTTCTACATCCAGTCCTGCTTTTTGTGCAAAGTTAATACCTTCGGCTAATCCTTGCACAATGCCCGCAATACAGATTTGGTTGACCATTTTTGCAAGCTGCCCTGAGCCAACTGGACCCATTAGTCCAACTGAACGCGCATATGCCTCAATGACGGGTTTGGCTTCATTAAAATCAGAAGTTTCAGCACCGACCATGACGGTTAAAACACCATTTTCCGCGCCTGCTTGGCCACCTGAAACGGGTGCATCCATGAAACGGATGTTTTTATCTTGTGCAATTTGCGCTAGTTCTCGTGCAACTTTAGCTGAGGCAGTCGTGTTATCGATAAAAATAGCATTGGCTTTCATTGCTGAAAAAGCACCATTTTCTCCGATAGTCACAGAACGCAAATCATCATCATTGCCAACACAGGCAAAGACAAAATCCGCGTCTTTCGCAGCTTCCGCAGGTGTTAAGGCATAATGGCCTGAATATTCTTTTGCCCATTTTTGAGCTTTCTCTGCTGTTCGGTTATAGACCGTCACATCATGGCCACCTTTGGTTTTAAGAAAACCAGCCATTGGATAACCCATCACGCCTAAGCCTATAAAAGCTACTTTTGCCATTGTTAAAACCTCAAATCCTTTTATTCACGCGTAAACTGTAAAATATTGTAAGCGCACTATTTGCAGCCTTAATGCTGGAATGGCAGGCAAAATCTTACGACGTGCTCTGTAAATTACTGATTGACCCAATTTTATCGCGCTTAAGTTATTGGAAGCATGACGTGCTCACGATAGGCAGGGCGATTTTTTAGATTTTGGTAATAGGCCTCCAACGCAGGAAGAGGCTCTCTGTCAAGCGGAATCTCAAACCAGCAATAAATGAAGCTGCCAAGATTTATATCACCGACGCTCATATGATCACCGGCTATCCACTTGCTGTTGTTTAGCGTCTCATTCGCTATTTTCATCGCATCGCCAAAACCCTTGGTCGCGGCTGCCAAAACCTCTGGCTGCCTTTCATTTTGAGGCAAACGCACAGCATGGGCCATAATATCGCGGAAAAAAGGCATTAGTTTTGTACTGGCCCAGCACATCCACTGATCAGCTTTGGCTTGTGTAATGGCATCTTTTATATAAAGGGCAGGGCGGTCTTCATTGCTATAATGGCTTGCTAAATAGCGGACAATAGCATCCGATTCCCATAAAGCTAAATTTTCATCCTGAAGCACAGGAACGCGTCCATTCGGATTTAAGGCCAAAAATTCCGGATTGTCCAAGCCTCCATAGGCGCCGCCAGCCTTCTTGTTTTCAAAGGCAAGCTTTAGTTCGGCTGCTGTCCACAAAACCTTTTTTACATTAATAGAGTTTGGACGTCCCCAAATAATCATAGTTTTTATTCCCGCTGTAATTAATGAAAGTTTTATATGCGCCGTCTATTATAATACAGCGCATATAAATTTTAACGTATTAAATGACGCGTTAATCGACGTTCCAGCCATTCCCAGATATGGCGCAGCATTTCAACAATCGTCAAATAAATAACGGCTGCCCAGATATATGTCTGGAAATCAAAAGTACGGGAATAGGCACGACGCGTCTCGCCCATCAGATCATACACCGTGATGATTGCTACGATCGCAGAGCCTTTAATCATCAGGATGATCTCATTACCATAAGGGCGAAGAGCAACAATTAATGCTTGAGGCAGTATGATTTTCCAAAAAATAACCCTTTTGGAAAGACCAAGCGCACGGCCACCTTCCCACTGACCTTTGGCAACACTATCAATTGCACCGCGTAAAATTTCGGCTTGATAAGCGGCTGTATTCAACGTGAAAGCGAGAATGGCACAATACCATGCCTCCCTGAAGAAAAACCAAAGCCCGACAGACTCCAGAAAAGGTTTGAATGAGCCAAAGCCATAATAAATCAAAAAGACCTGAGCGAGCAAAGGTGTGCCGCGAAAGAAATAAACATAGCCATAGGCTATGGATTGCCAAAACCTGTTTTTCGACATTCTCGCCATAGCAACCGGAAATGACAGAAGGGCGCCAAGGCTGATAGATATGAAGACTAGTTTGAGTGTTGTGAGCAGGCCAGACCAATAGCGTGGGGCATATGTCTGAACGAGATCAATTTCCCATGAATTGTAGAGATAAATGGTCAGACCGATAAACATCAGCCCCCATAGAGCAACAATTATATTGCCGGCAATGCGGGTACGGCTCCATCCGCGTTTCATAACTGGAGCTGAAAGACGTTCGCTCATATTTATTTTAGAGGCCGCATTCATTATAACGCCTCCCGTTCATTGCCTGAATTGGCCCAAAGTCCGATTTTATTGATGAAATATGATGAGATGATTGCGAGTGCTAAATAGAGTATGCAAGCAACACCATAAAATAAGAATGGCTCTTTTGTAACTCGAGCCGCAATGGATGTCTGCCTGATAATATCCGAAAGAGAAATCACTGATACTAGGGAAGTATCTTTTACTAAAACCAGCCATAAATTAGCTAGCCCTGGCAGTGCTACTTTTATGAGTTGAGGCAGTATGATTTTTCTCATGGTTAGCCATGAAGATAGTCCGATAGCGTAGCCACCCTCATATTGTCCGCGGGGAATTGCCCGAAAGGCCGAAAGAAATACTTCACTCGCATAGGAAGAAAAAACAAACCCCAATGCGAGCATGCCTGCAAAAAATGAGTTTATTTCTATGCTGGCTTGAATGTTGAGCGCTTCAAATAGTCTTTGAATACCTAAGGTTGCACCAAAATAAACTAGAAATAAAGTCAGTAGTTCCGGCAGGCCACGAAAGATAGTGGTGTAAATATTGGCTGCCAGCCGCATTGAAGGCTCTTCAGATTGTTTGCCAAGGGCAACAATAAATCCAAGTACTAATCCCAGAGGCAGGGTAGCCAGCGCCAAAGTGACTGTTACGAGTAAACCTGAGGCGATATTCATCGCCCAGCCATCAGGTCCGAAACTTAATAAAGTAAGATAATGATCCATGCACTGTGGTGCCTTCTATTCATTGCCGAATATACCAGAGACGTAATTGGCAAGACTTGCGGGCAATTCACCTTAACTGCTTGAATTAAAGTGAATTATGAATGTTTTTTTGCCTTAAAATATAGACCTTGAATTTGTCGCTTGCTTAGCTTGTGCTGGGCCAGTTTTCGCAATAGCAACAGTTGCGATAAATGCAGCAGATAGATTAGTGAAGATTTTCACTATGCGCATAGTTATTATTCCCCGTTCCATTATATCCTGTTCATCAGGATTTTGTTGTTTTGTAACCATATTAAAAACAGCAAGAGTAGCAAGCTCAAACTATCCTTACATTTATGCGTCAAGTGATGAGTTTTCAGAACCACCCAATGATATTAGTTAATCATTTTAAATACACATAAGATGAAGAGGGAGAGTTACGCTTTTACATATTTCAGTAAAAGCGTAATCGCAGTTAATTGGCTGCGCCGTAAGCGTCAAAGTCGAAATACTTGTCATTCACTTCTTTGTATTTGCCATTTTCACGTATGGCGAGGATGGCATCACTGAATTTTTTGACTAAATCTTCACGACCTTTTTTAATTGCAACGCCTGCTCCAGGACCATGAATTCCCGGAACTGGTGGATATGTTGCCAGCATTTTGCAGCACTCGCCATCCTTAGATTTTAGCCATTCAGTTAATGTAACACTATCATCATTGACTGCATCAAGGCGGCCATTGGCCATATCCATCCGGTATTCTTCTGCCGTTGGATAAATTCTTATTTCGCTATCAGTAAATGTTTTTTCAGAGTAATTTGCATGGGTGGTACCCACCTGCGCGCCGATGGTTTTTCCAGCCAAATCTTCTTTAGTCGTACCTTTAATATCACTGTCTTTAGGTACAACAATTCCGGGTGGTGTATTGTAATATTTGCCTGAAAAATCCACCTGCTTCTTGCGCTCGTCGGTAATCGACATCGATGCAATGAGGGCATCAAATTTACCAGACTGCAAACTTGGAATGGCTCCGTCCCATTCTTGAGCAATGATGGTGCATTCGGCTTTCATTTCTTCACATAAGGCTCTGGCGATATCCACATCGAAGCCGCTAAGGCTTCCATCAGGTTGAACGAAGTTAAAGGGCGGATATGCACCTTCAGTCGCTATAGTGAGTTTCAAGGGTTCTTCAGCATTGCTTGTGCTTATTAATGATGGAGATAGTGAAAACGCTGCTGTTAGCCCTGCAACTGAAAATAAAGTAATAGCTTTTGAAAAATTAAGCATCTGTATCCTCCGATATGACCATTCCCCGGAAATTTATATTTTTAGTGCCTTGTATGGCCGATGATCATATTGGGTTATATTTTCACTATGGAAGAACTAAAGCAAGCCAAGATTT
>CANQXU010000101.1 GCA_947627865.1 uncultured Paenochrobactrum sp. | reverse complement strand
GCCTGAATGCCAAGACGGTGAAGGGTTGGAGCACGGTTTAGAAGAACAGGATGCTCACGGATAACCTCATCGAGGATATCCCAAACTTCCGGACGTTCTTTTTCAACCAGCTTCTTCGCCTGTTTAACAGTTGAAGAGAAACCTTTGGCGTCAAGGCGTGCATAAATAAACGGCTTGAACAGTTCCAAAGCCATCTTCTTAGGCAAACCGCACTGGTGCAATTTCAATTCAGGACCAGTCACGATAACCGAACGACCTGAATAGTCGACGCGCTTACCGAGCAAGTTCTGACGGAAACGTCCCTGTTTACCCTTCAGCATATCTGACAGGGATTTCAATGGACGACGGTTAGCACCGGTGATGGTACGACCACGGCGACCATTATCGAACAGAGCATCCACAGCTTCCTGCAGCATACGCTTTTCGTTACGAATAATGATGCCAGGCGCACGAAGCTCCATCAAGCGCTTCAGTCGGTTGTTACGGTTGATCACACGGCGATAAAGATCGTTCAGATCCGAAGTCGCAAAACGGCCACCATCCAGCGGCACAAGCGGACGCAGATCCGGTGGAATAACCGGAACAACTTTCATAATCATCCATTCCGGACGATTACCTGACTCAAGGAAGTTTTCAACGGTCTTAAGACGACGCATCAACTTCTTAAGCTTCAGTTCCGAAGTGGTTTCAGTCAGCTCAACGCGAAGATCCGTAGCGATCGTTTCCAGATCCATTGTTGCGAGCAATTCATAAATTGCTTCCGCACC
Source organism: uncultured Paenochrobactrum sp. (assembly GCA_947627865.1). Classification (GTDB taxonomy): domain Bacteria; phylum Pseudomonadota; class Alphaproteobacteria; order Rhizobiales; family Rhizobiaceae; genus Paenochrobactrum. Next base: position 8,971 of record CANQXU010000101.1, on the reverse strand, counting down.
AATCAATGCTGTAAACTGATCTTCACCAAATTCATCAACGGCGATCATATATTCTTCTTCTGAAAGAAGCTGATGCTCTTTCAAGGAAGTCAGACCTGGCTCAGTGACGATGTAGTTTTCAAAGTAAAGTACGCGCTCGATATCCTTCAAAGTCATATCAAGCAGCATACCAATGCGGCTTGGCAATGATTTCAGGAACCAGATATGCGCTACAGGTGCTGCAAGTTCGATATGCCCCATACGTTCACGACGTACGCGGGACAATGTAACTTCAACACCGCATTTTTCGCAGATAATGCCCTTGTATTTCATGCGCTTATATTTGCCGCACAAGCACTCATAGTCCTTGATCGGGCCGAAAATACGCGCGCAGAACAGACCATCGCGTTCAGGTTTGAACGTACGATAGTTAATGGTCTCTGGCTTTTTGATTTCGCCAAATGACCAGGACAGAATCTTCTCAGGACTGGCGATCGAGATTCTGATGGAATCGAACGTCTGCGCCGGAGCCTGAGGATTGAAAAGATTCATGACCTCTTGGTTCATGCCGTTCTCCTTAAGGGCGACCGCCCTATGTGTCGTTCATGGCAGGGGAAGCCTTACCACTAAAAATAGAAATCGCGGAAAATGTCACTTAAAGCGACAATAAGGGCGTGCCACGGCTTTTCCGTGGCACGCCAGTTATTTTATTCCGCTGCGTCCGGCAGCAGAGGCTGAGCATCTCTGGTATCATCCAGCTCAACATTAAGACCCAATGAGCGCATTTCCTTGACGAGAACGTTAAAGCTTTCCGGAATACCGGCTTCAAACGTATCATCACCACGGACGATTGCTTCATAGACCTTTGTACGGCCAGCCACGTCATCAGACTTCACTGTCAGCATTTCCTGCAGTGTATAGGCTGCACCATAAGCCTCAAGTGCCCAGACTTCCATTTCACCGAAACGCTGTCCACCAAACTGAGCTTTACCGCCCAGTGGCTGCTGCGTGACCAGTGAGTATGGTCCGATCGAACGCGCATGAATTTTATCATCCACGAGGTGGTGAAGTTTGAGCATATAAATATAGCCCATTGTCACCGGACGATCGAATGCTTCACCTGTACGGCCATCATAGAGGATTGACTGACCTGAAGTCGCCAAGCCTGCATCGGACAGCATTTCGTTGATGTCGGACTCAACCGCACCATCAAAGACTGGTGTGGCAATTGAAACACCACGTTTTACCTGCTCGGCAAGACGAACGACACTTTCATCATCATAAGTGCGGACATTCTCGTTACGATCATTGTCCGGATAGATGTGCTCAAGTGTGTTGCGCAGAGGCTGGATATCATTGCTCTTCTGATAGACTTCGAGCAACTCACCAATCTTCTTGCCCATACCGGCGCAAGCCCAACCAAGATGCGTTTCCAGAATCTGACCAACGTTCATTCGGCTAGGAACACCAAGCGGGTTCAGCACGATATCGGCATGTGTTCCATCTTCAAGGAACGGCATGTCTTCAACTGGCAGAATGCGGGAAACAACACCCTTGTTACCGTGACGGCCGGCCATCTTGTCGCCTGGCTGGATTTTGCGCTTAACAGCAACAAAAACCTTAACCATTTTCATGACGCCCGGTGCCATCTCGTCGCCGCGCTGTACTTTTTCGACTTTATCCATAAAGCGTGCTTCAAGCATCTTTTTGGATTCATCATACTGCGCACGCAGAGCTTCAAGTTCACCCTGTTGCTTTTCGTCTTCAACAGCGAACTGCCACCATTGCGAACGTGGATACTCAGCCATAACTTCAGGAGTTACGACACCACCCTTCTTGAAGCCTTTAGGCCCTGCAACAGCTGCACTACCATTGAGCATATCAACGAGGCGGCCATAGGTATTGCGATCCAGAATAGATTGTTCGTCATCACGGTCTTTCGCAAGGCTTTCAATTTCCTCACGTTCAATCGCCATAGCACGTTCGTCTTTTTCAATACCATGACGGTTAAAGACACGCACTTCAACGATTGTACCATAAGTCCCCGGAGGCATACGCATGGAGGTATCACGAACGTCGGATGCCTTTTCACCAAAGATGGCACGCAGAAGTTTTTCTTCTGGCGTCATCGGGCTCTCACCCTTTGGTGTGATCTTACCGACGAGAATGTCGCCAGGCTGAACTTCAGCACCGATATAAACGATACCGGCTTCGTCGAGATTTCTTAGCGCTTCTTCTGAAACGTTAGGAATATCACGAGTAATTTCTTCAGGCCCAAGCTTGGTATCACGTGCAGCGACTTCAAACTCTTCAATATGGATTGAAGTGAAGACGTCATCAGAAACGATTTTCTCAGAAAGAAGGATCGAGTCTTCGTAGTTGTAGCCATTCCAAGGCATAAACGCGACAAGCACGTTACGGCCAAGTGCCAGATCACCCAGATCAGTGGATGGACCATCAGCAATGATGTCGCCCTTCTCAATCCGGTCACCAACACGCACCAGTGGACGCTGGTTAATACAGGTGCTTTGGTTGGAACGCTGGAACTTCATCAGACGATAAATATCAACGCCGGATTTTGAAGGATCCAGATCTTCAGTCGCACGGATAACGATACGGGTTGCATCAACCTGATCGACAATACCTGTGCGGCGTGCGCCAATGGCAGCACCTGAGTCACGCGCAACAATTGCTTCCATACCTGTACCGACAAATGGTGCTTCAGCACGCACAAGCGGAACAGCCTGACGCTGCATGTTCGAGCCCATAAGAGCACGGTTAGCATCATCATGTTCAAGGAATGGAATAAGAGCCGCAGCAACAGAAACCAACTGTTTTGGCGAAACGTCCATCAAGTCCACATTTTCACGCGGAACCATCATAACGTCACCGGCATGACGACAAACAACGAATTCATCAATGAATTCACCGTCTTCAGACAATGCGGCATTCGCCTGTGCAACGGAGTGCTTGGCTTCTTCCATCGCGGACAGATAAACAACGTCGTTGGTAACTCTGCCGTCAACAATTTTACGATACGGGCTTTCAATAAAGCCGTATTTGTTGACACGCGCAAAAGTTGCCAAAGAGTTGATCAGACCGATATTCGGGCCTTCCGGCGTTTCAATCGGGCAGATACGTCCGTAATGTGTCGGATGAACGTCACGCACTTCAAAACCGGCACGCTCACGGGTCAAACCACCAGGCCCCAACGCAGACAAACGACGCTTATGCGTGATTTCTGACAATGGGTTGGTCTGATCCATAAACTGCGACAGCTGGGAAGAGCCAAAGAACTCACGAACTGCAGCAGCAGCAGGCTTCGCGTTGATAAGATCCTGCGGCATAACCGTATCGATCTCAATCGAGGACATACGCTCTTTAATAGCGCGTTCCATACGCAACAAGCCAACGCGATATTGATTCTCCATCAACTCGCCAACGGAGCGAACACGACGGTTACCAAGGTTATCAATATCATCGATTTCACCACGACCATCACGCAACTCTACAAGAGTTTTAACGACGGCAACGATGTCCTCTTTGCGCAGCACACGTACTGTATCTTCAGCATCAACGTCCAGACGCATATTCATCTTAACACGACCAACGGCCGAAAGATCATAGCGCTCAGCGTCAAAGAACAGCGACTCGAACATGGCTTCAGCAGAATCCAAGGTCGGCGGTTCACCCGGACGCATCACACGATAAATATCGAACAATGCATCTTGACGGCTCTGGTTTTTATCAGCAGCAAGTGTATTACGGATATACGCACCGATATTGACATGATCAATGTCAAGAACATTGATTTCATCAACACCAAGCTCGTTTAGAACTGCCAGATGTTTTTCATCGAGTTCGTCACCAGCTTCAAGGAAAATTTCACCTGTTTCCATATTGACGATATCTTCCGCCAAATAGGAACCAAACAAATCATCCTCGGTCGCACGAATAGCCTTGAGGCCCTTCTCCGCCAATTGACGTGCTGAACGTGCTGTAAGCTTTTTACCAGCTTCCAGTACAATCTCACCAGTATCAGCGTCCACCAAATCGCTAATGGCTTTCATACCCTTAAAGCGATCTGCAGAGTATGGCATGCGCCAGTTTTCACCGTCGCGCTCATACTGGATGGAATTATAGAAGTTGGACAGAATGTCCTCGCCATCCATACCCAACGCCATCAACAGCGTTGTAACCGGCAATTTGCGTCGACGGTCAATACGGGTAAAGACGAGATCTTTGGAGTCAAACTCAATATCAAGCCATGATCCACGATAAGGAATCACACGTGCTGCAAAGAGCAACTTACCTGATGAATGAGTTTTACCTTTATCATGATCGAAGAATACACCAGGTGAACGGTGCATCTGGGATACAATAACACGCTCTGTGCCATTAACGATAAAAGTACCGTTATTGGTCATCAAAGGCATATCACCCATATAAACATCTTGTTCTTTGATGTCTTTAATGGATTTTGCACCAGTATCTTCGTCAATATCAAACACAATCAAGCGCAACGTTACTTTTAACGGCGCTGAATATGTCAAGTCGCGCTGACGGCATTCGTCAACGTCGAATTTTGGAGCATCAAACTCGTAAGAAACGAATTCGAGCATCGAAGCGCCGGAAAAGTCCTGTATCGGAAAAACAGACTTAAATACCGCCTGCAAACCTTCGTCAGCACGCCCGCCCTCAGGTTCATCAACCATCAGGAACTGGTCGTAAGATGCTTTTTGAACCTCAATAAGGTTCGGCATCTGAGCGACCTCAGGAATCTTACCGAAAAATTTGCGTACGCGCTTGCGACCATTAAAAGAATGGGTCTGAGCCATCGTCGCTCCTCGTTCTATAGCCTTGCGGCTTGCTCACGCCTTGCGGCTTTTATATCATATGCCGCCATGGAGACGGTCTCTTTAACGGGACAAAACCCGTTTCCTGACAACCCCAAGGTAGTCAGGAAATGGGTTTCACCTATCGTTTCATCGTCTACCATAACGATGAACTCCGACGGATGCAATTGCATCCGCCGGAATTTATTGAACTTACTTAAGTTCAACCTTAGCACCAGCTGCTTCGAGCTGAGCTTTGATTTTTTCAGCTTCGTCTTTAGGAGCTGCTTCTTTAACAGCTTTAGGAGCTGCTTCAACCAGATCTTTAGCTTCTTTCAGACCAAGACCGGTGATGCCGCGAACTTCCTTGATCACGTTGATCTTGTTTGCGCCACCTTCAACGAGGATTACGTCGAATTCGGTCTTTTCTTCTTCTGCAGCAGCAGCAGCACCGCCAGCAGCAGCAACAGCTACAGGAGCAGCTGCAGAAACGCCCCAATGTTCTTCGAGCATTTTGGAAAGCTCAGCAGCTTCCAGAACGGTCAGAGCAGATAGGTCTTCAACGATCTTAGCGAGATCAGCCATTTTAATATTCCTTAGTTTAAAGGTTTGAACAATTGACAGCGAGAAACGGCCTTAAGCCGCTTCGTTCTTCCGGGCATGCGCGCCGATAACGCGGGCGATTTGGCCTGCTGGTGCGCTTGTAAGCACTGCGATGCGCTGTGCTGGTGTTTGGATCATACCAACCAGTTTCGCGCGCAGTTCGTCGAGTGACGGCAAGGAAGCAAGTGACTTAACGCCTTCGGCATCAAGAGTTGTTGCGCCCATTGCACCACCAAGGATAACGAGCTTGTCGTTAGCTTTGGCGAACTCAACAGCTACTTTTGGAGCACTGATAGGATCTTCTGCATAAGCAATCACAGTTTGACCTGTGAAAAGCTCAGCAATACCTTCAGCCTCGGTGCCCTGAAGAGCGATTTTGGCAAGGCGGTTTTTCGCGACTTTAACGGAACCACCAGCTTCGCGCATTTTTGAGCGAAGATCGCTCATCTGCGAAACAGTGAGACCGGTATAGTGGGCCACAACAACCGAGCCGGACTCGTTAAAAGTACCGTTCAGCCATGTGACAAATTCGCGTTTTTCCGCTCTATCCACGGTGTCTCTCCAGTAGATAATTACACAATCATGTAACTATCGGGTTGCCTTAGCCGGAATGATAAAACTCATCCCGACGCTTGGTCTCCTGTCCTCTACACATTCAAGCTTAAAGCCTGAATTATGAAGACAACTACGGTTCAAACCTTGAATTGCGCTGAGCGCTAAACTTGGTTATTCCACGTCTCATGCAGGTGAATTTTAAGGCCGAAGCCACCCACAATCTCGGACAGGATAATCGGTCTAGCCGATTATCCGGGCCTTACGGCCCGGAATTCTCTTAATAACGAAACCTAAGCTTCGTTATTTTAATTCTTAAACAGTTTCTTTAACAGAAGCCGGATCTACTTTAACGCCAACGCCCATTGTTGAAGCAATGGAAATGCGCTTAAGATATTCACCCTTAGCAGCCGATGGCTTAGCTTTCAGAATAGCATCAGCAAATGCGCGGATGTTTTCTTCCAAAGCTTTATCGTCAAAGGATACTTTACCGATACCTGCATGAACAATACCGGCCTTTTCGACGCGGAATTCAACAGCACCGCCCTTAGAAGCCTTAACTGCTGCTGCAACATCGACAGTAACAGTACCAACTTTAGGGTTTGGCATCATACCACGAGGTCCGAGAACCTTACCGAGGCGACCAACCAATGGCATCATATCAGGGGTAGCAATACAACGATCAAACTCGATCTTGCCGCCATTGACGATTTCGAAGAGCTCTTCAGCACCAACGATATCTGCACCAGCAGCTTTTGCTTCCTCAGCCTTGTCGCCACGTGCAAAAACAGCAACGCGAACTGTACGGCCTGTACCATTTGGAAGATTAACCACGCCACGAACCATCTGGTCAGCATGACGAGGATCAACACCAAGATTCATTGCAATTTCGATGGTTTCATCGAATTTAGCAACTGCACGCTCTTTTACAGCAGCAATTGCTTCTGCAATGTCGTAAACTTTATCTTTATCAAGGCCATCACGGATTTTGGCCATACGCTTGGTAAGTTTTGCCATCGATTAGCCCACCACTTCCAGGCCCATCGAACGGGCAGAACCTTCAACCATACGCATAGCTGCTTCAACGTCGGAAGCGCTCAGGTCTTTCATCTTAGCTTCTGCAATTTCACGAACTTTATCACGTGAAATTGTACCAGCTTTAACCTTACCAGGCTCTTTCGAACCGGATTTAAGATTAGCAGCTTTTTTCAGGAAGTAAGTAACCGGCGGTGTCTTCATCACGAATGTGAAAGACTTGTCCTGATAATAAGTAATCAGAACAGGAATCGGCGAGCCTTTTTCCATTTCCTGCGAGGCAGCATTAAATGCCTTACAGAATTCCATAATATTAATACCACGCTGACCGAGCGCCGGACCAATTGGTGGCGACGGGTTTGCTGCTCCGGCCGGAACCTGAAGCTTCAGCTGGCCTGCAACTTTTTTAGCCATTGCTATCTGCCTTTATTGACTTGCCGTAAACGGCCATCTTCAATTCATTAATCAATCAGAGCTTACGCTCCAAATGACTTGTGCAGTTGGTGGTCTGGATCCATAACCGGCTAAAGCCACTTCACCTACCACCCACTTGCCCTACCCCGATAAAGGACAGGACTACAGCCCTAAGACTGTAAGGTCAAAGCTTTTCAACCTGACCAAACTCAAGATCAACCGGCGTTGCACGACCAAAGATTGACACCTCAACCTTAAGGCGCGAACGCTCGACTTCAACTTCCTGAACCACACCGGAGAAGGAAGCGAAAGGACCTTCAGAAACACGAACCTGCTCACCAACCTCAAAACTGATGCTGGATCTTGGGCGCTCTACACCATCTTGAACCTGATTGAGGATCTGCTCAATCTCACGCTCAGGAATCGGCACAGGCTTTGTATCACCAAGAAAACCGGTTACACGTGCTGTATTTTTAACCAAGGAAAAAATCTCATCTGTGAGATGTGCCTTCATCAAAACGTAACCAGGGAAGAACTTGCGCTCTGCATCCACTTTACGCCCACGACGAACTTCAACAACTTTTTCCGTAGGAACTACAATTTGCTCAATACGATCAGAGAGGCCCTTCTGCTGAGCTTTCAGCTCAATATCATCGGCAACCTTCTTTTCGAAGTTTGAGTATGCGTGAATAATATACCAACGCGCTGACATCTATATACTCCCGCCTACTCTTTACCGCCCGAGGCCGAGTAACAGTTCAACGGCATAAGCCATGAGCTGATCAGCAACAAAAAAGAAGATAGCAGCCAAGAACACCATAATCACAACCATAATCGTGGAGATTACTGTTTCCCTACGGGTCGGCCACGTAACTTTTGCTGTTTCAGCACGAACCTGCTGCAGAAAAGTAATAGGATTATTTTTGGATGCCATTTGTCACTCTGTCATACCGTTATCGTAGCCTTATATTTGAAACAGCGAACCCGAATCAATTGCTATCTTGCCACGCGTTTACGGCACGTGAGAATGTCCCCAATCCCCCATGCCGATCACATCAGACTACATAGAGCCGATTCTATAAAAAAACAAGCCCATATATTAACGTTTCTCAAACAAGGATTAAAATATCCTCAATTAACTTAAGAAACACAGTGAAAGGCCTCAACATCAAAACCTCTTCACTCAAACAAAAAAGCACCGCTGTGCGGTGCTTTTGAAAACTGGCAGGGGCAGCAGGGCTCGAACCCGCGACCTACGGTTTTGGAGACCGTCGCTCTACCAACTGAGCTATACCCCTTCATTCAACCAAATCACTCAACAAGCAAATAAGCTTTTGTTTTGATTGAGAAAAGCTAATCACTTCGCTTTTGTTGTTAGTTCTTTAGCGATTCTATCCTCAGGGTTCAAGTCTTATTTTCACCCTGTGTATAAAATGCTGGCGATAACTCGCCAGCACTACGCAATATTACTCAATAATAGAGGCAACAATGCCTGCACCGACGGTACGACCACCTTCGCGGATAGCAAAGCGAAGCTTTTCTTCCATAGCGAT
>CANQXU010000100.1 GCA_947627865.1 uncultured Paenochrobactrum sp. | reverse complement strand
CATTGCCCTGCGATCAAGCCAACACCACCAGCGGCTGCGTGAAACAAAATTACATCGCCCTCTTTGACATTAAAAGTGCGGCGCAAAAGATATTGTACCGTCATCCCTTTTAACATCATCGAGGCAGCAAGCCTCAAATCGATATTTTCAGGAACCTTGACCAACCTGTCAGCAGCGATGATACGCTCATCAGCATAACATCCCAGACTGGCAACATAAGCCACCCTGTCACCGATTTTGAAATCCGTGACCTTCTCTCCCACGTCTACAATCACGCCTGCCGCTTCATTACCAGGCGTGAATCGCATTGTATCAGCCTTATAAAGGCCTGTCCGGTAATATATATCAATGAAGTTCACGCCAACCGCTTCGTGCTTGACCTTCACCTCACCCGCAGCAGGAGTGCCGATTTTGACCTGCTCGTAGCTGAGAACTTCAGGGCCTCCTATATGATGAACCCTAATTGAATTAATCATCCCGAACCCCTCCATGGCTCTATTTTACATGCTTTAAATCAAGCAGTTTTCCTTCTTCCCAGTGATGGGAATAATTGCATGACAGCCCCGATCACATAGAGATAAACGCCCGTTACCGTAACACCAATCCGCACCCAATTTGGAGCGTCCAGCAAATAATAAATGGCAATAACGCTAAACACACACCACGCTAAAAACACACTTAAATTGAGTGGGCGCAACCGTGCAACACGAACCGGATGGAGAAAGTTAATCGGCAAAAATGAAAGGATTGCCGAGATAACAACAATGGCAAATGCGGTCCACTCACCCGGCTTGACTATAAATAAAGTGAAAACGACCATATTCCAGACGACCGGAAACCCTTTAAAGAAATTTTCCTTCGTCTTCATACCCATATCGGCATAATAAATTGCACTACTCACCACAATAATCGCGCCGGATATAAAAGACAGATTTTGCCCCATAAACCCGCTTTGATAAAGTGCAAATGCCGGTATCAAAACATAAGTAACATAATCGATAATATTATCGAGCAATTCGCCAGACCAATTTGGCAGGACATATTTAACTTCTAATTTTCGTGCAATCGGCCCGTCAATACCATCAACAAAGAGCGCCAATCCAAGCCAAAGGAACATTGCCGTCCAGCGTTCGTCACTGGCTGCAACAAGAGAAAGAAACGCCAGAAACGATCCGGACGCAGTTAATAAATGAACAGAAAAAGCTTTTGCCTGCGGTGCAGTCACTTTTTTTGGTTTAAATTTGCCAGGAAACTTTGGTTTCACTTTATTGACCGTCTCTTCTCTTAATTACCGTGCATTTCTCAATTCAATTTGAAAAATGCAAAAATATAATCAGACCGATTAAATATTCCTGATTAAACCTCAAAGTGCATAGAGCCAACCGGAAACTATCTTCTTTATAACAAAATCATCATATAACAGACATTAATACAACAATTTATGCATGATTGGTGTTTGATATAGGCTCGCAAGTGAAGCATAACTGGAATACCACTTTAAGGGTGATTCATATATTGGCTAGAGTGAGCCTATAATATAAGCCGTCATCTATCAGCCTCTCATGCACTCAGCTGCTACCTAGATCATACGCTTTCTGGAGTTATTATGATGCAATCCCAAAATAATATACACATACGTGATATTATCATCAGTGGTGGCGGACCAGCTGGCATGATGGCAGCATTAGCGCTCACAGATCAAGGGCACCGCGTAACATTAATTGGCCCTGCAACAGATCATGATGACAGACGCACAACTGCATTAATGATGCCGGCGATTGATTTTTTACGATCCATTCAAACATGGGATTCCATAGAACCCACTGCGACTGCATTAAAATCCATGCGGATAATTGATGGTACTTCCCGTTTAATTCGCAGTCCTACTGTAACATTTCATGCAAGTGAAATTGATGAGCATGCTTTTGGGTATAACATTCCCAATGCTGCTCTTAATAAAAAACTTTCAGATCAAGTGTCCAGCATTGCCCATATAGAACGCATCTATGACACGGTAGAGACATATACCCCGCATTCAGATATGGTTGAAATGCAGCTTAGCGGTGGAGATATTTACAAAAGCCGCTTGCTGATTGCTGCTGATGGCCGCAATTCTGCTGCACGCGATGCCGCAGATATTAAAACTAAACGTTGGAGCTATCCTCAAACCGCCGTAGTTTTTTGCTTCTCGCATGAGCGCTCACATCACTTTACATCCACTGAATTTCACACCGAAGATGGGCCATTTACCCAAGTTCCCTTGCAGGGCAACCGTTCCAGTCTCGTCTGGGTAGCCAATCCTGCACTGGCACAAGAATTACTCACCATGGATAAGGACAAGCTGGCACGGATTGTCTGTGAAAAAATGCAATATATGCTGGGCAGTATCAGCATCGATACTGAACCGCAGGGCTGGCCGCTCTCTGGTTTGGTGCCACATCAATTTGCAGCAAAGCGGACTATTCTCATCGGCGAAGCTGCTCATGTTTTCCCGCCGATCGGCGCACAAGGACTTAACCTTGGAACCCGTGATGTGGAAACACTGATCCGAGCAGTCGGAAATGACCGTTTTGATCCTGGCAGCCCAAAAGTTATAAGAGCCTATGACAGAAGCCGCCGACCTGATATTCTTGCGCGAACCGGCTCCGTTGATGCATTAAACCGTTCATTGCTGTCTTCGATGTTGCCCGCGCAAATTGCCAGAAATATCGGTCTGGAAGCTTTGCGCCGTGTGCCTCCGCTACGCGCTTTTTTTGTTCGTGAAGGTCTGCGCCCTGGCAGTGGCTTTGCAAAATGCCTGCCGTCCTTTTCACGCAAGGCACCTTAAACAAGAAAACAAATACATTATATAACAATGCGATAGTAGGCAGCCGTTATTTAATGGCTTGAAGACTAAAGCACCATTCAGTGCATGATATGATAGAAGTTAAATTAGCAAAATTCCATATAGGCCAAATCGTCAGACATCGCCTATTTTCATTTAGAGGCATCATTTTTGATGTAGATCCGGAATTCTCGAATACCGAGGAATGGTATCAATCCATTCCTGAGGATGACCGTCCGTCACGTGACCAGCCATATTATCACATTCTGGCAGAAAATGACGACAGCGAATATGTGGCTTATGTCTCAGAACAAAATCTCGTAGTCGACGAGAATAGTGAGCCATTGCGCCATGCCAATATTACAGATATTTTTGATCGAGCTCCTAATGGAGCTTACCATATAAAACATCGGGTTCAGCATTAAGGTGATACACCCATAATCGTGTATTATTCTGCTGAATGGCAAATCTGGCCGGTGAAAATTGGCAAAATGGCCAAGACCCAATCATGTTATGATGCGGCAATTATTTTATGGTCATAATTGCCGCATAAAACTTGTTAGAGCCAGCGTGCCAATCTATCAATGGCTTCCTGCATTTCTTGCGTACTTCCTGCATATGAGAAGCGCATAGTACGATGCCCCTCTTCCGGATCGAAATCACGTCCCGGCGTTGCCGCAATATGAATATCCGAAATCATTTTCCGCGCAAATTCCATGCTGTCATTGGTAAAGCGTGATACGTCGCAATAAGCATAAAAAGCACCATCCATAGGTGCCGCCAGTTTCAAGCCAATTCTCGGCAAGCCTTCTAATAGAATTTCACGGTTGCGACGATATCGTGACTTAACAATTTCCAACTCATCGCTCGCGGAGAATGCAGCAATGGCTGCACGCTGTGACAATTCAGGCGCTGATATATATAAGCTCTGCGCAACTCTCTCAATTGCTCTGACATCATTTTCCGGCAAGACCATCCAGCCAATGCGCCATCCGGTCATGCAATAATATTTTGAAAAAGAGTTGATCACCGTAACATTATCACTGATCTGCAAAGCAGTAATATCATCAGCAACATAATTCAAACGATGATAGATTTCATCGGAAATAACCCGAATGCCGCGCTCCTGAGCCGTATCAATTATATCTTTGAGCTCTCCGGCATTCATAACCGTTCCGGTTGGATTGGCAGGGCTTGCGAATAAAACACCTTTAAGCGGTTTTTCTGCATGTGCATCAGCAAGCGCTTTGGCAGTCAGATTCGCATCTTTTCCCTCACCAATAGGAATTTCAACAACCTCTAATCCCAAAGCTTTCAAAATATTGCGATATGCCGGATATCCAGGGCGTGTGATTGCCACGCGGTCACCTGGGTCAAAATAAACCAAAAAAGCAAGATTGAAAGCTGCTGATGAACCGGTCGTTACTGCAATGCGGGATGGAGCAACCGATAGCTGATAATGATCAGCATAATGCTGTGAAATTGCCTCACGCAGCTCCGCCAGACCCAATGCGTCAGTATAACCGATCTTTCCTAGTTTCAATGCTATTTCTGCCGCCTCAACGACTGCGCGTGGTGCAGGATCAGCAGGCTGACCAACCGCCATTGAAATGATAGGATGGCCTTGCGCACGTAATTTATTTGCCTCGGCCAAAACATCCATCGCATGAAATGGCTCAACATCACCGCGTCTAGAAAAAAAATTCAAACCAACCTCCAACAAAATTAAACGGTTCTAAAACAGTCTATATATTCATGAATGCCGTATATTCGCCCAATTGCTAACACAACCCTTGATCGCGTGGCAGTCGGGAAATTATGTTTTAAAATACGAGAATTTGCTTATTCTCTAACTGAAAGCATTAATTAATAACTTTAACTTTGGATATCACAAGCTATAGCTATTATTGATACGGGATTATGGAATGGGGATATGCAGACAATAAACACTCAATGCTACAAACTATTTAATTCTGGTTTCATACAAAAAGCAGCAATGTTTATTACCTCTGCTGCAATTGCATTCACTCCATTATCTGCTGCACAAGCACAAAGTCGCAGCGTCCCGATTGTCCGTGATGCCGAGATTGAAGCATTGGTAACGGATTATGCATCTCCCATTCTTGGTGCTGCCGGCCTCAAGAGGCGTAACATTGAAACAATTCTGGTAAACTCGCAAAGCTTCAACGCATTTGTAGATGGACGTCGTATTTTTATTAATACGGGCGCCTTGATGCAATCAGAAACGCCCAATGAAATTATTGGCGTTATAGCACATGAAGCAGGCCATATAGCTGGTGGCCATCAGGAGCGCCTGCGTGAGCAATTGGCCAGTGCCAAAACCATGGCCGTCATTGGTGCCCTTGTCGGGGTTGGTGCCAGTGTAGCGGGTGCCGTTTCGGGCAGTGGTTCAGCCGCAGGCGCTGGTGGTGGCATTGCACTTGGTTCAGCCGAAGCTGCTATGCGCAATCTGCTTGCCTATCAACGTACAGAAGAAATAACTGCTGATCGCCTCGCAATCAATTACCTCAACAAAACCGGACAATCAGCCAAAGGTATGCTGACAACGTTTCAACGCTTCGCCAGTGCTCTGTCATTAAGCGGATCCAGAACCGACCCTTATCGAATCAGTCATCCACTTCCTCGTGAGCGTATTGCTAATCTGGAAGAACTGGCCAAAAAAAGCCCGAACTACAACAAAACAGATTCTCCTGCACTGCAATTACGCCATGACATGGCGCGTGCAAAAATTGCCGCCTATGGTGGCGGTCTCGGCTCTGTCCAGCGGATGTTTAGAAACAACCCGCGCGGCATTGCAGCGCGTTATGGTGATGCAATCACCACCTATTTGAAAGGCTCAGCCCGCAATGCACTACCAAAAATTGATGCATTGATTAAGGAACAGCCCCAAAATCCATATTTCCACGAAATAAAGGGCGAGATTTTAATCAAAGCCAATGATCCGGCAGGTGCAGCCAAATCATTTCAGCAAGCTGTTAATTTAGACAAGCGCAAATCCCCGCTTCTGCGTATGAGCTATGGCAGAGCGCTGATGTTGACAGGCAATAAAGCAAATATGCCAAAAGCAATTTCCGAGATTAAAACCGGCATTGCAAGCGACCCTGAGTTTCCTGGCGGTTATTCTTATCTTGCGCAAGCCTATGCGCAAAGCGGACAAATGGCTTTATCAGAACTCGCGACCGCAGACATGCATTACTATACAGGCCGCTTAGAGCAGGCAAAGATTTTTGCCATCCGTGCGCAGAAAGGCCTTAAAAAAGGTGGTGCTGATTGGCTTCGCGCTCAAGATATTATAAATGCTAAGCCGCGCAAAAAATAGCCACATCCTCTTCGTTTAATAAAGTAAACAGATCTAACCGATTGGTGTAAATAATGAATGGTACTTTCAAATCAGTCTTGCTCAGTGGTGTCGTTGGCATATCTGTTCTAATTGGTTCATATAACACACAGGCTGCTGAAAGCGTTGAAGTTCCTGAATTAAGCGGGGAGATTATCAGGAGCTACTTACTGCAAAACCCTGAAATTCTCATCGAAATGCAGACCGCACTGCAAACCAAGCAAGCAGAAGCAGCTTCTGCCAATGCGAAAAAAGTTATTGCTGAAAACCAAAAAGAGCTCTTCAACTCAAGCCATGATGCTGTTTTTGGCAATCCGGATGGAGACATCACGATTGTAGAATTTTTCGACTATAATTGTGGCTATTGCAAACGCGCATTGCCTGATATGCAGGCGATAATGGAAGCAGACCCGAATGTTCGTTTCATTATGAAGGAATTTCCAATCCTTGGCCCTGATTCTGTACGCGCACATATTGTCTCACAAGCATTCAAGAGCATGATGCCGGATAAATATCAGGATCTGCATATTGCATTAATGGAAACAGAAGGACGCTCAACAGAAGAAAGCGCGATTGCAGAAGCAGTCAAACTTGGTGCCAATGAAGCAGAACTGCGCGAAAAAATTAAAGATCCCGCCCTTTCCTCTTCTTTTCAGGAAGCCTATCAACTTGCTAATGCTTTAAATATTACCGGCACGCCATCCTATATTATCGGAACAGAGCTGGTGCCAGGCGCTATTGGTAAAGACGGCTTAATGCAAATAATTGCTGAGGAACGCAGTAAATAACCAACCAAACCGAATAAATTATAGATAATCTTGTATTATCTTGCTAAATTTAGCATTTTAATGGGTTATTGGGGGGCTATTATCTTGCCCCTTTTTCAACTATATGGAATGCAATCAAAATTGTAGATTATTTCGCTTCGGCGGATAGTTCTTTTAAAAAGTCAGCTGAACACCTGAAAGGGCAAATAGCAATGAAGCAGATTTTTGTTCTTAATGGTCCGAATTTAAACCTGCTCGGTAAACGTGAGCCTGGCATATATGGTGTCGCCACACTTGACGATATTCGTATTTCTTGTGAAGCGGCTGGAAAAGAACTGGGCTACAATATTGATTTTCGCCAATCAAATTATGAGGGCGATTTAGTATCCTGGATTCAGGAAGCAGGAGAGAAAGAAGCACTGGTGCTGATTAACCCTGCAGCCTATACTCATACCTCTGTTGCTTTGCAGGACGCCATTCGCGCGGCTCGGGTAACAGTTGTTGAAGTTCATTTATCCAATATTCATGCGCGTGAGGCATTTCGCCATCACTCTTATGTTTCCCCTGTTGCACAAGGCGTTATTTGCGGCTTTGGTGCAGAAGGTTACATTTTAGGTCTGCGCGCGCTTGCGGCTAGTGCCACAAAACAACAATAAACGGCAATTTTCAAAGGGGCCTGACAATGTCAAGCAAGAACCAATTAATCGATAAAACGACTGTTCGCGACCTCGCAGACATTCTCAAAGATACTGATCTGACAGAAATCGAAATCGAAAATGGTGACCTGCGCATTCGCGTATCACGTAATATCACTGTCCAGCCAGCAGCTTACCAAGTTTCAGCACCTGCCGCGGCACCAGTAGCAGCTGCTGCTGCTCCAGTTGCCACAGCGCAGCCAGAAGCACCTAAGGCCGCAGACAACAAAAACGCAGTTCCTTCACCAATGGTCGGCACCGTGTATTTAGCACCAGCTCCAGGTGCTCGCGAATTCATCGAAGTTGGTCAGCAAGTCAAAGAGGGCCAGACATTGTTGATCGTTGAAGCCATGAAAACCATGAACCAGATTGCTTCGCCTCGCGCTGGTAAGGTAACGGCGATTCTAGTAAGTGATGCTCAGCCTGTAGAATTTGGTGAGCCGCTGGTTATCATTGAATAAGAACAGCGAGGGCCAAATGTTTTCAAAAATTCTCATAGCCAATCGCGGCGAAATCGCTCTTCGAATCCTGAGGGCATGTAAAGAGCTTGGCATCAAAACCGTTGCAGTTCACTCAACGGCGGATGCTGATGCTATGCATGTACGTCTGGCTGATGAGAGTGTTTGCATTGGTCCGCCGCCATCCCGCGATAGCTACTTAAATATTCATCAGATTGTAGCCGCCTGTGAAATCACGGGCGCGGATGCTATTCATCCAGGCTATGGCTTTCTATCTGAGAATGCAAAATTTGCTGAAATACTTGAAGCACACGACATTACCTTCATCGGACCTACCGCTGCGCATATTCGCGTAATGGGAGACAAGATCGAAGCCAAGCGTACAGCAAAAAGCCTTGGAATCCCGGTTGTCCCGGGTTCTGAAGGTGGTGTGAGCGACGGAGTCGAAGCAGCACGTATTGCAAAGGAAATAGGTTATCCGATCATCATCAAGGCCACTGCTGGCGGTGGTGGCCGTGGTATGAAGGTTGCGCATAACGAAGAAGAGCTTTCCGTTGCTCTGAGCACTGCGCGCACCGAGGCTGGCGCTGCTTTTGGTAATGAAGAAGTTTACATCGAGAAATATCTCGCAAAACCTCGTCATATTGAAGTGCAGATTGTCGGTGATGGTGCAGGCCATGCTATCCATCTTGGCGAGCGTGACTGTTCTCTTCAGCGTCGTCACCAGAAAGTATGGGAAGAAGCAAACTCCCCTGCTCTGAATGCAGAAGCTCGCGAAAAAATTGGTATGATCTGTGCCAATGCATGTGCAAAGCTTGGCTATCGTGGCGCTGGTACGATTGAGTTTCTTTATGAAGATGGTGAGTTTTATTTCATCGAAATGAACACCCGCCTTCAGGTTGAACACACAATCACTGAAGCAATCACTGGCATTGATCTTGTGCATGAGCAAATCCGCGTCGCCGCTGGTTTGGGCCTCTCTGTGAAACAGGAAGACATACGCTTTTCCGGTCACGCAATTGAGTGCCGTATCAATGCTGAAGATCCGCTTACATTTGTGCCGTCACCTGGTTTGATTACACATTATCATACGCCAGGTGGTCTTGGTATTCGTGTAGATTCCGGTGTTTACAGTGGCTACCGCATTCCGCCTTATTACGACAGCATGATCGGCAAGCTCATTGTGCATGGCCGCAATCGTATTGAGTGCCTGATGCGCCTGCGTCGCGCATTGGATGAATTTGTGGTTGATGGTGTCAACACCACATTGCCGCTCTTTCAGGATCTGATTTCCAATCCGGATATTGCAAACGGTGATTATGATATTCACTGGCTTGAAAAATATCTGGCTGAAAAAACAGCCGCACTAAAATCTAAATAAGACCATGACAGGAGCAGTTTCAGACGATATCCAAATTGACCCTGAGCTGCTCCTGCAAGCTTACGCATCGGGAATCTTTCCGATGTCTGATGATGCCAATGACCCTGAAATTTACTGGGTCAGACCGGAATTTCGCGGTGTCCTGCCATTAGATGGCCTTCATATCCCACGAAGTTTAGAAAAAACCATCCGTCGTAATAAATTTGAAATCCGTTTTGACACAGCTTTTGCAGACGTATTGGAAGCTTGTGCAGGTGGCGACATCTATCGCCC
>CANQXU010000099.1 GCA_947627865.1 uncultured Paenochrobactrum sp. | reverse complement strand
CAAGGCCGAGCATTTTCGCCGTTTTGTCGAATGCTTCACCAACAGCATCGTCGATAGATTCGCCAAGCAAGGTATATTCGCCCACGCCTCTCACATCGACCAGCAGGGTATGGCCACCAGAAATTAGCAACGATACAAATGGAAAATCGGGAGGATCCGTGTCTAGTAAGGGTGATAATAAATGGCCTTCCATATGATTAATGGCCATCGCTGGAATGGCTAATGCCCAAGCGAGGCTCCGACCAATCGCAGCGCCGACTAATAAGGCACCGACCAGCCCCGGCCCTGCAGTATAGGCTACAGCATCAATATCAGTGCGTTGTAACCCAGCCTCGTCCAACACCTGCTGTATTAATGGCAACGTTTTTTGAATATGATCCCGGGATGCCAGTTCAGGGACAACGCCACCGTACTCTGCGTGCATGGCGATTTGGCTGAAAAGAGCGTGCGCCAGTAGCCCTTTTTCTGTATCAAACAGAGCAATACCCGTTTCGTCGCAAGATGATTCAATTCCCAGAACGCGCATAATGATCTTGTCTAAATGATGATTTAAGGCTGAATAGTATGCCTTCATCTGACCTGTGCAAGCCAACTAATTGTTAAATTAGTATTTTCTTTCACTGAGATATCTCGTACAATTGGGGGCTTTTCCGTCAATATCTGTTTAGGAATGTGTTGAATGCCATCTGTTAAGGTTAAAGAGAACGAACCATTTGACGTAGCGTTGCGTCGTTTCAAACGTGCTTGTGAGAAGGCAGGAACAGTTGCTGAAGCGCGTGCCCGCGAAGCTTATGAAAAACCAACAACGGTTCGCAAGCGTGCAGCTGCTGCCGCTGTTAAGCGTCACCAAAAGAAATTGTCGCGTGAAAATGCGAGCCGCATTCGTTTGTACTGATCGCTCATTTAGAACTACTTAGTTAAATCTAATGCCGCAAAACGATAGTCCACTCAAAGCAAAGATTCAGGATAGTGTCAAAGCCGCAATGCGCGCCAAAGACAAAGACCGTCTCGGTGCCTTACGACAAATTACCGCCGCAATCAAACAAATAGAGGTCGATAACCGCCAGGATTTGTCAGATGACGACATCATTGCGGTACTGACCAAAATGACCAAGCAACGTAAAGATGCTTTGGCACAGTTTGAGCAGGCTGGTCGTGATGATTTGGCCATTATTGAAAAAGCCGAGCTGGAAATTATTGAAGAATTTTTGCCCGCAGCGTTGACTGAGTCAGAATTGAAAGCAGCGATCGCTGAAGCAATTCACGAAACCAACGCCAGCAGCCAGAAAGATATGGGTGCAGTCATGAATGTCTTGCGCCCCAAAATTCAAGGTCGCGCGGATATGGGGGCAGTGAGCAGTCAGGTTAAGGCTGCGCTCAGTTCTTAAGCTGAATAAAACCAAGTCTTTCTCAGACGTGGTTAACATTCAAGACAGACATCGGCCATAATTGCGTTATGGCCGAACGAATTCCATCACAATTTATTGATGAGCTGTTATCGCGAGTCGATATCGTCGATATTATCGACGGGCGTGTGCCGCTGAAAAAAGCCGGTAAGAATCTTCACGCCTGCTGCCCGTTTCATAACGAAAAAACGCCTTCCTTCACGGTTAGCCCGGATAAACAGTTTTATCACTGTTTCGGTTGTGGTGCGCATGGCACCGCGATAGGTTTTTTGATGGAATACGATCAGCTGAGTTTTCCTGAGGCGATTCAGGAGCTGGCAGATCTGGCCGGAATGCAGATACCGGTGACCCAGCAGGCGGCCCTTTTGCCTGCACGTCAGAATCTTTATGAGCTGATGGATAAAGTCAGTCGCTATTATGTTCATCAGCTGCAAAATCATGCCCAACGCCAACCGTTCCAGGAATATATTGAACAACGTGGCCTGACTGCCGATACCGTGGCCGCTTTTGATATAGGCATGGCGCCGGATGGCTGGGACAACGTACTACGCACGTTTGGCACCAGCCAGCAACGCCAGGAACAGCTGTTGGAAGCAGGACTGCTCATAAAGAATGAAAAAGGGCATAACTATGATCGCTTTCGACAGCGGCTGATGTTTCCCATTCGGGATCGGCGTGGCAGAGTCATTGCGTTCGGTGGCAGAGTGATCGATGCCGACGGTACGCCAAAATATTTGAACTCTCCAGAGACCCCCATATTTCATAAAGGTCAGGAGCTTTATGGCCTGTATCAGGCGCGCAAGGCCAATCGGCGGCTGGAACGTATTATTATCGTTGAAGGCTACATGGACGTGATTGCACTGGCGCAGTTTGGAATCACCAATGCGGTTGCAACGCTTGGCACAGCGACGACGCAGGATCACCTGCGTCAGCTGGTACGCAGTGCGCCTGAAATTGTATTTTGTTTTGATGGAGATCGCGCAGGAAAAGAAGCTGCTTGGCGTGCGGTTGAGAATGCAATGCCGATCCTTGGTGGCAATTTCGAGTTGAAATTTATGTTTTTGCCCGAAGGACAAGATCCCGACAGCATGATTAGAGAGCAGGGAGTCGACAGCTTTTCTCAGTTGATTCGTCAAGCGCAAAGTTATTCTGACTTTTTCTTTACAACCTTGTTATCTCGCGTTGATCGTCAATCGATGGATGGACGAGCGCGACTGGTGGAGCTTACCAAGCCGTATCTGAGACAAATTCCGGCGGGCTTGTATCGTGACATGCTTGAACAACAGCTGGCCGAACATACTAAAACCAGCTTGCAGATGCTGAGCAAACATTTGGACAAACCGGTGACCGCGATAAAGCCCCGGCCTGCGCAGCAGAGCGCGATGACGCCGGTACGGATGGCCGTGATGATTTTATTGCAATATCCACAACTCTCCGAAAGAGTACGAGATATCGAAAAGCTTCACACGCTGGATGTGCCGGGGTTGGCTATTTTCATACAACTACTTGAAATAATGCACCAGCATCCCCATCTAAAGACAGCACAGCTATTGGAGCGTTGGCGAGACAGTCAACATGCACAATCTTTGGAGAAGCTGGCGGCACAGCCATTAAATTTGTCGGCAGAACAATTGGAACATGAATTGGTCGGAATAGTAGAACAATTGAAAAAACAGGCCAGAGACGAGCGTTTGGCCTATCTGATGAGTAAACCGCTGAGTCAATTAAGTGAAGCGGAAAAACTAGAAGTAAGATCGTTTAAATAAGTGTTTAGTCATCAATTTGATGCAATAACAAAGTGCTTACACTATAATGTAGTGTTACCGCCAAATTAGCGTCACCATGCATAAAGAGGCCTAATGAAAGACCATCAATCACGTGTTAAAGCGCTTATCGCCCTAGGTAAGGAGCGCGGTTACCTGACATACGGGGAAATCAATGACCATCTTCCAGAGGATCTGGTTGATGCGGATCAGGTTGAAGACATCGTCAGTATGTTCAGCGACCTAGGTATCATGGTTCATGAAGATGGAATGGATACTGATGAAATGGAGCGCCTCGCTGAAGCCGCTTCAACCAATGACGAAGTCTCTGATGAAGAAGCGGCCGCCGTTCTAGCGAGCTCTGATGGCGAATTCGGACGTACCACTGATCCTGTCCGCATGTATATGCGCGAAATGGGTTCTGTCGAGCTGCTGACCCGTGAAGGCGAGATCGTCATTGCCAAACGTATTGAAGCCGGCTTGCGTGAAAGTCTGTTGATGTTGTCAACATTTCCTCCCGTTATTTCCTCTTTTCTGGAGTTCTTTGATGCTGTTGAAGCCGGCGAGATGCGCCTCAACGAGCTGATTCGAGGTTTCGTACAGCCGGAAGAACCGGTTGTCAGTGATGATGACGACGATGACCTGGCGCCAGTCGCCGAGACAGACGAGGCTGACGAAGATGCTGATGAGGATGATGCCGACGACAACAAAGTCAGCGATGATGACGAAGACTCTGGTGAAATTGATATAGAAGAAGCGCGTAGCCGCTTTACTGCGCTGCGGGACGCCTATAAAGCCATTCTGGCAAGTGAAGGTGAGACGAAGGGAGAAGCCCGTGAACAGGCCAGTAACCTGTTTATGGAGTTCAAGCTGACGCCAAAAACGCTGACTTACTTGAACGATTTAATGGCTGAAACCGTTGCCGAAATCCGTAAACAAGAAAAAATCATCATGGATATCGTGGTCGAGCAAGCGGGCATGAGTCGCCGTGATTTCATTGATGCTTTTCAAGGAAACGAGTCAAATCTGGAGTGGTCAGATAAGTTTGTACGCGCCAAAAAACATTACTCGTCCACTATCAAGCGAAATCTGGATGAAATCCTGGCGGCACAAAGCAAACTTGCTGAAATCTCAGCTGAACGCGGCCTGAGCATTGGTGAAATCAAAGAGATCAGCCGGCAAATGTCTGTGGCGGAAGCCAAGGCGAGTCGTGCCAAAAAAGAAATGGTTGAAGCCAACCTGCGTCTGGTTATCTCAATCGCCAAAAAATACACCAACCGGGGTTTGCAATTTCTGGACTTGATCCAGGAGGGCAATATCGGGTTGATGAAGGCTGTGGACAAGTTTGAATACCAGCGCGGCTATAAATTCTCTACCTATGCTACATGGTGGATACGTCAGGCCATTACCCGCTCAATTGCTGATCAGGCGCGTACCATTCGTATTCCGGTACATATGATTGAAACCATCAATAAACTCAATCGTGTTGCTCGCCAAATGCTTCAGGAAATGGGTCGTGAACCTACTCCTGATGAGCTGTCAGAGCGCGTTGAAATGCCGAAAGACAAAGTCGTTAAAGTGCTGAAAATTGCCAAAGAACCGATTTCTATGGAAACACCAATCGGTGACGATGAAGATTCACATCTGGGTGATTTTGTTGAAGACGTTAATGTGATGTCACCAGCAGACTCTGCCATTATCGAGGGACTCAGAGAAGCGACTCAAGGTGTTTTGAACGGTCTGACAGAGCGAGAAGCAAAAGTCCTGCGTATGCGCTTTGGTATTGATATGAATACCGATCACACCTTGGAAGAAGTCGGTAAGCAGTTTGATGTTACCCGTGAGCGCATTCGTCAGATTGAAGCAAAAGCATTGCGTAAACTGCGCCATCCTTCACGCTCCGATCAACTGAGAAGCTTCCTCGACTCAGACAGTTAATCATAAGTTTGGGCCTATAGCTCAGTTGGTTAGAGCAGGGGACTCATAATCCCTTGGTCCCAGGTTCGAGTCCTGGTGGGCCCACCAATAAAATCAAGCGGTTAGCTGAGTTTCAGTGAGCCGCTTTTTTTGCCTGCGGGGATTTTGCGGGAGTCTAGTCCCGCAGGCTTTCTAAACAGCACAATTTTGGGGTGACCACCGAAGGCATTCGGACACAGTTTTTCTACTTCCCTAAGCAGCCCCGTAATACTTTGATGACAATATATATCGGTGGTCCGCGTCGGTTTGTGGCCGAGCAAATCCCGGCAGTCTTCGAATGGTGTACCCAACGCTCTGAGACGTGTTGCAAAGGTGTGTCTCAGATCATGTACTCTTAGCTCAGCCAAGCCAATCTTCAATCGTGCGTTTTGCCATCCCGTGTTGTTCATCTGGTAGATCCCATAACCTCCATATGAAAAGACGAACTCAGGATGATTGCCACGCTGCCGTTCCACAATGTCACGGGCAACCCTGTTTAAAACAATCAACCGGTCTCGTTTACCCTTAGTAAAGCCTTTGGGGATCACGAATACTGAAGTATTGAGTTCCGGAACAGGTACCTCCCATTGCCAGCGCAGATGACAGATCTCTTGATCACGACATCCGGTGTTAAGTACAAACTGACTCATATCCCTTAAATGTGTCGGCAGGACACTAAGTAAAGCCTTTTCTTCCTCCCAAGTGAGGGGATAGGACTCGCGTTGGTGTTCTACTGGCAGCAACTTAATGAGCGGTGCTTTCAACAACCAAGTGAGGTTGTTTTCGTCTATCAACTCCCTTTCGGCAACATTCAGTACTCGACGAACAACCTTGAGGCCATGATTGATGGTGTTTGTCGCACGTCCTTATTCAATTTTTTACCGCCACCCATTCTTCAAGCGTGGTGTTGTTGATTGGCCGAACCATTGACCCGATGATGGCGAAACCTTGAAGAGTATTTCCAGAATCATTGATAACTACTTTTAAACAGCTGCCAAGACCGGGCGACTTTCACTGTATATCATTTTTAAACAGATGCTTTCAGTATAAAAAAGCCCGGTTTCTCAGCAGAAACCGGGCTGTTATTTTTAGCGTTGGCAGACTTAATAGTTTTTATTTTCACTGGCGGAATCTTTAATCGCACCGCCAGCGGCCTCAACATCCTTACCCGCGCCTTCTATCGTGTTGCAGGCAGAGAGACCCAAGATGAAAAACAAAGACAAAAATGCAGCTGTAAATTTCATAAATAATTCCTTGTTAATAAAGGTTTTATAGTCTTTGATGCCAGTCAGCATGTCTTGTTGTGCCACGTATTACTGTGAAGAGCATGAGGCTGGGGCTTTTTTATTTAAACTTCTATCAATTTCACCCTCAGCATATTAATGCCGATCATTTTGTGGATAGTCAAACATCTTGTGGCGGAATCTTTGACGATCTAGCAGAGTGAAGAAGCCCTGACTGTTGTCTGTCAGCAATCCTCATATCTGGAAGAAAATAGCGGCTGGTGCTGTTTTGTTATTGATGGAGGTTAAAGCCGTGTCCAGCCGTTGTTCCTATTATGTTGTGGCAAGTATGCGCGGAGATCCAACAAAGTGAATCAAGCCGTGCTACCTTCTCAGGTAGCCGCAATGAAATGTTGGGCTTTAACAGCATCAAGACCTCTACTTCCAACCCTCAGGCGACAGTACACTCTGGTTAATGCCGCTGTGTGAGAGGCGAACAGCAGTCGGTTTTGTCGTTTATAAGTGAAGATCTTGAGTTATCAATTACTTAAAGAAAGGAGAACACCATGGCAACAGTAACCTTGAAAGGCGAACCGTTCGAAACCATTGGAAATTTACCCAAGGTAGGTGAGAAGGCGCCGGAGTTTTGCCTTGTCAAAGACGATCTTGCGGAGCTGCGGTCCGCAGACTTAACAGGCCGCATTATTTTAAATATTTTTCCTTCGGTTGATACCGATACCTGTGCAAAATCTGTCCGTCAGTTCAATGAAAAAGCGACAGCACTGAAAAATACCTCTGTTGTCTGTGTTTCCAAGGATTTACCGTTTGCATTAGCACGTTTTTGCGGTGCAGAAGGCTTGGACAAAGTGGCGGTAGCCTCCGCGTTTCGTTCAGGTTTTGGTGAAGACTATGGCGTCACCATTAAAACAGGGCCATTAACAGGATTATTGTCCCGCGCTGTCGTGG
This sequence comes from uncultured Paenochrobactrum sp., assembly GCA_947627865.1. Taxonomy (GTDB): domain Bacteria; phylum Pseudomonadota; class Alphaproteobacteria; order Rhizobiales; family Rhizobiaceae; genus Paenochrobactrum. The sequence goes on along the minus strand of CANQXU010000099.1, from coordinate 2,591 downwards.
TGATTGATGAGACTGGCACCATTATTTATACCGAGCAAGTTGCCGAGACAGTCGATGAACCAGACTATGCCTCGGCGTTAAACGCATTAAATTAATAGCCACCAAAAAAATCCCGGTATGTTGCCGGGATTTTTATATTATGTGGTGGTTGGGGCGTTAATCCTGTCTGGCCCAATTGGAGTGACTTTCCAGATAATGACGGTCAAACCCGGAAATTTCGATTAGGCCATCCAGATCGCAAATACGGATATCGCCACCAGAGGTCTCCAGCAAGCCTTTGTCGCGTAATACTTTAAAGGTGCGGCTGACATGAACCGAAGAGAGACTCAAGGTATCGCCGATGATGGTCTGGTTCATCGGCAAGGTAAAATGGTCGGCCTCAATGTTAAGTCTGAGCTTTATCTCGACAATAAAGTGTGCCAGGCGCTCTACCGCACTGCGCCGACCAATATTGATGACGCGTTCGATTAACATGGATTGTTCGCGGGCGAGGATGAGAAAGAATAAATCTGTTAGCCGGGGAGCCTGATCGAAGATTTCTGTGAGACGTTGGCGAGGAAATGGACAGGCTTTTACTTCTGTCAGGGTGCGAAATTCGGACAGGTTGCGATCAAAACAGATTTCTCGTAGGCCAAGGATTTGTCCGGGTAGAAAAATATCCAGTATCTGGCGTTGTCCATCAGCGAGCGTTCGTGTAGCACAGGCCCATCCGGACTGTAGTGTAAAGAAACGCTCCCCTTTTCCGCCCTCTGTCACCATGGGTTGATCCGAGTCATACTTTCTTGGATCTTTTTCCAGGGCTTGCAGCAATGTGATTTCGCTTTCGGTGAGCTCAGCAAACTTCTGAAACTGGTGAACGATACAACTGCTAGGCAAGACTTGGGCCATACACGCTCCTAAAAGTGCATCAAGACTATCTATTGTGAAAACGAAATATACCTTGGCACAACGCTAAGTCAATATAAATGATCCTCTGGCAAAAAAAAGACACCGTCCAAAGAGAAAGACAGTGTCAAAGGTAACAACTTAATCGCTTTACAGAGTTCGGCGAGTGAAGCGATTAAGTTGTCAGTGTGATGGCTATCGCCTTGATAATTATCTGCGGATAGACAGGTAAAACCTGCTTTCAGCAGATAGGTGAATTGTTATGGGCTTAATAACTCAATTGAATCGGTAAGTTTTAAAGTGGTGGTCTACGACCGGTGACAAAAAAGATCAAGGCCAGAATCAAGCCCACTACAAATAAAATCCAGGCAATGCTTGATGCTGTACCTGCAACACCAGTTAATCCCAATGCACCAGCAATAATTGCAATGATTAAAAATGTTAACGCCCAGCTAAGCATGGTATGTCCTTGTTAAAGTTAATGGAAATTACACAATATGTTGATCGCAGACAAAGCTCCTTAACATGGATTAAAGCGAAAATCGATATAAAAAGTTAGCGTGGAAACACATTTAAAGGAAGTTTGGATAAGGAAACATTCACCTTCTTTAAATTGAAAAACCAAATACCGTTCTGCATAACATCCAGCCAAACTTATTTAATGAGGTAATGTATGTTAAATAAAACAGATACAAAAACGTTTCAATTGCTATCAAAGGTTTTATTAATGAGCTTTGTTTTATCTATTGCCGGTTTTGTAACGGCTTGCGATAGCCAGGGGCCTGCAGAGGAAGCCGGCGAAGCAGTTGATGAAAGTGTCGAGGAGACGAGAGATACGTTTGATGATGCAACAGAATAAACAATGAGGCCACAATCTGCTTTATAGTGATGGCAACGTAGCATTGCTGCTTTTGACAGCAAGTTTTTATCTAAGGAGAAAGACAAATGGCAACGGCTCAGAATAATCAAGATCTTCAAGAACAATTGGATACTCTGCGTAAAGATTTTGCTGAAGTAACCAAGACATTGAAAGAAATGACGGCGGCCTATGCCAAAGACGGCCAGGAACGTGTCAAGGATGCAGCAAACCACGCCCAGGAGCAGGTAAAGGAATCGTTCAGTAAAGTGCAGGGAGAAGTCGAAGCACATCCCTATACCAGTATGGCCGTAGCGTTTGGTATTGGCCTTATCTTAGGTAAGATCTTGGATAGATAAGCTGATCCTGGCAGCACTGGTTACGATTAGGGGGATAGGGATGAGCTGGCGGTCAAGAGTACGAATTAACACGATAGCGTTAATAATAACGGCGATATTAAGCATTTTTGCTCTTGGGTTTGCTGGCTTTGCTATCTACCAGGTGCTTTTATTATCCTACCCGCCCAGCATCGCTGCAGCCATTACTGCGGGTGGCTATGCTGGAGCGGCTATTCTTGCCATGTTGATAGCAAAACTTGCTGTCTATCAAATTCAAAAGGACAACAGTGCCCCACGACCAAAACCAGCAGATATGAATGATCTGGAAAGTATTCTGCAAATGGTCGTTGTCCCGGCGGTGAGTAAAATGGTGCAACAGCACCCTGGAAAGTCGGTGATTACAACTTTGTTGGCTGGTGTGATTGTTGGTTACAATGATGAAACGCGAAGTGCTGCAAAAAACATTATCAAGCGGTTTTTTGAAGACAAATAGAACATAGCCACACAGCATT
>CANQXU010000098.1 GCA_947627865.1 uncultured Paenochrobactrum sp. | reverse complement strand
GCACTGACCACAGCGTCATTTTCTGACAGCTGGGCATGGCGACGAGCATGCACCACTGCACAATATTTACAGCCATTCACAATAGAAGCACCCAGAGCTCCCAGCTCTCTGTCAGCGCGGTTTAATCCGCCCTCGACATACATAATGGCGTTAAATAACACGGTACGTGCGACATAGCTTTCCGGGTCATGAACCAAGGTGCGCACATACTCGGAAACCTTTTTATTGGAGGGTGTGACCGCCATCGCTTCCCGCTGAGCAGACGTCGCTTCTGCAACTTCGACTGGCGTAATATAGGGATACCAGTGTAAAGGCTTCAGCGTTACGGAGGGGATCATGATGACCTCAGCAGACGTAAACCCGCAATCACACGAGTCTGGAAATTAACAAACGCAATCAACTCAGAAAGTGCAACTATCTGTGCATTACTGAAACCCGCGTGTTCCAGCAAACGAATATTCTCCTCTGTCGCCAGGGTCGGAGACTGCGTGACCATGTCAGAATGACGTGCCAGCGTTGCCAGTGGTTCGGCAAGGTTATGTTCACCACGGGCCAGAGATTGCAGTGCTTCTGATGGCTGATACTGCGCCAGCTGAGCCTGATAATCCTGCTGTAGTGCACTGTCGTTATTCAACGTTGCGATACGAAGCGCCAAGGCTAAACGTAAATCAATCGCCAGCCCTTGGTCATCATGGGGTGCCAGCACGGATTGCAGACATTGCTCTGCACCGCTAACAAACTCAGGGCGCTGGCGGCGAGTAAGCGCTAATGCATCTTCGGGTAACAGCCCGACGGCTCTATCAATCGCGTCACTCATAACGCATTCTCCTGTTTGAGTAAGGGGGTTAAGTCCACCCATTCATCGCCCTGTAGTTCAGGAATATCAAATGCCTGCAAACGGGCATAATGCTGTTCAACATCTTCGGCAAATAACGAGGCGATAATGCCGCGCACCAGACGATCTGCCCCGGCACTGACAGCAGGAATATCACCAGAGACTTTGCCGTGGGTCAGCATCGCGGCATCATTGAAACAATAGATATGAGCAAGCAGCGGGCACTCGCCCGGCATCCGCTCACGGAATTCAAATGATGGCCCCAGATCAGGAGCTTCCAGCATACTCTGACGTTCGTTCCCCATCGCATTCTGGTAACGACCGTCAGCCCAGCTCCGGATATAAGGTGCAATAGCGGCAAATTCCGGACGACCGTGGAAGTTATTGGTAAAGCCAGTTGCCGCTATCAGATAGTCGTAATGCAATTCACCCTGGGTGGTTTCTAGCAACAAACCATTTTCCTGCTGTTTAATGCTCTTCACGCCACAATCAAGGAAGAAACGTGCATTTTCATGTCTGGAGACGCGCAGTGTAGAAGAGCGCGGCGGCGGTGTCTGAGTAGAAGCGGTGTAATCGACAAATTTCCATTTCCAGTCATCGGCCAGCAAATGCATACCGTGAACCACACCCTGGCTGCCGATACCGGTCATTTTGTTAATTCGTGGCATAGCTTTACGACGGATAATTAAATCTACTGCTGCCGCCCCGTTTTCCAGTGCCGTTGCTGCGTTATCCATCGCAGAAGCGCCTGCACCCAATACCGCGATACGTTTGCCTTTCAGGGCAGTAAAGTCGATATCATCGGCAGAATGAGCCCAGAATTTACGATCAACGTTGCTGAGGAAATCAGGTACCGCGCCCCCCCCCAGTCCTGAACGTCCGGTGGCTAATACCAGGCGGCGGGTGTAGACCAGACCGGTCTGGGCACCACTCAGTTCGAGAGCCAGCAAGCCATCAACCGGCGCTATGCGAGTGATACGCACATTGTTATGTACTGGTAGATTCAGAACATTACGGTACCAAATCAGATAGTCCATCCACTGTTCTGTGGCTATTTTATCCAGCGCCTGCCAGGCATCTTTACCCCATTGCGCAGTAAACCACGCCCGAAAAGTAAGCTGAGCCAGACCTAAAGCCGGACCATGCAGACTTTTGGGTGAACGCAAGGTTTCCATGCGCGCAAAGGTCACCCACGGCCCTTCTAAGCCAGCAGCTGCCGCATCATAAGCCACCACATTGCTCACGCCGGATAGCTGTAATTTTGCTATCGCGGCCAAGCCACACATTCCTGCACCAATCACCACCACATCACGTACTGGTGTACCGTCGTGCTGATGTTCAGGCACCCAAGATTTAGCGGGCAGTTCAAGATATTCCAAGTCTTGTCTCAGCTGGACTTCCAGCGCGACCAGCCCCTCGGCAGTATGTGTCATATCAGTATTCCCTGGAGTAAACGGCAGCGCACTGGCTGGCGAAAACCACTAAATCACAATAATTACTGTGCATTTTAACTATACTAATAAAGCATAATTATCATCTAATGATTTTGAAAACGCATAATAAGAAATCAGGTTTCGCATATTCCTCTTGACCCGAAATAGAGTCAAGAAGGAGGCTCATATTTTAACCAATCGATTTATTATATCTTATGCGCTAAAAGGCATAAGGTACGGGAGGAACAGCAGCGATGCAGAGGTTAATCCTGATTAATTAATCGCATAATGCGCTGATGCTCGCCGGGTGGCAGGCATTCAAATTCAGGCAGTAATTGCGCCGCTGCCGCTGCCAGTGCTTCAATAAGTGCTTGTGCTGGCGCTGAAATTTGTCGTCCTTGTGGCGTAGTGACACCAAAGAAATACGGAATTTTTTCGACTAGAGGCCGAATTGCCACACCAGCCATGGGTACGCCCCAGCCTGTCACCGGTTCAAGAATCGCCACACCCAACCCTGCCCGCACACAACCGAGAATATTCGCAGAAGAGTTAGTTTCAATGGTCTCGGATAAGGGGGCTTTGACTTTTTTAAACGCTTTTTCATAACGCCCACGTAATCGCTGTGGGCTCCAGGGCACGATAAAACGCCGCCCTGCCAGCTGACTTAGCTGCAGTTCTTGTTCTGCGGCAAGCGGATCAGTCTCTGGCAAAGCCACCACACAATTCGACTGCGCTATCCAGTGCAATTCCAGGGCATGGTGCTCCAAAGGTAAGCTGCATAAGCCCAGATCAGCACTACCAGTAATCACCGCATGGGCGGTTTTTTCGGCTGAATCGCTGAGGATCTGGACTTTATTCTGTAAACTCAGTGCTGCTAAAGCCTGCGGCAGCAAACCTGCGGCCAGCGCCGGAGTGGCGGCAATACTTAACGGTGGGTGCTGCTGGTGAGAAATCTCTGTCGCCCGCAAGCGAACTTGCTGTAATGACAGTAACGCTTTCTGGACATACTGATAAAGCTGGAGCGCTTTTTCTGATGGGTGGATACGTGGGCCATTACGAATAAATAGCGGATAGCCAAGTGACTGTTCCAGTTCCTGAATTTGTCGCGAGACCACTGGCTGTGAGCGACTCAATGCTTTTGCCGCCGCCGTGACACTCCCGGCAGAAATGACCGCCGAAAAGGCTTCAAGCTGCCGTAAATCCAGGTCATTTAAGATTACCATCGCACGCATTTCCCTGACTGATTGACGAATTTCCGATAAGAATACGGAAAAAAAACCATCATAGGGAGAGTCAGTAAAATTAGCCACTATCAGTGCTACTTACATTTACAGACGTAAATCAAAACGAATGGCTAGGAGCATTCACAGAGATAAATCAGCTTAAGGTAATCTAAGGAGAGGGTGGCTTTATAACGGGCATATCACTTATATTCTGATTAATCAGCTTCGTTTGTTGCTAAATTCTTTCTGGCGTCACCTATCACGATGGCACCAGATAAAATCTACTGAATACTGATAATTAATGAAGCACTGGCGGAGAAAAAACCTTCAGTTAAATCCCCCACTTCAGGATTTGGTGTTTTAATTAATGTAAAGGAAAGATCTTCACTTCCCTGGCCTTCCTCAAGCTTTGAAGAGAATTTATCGAAAGGTGGGATAATGACATTATCATGAAGCATCACTACCCCTAAACCTCCGGTAGTGGTTTCAAAGGCATCGCTTGAAAAACTAGTAGGTGTTGCGCTTAATGAAATATTGATATCCATATCAATACCTGAGTTATCGCAATCAAAATAGATTGTTTCATTAACGTGGATTTGAGATAGGGAATCACCTACAGCCGTTTTAACCTTACTTTTACCTACATTACCAAAATCAACCTCGATAGGTTCCCCATTATTAATTTCACACGTTCCTGTCGCTAAGATAACCCGGTTCCCAGCAATAATATGCCATTTATAATAACCTACACTTTGAGCAGGATCACTATAAGAATGGAGTTTTAACACCATCAATTCATCACCTGGATTAATTTCGATATAAGGGCCAACAGGAGCCGTTACTGCAAAAAAAAGTTCAATATCAATCGGATGATAATCATCGCCAGCATATCGAGGAAATGTAAACACATTAAATGCCTCATTATCTTGATTGGCAATAAATCGTCGATTATTAATATATACACCGCCAGTCAAGTCACCAAACTTGCCTGCACTGCTACCGGCTAAAACACCATTACTCTCCAAATCCAGATAGTCTGTAAAACTCAGAGGAAGTTCATTTTTACACTCTATAAAATCACCGACATTAGCAAATCTATTCTCCCCGTCAGCAATATCGGAATCAAGATACACAACTAAGTTTTGATCACCACCTTTAAATGTTTCACCCGTAATCTTATTCTGACACAAATAGGCATGTGTATAACCGGAAAAAAACAAAAGAATAAGCATAGCTTTTTTAAACATTACATCCTCCTTATCCCTAAACCCAGTTAATAATCAAACGATATTTGATAATTATTTATTATAAATGGAAATAAGAATAGCCTAGTCATAAATTAATGTAAATATCGCTGTAGCTGAAAAAGGACCCAGTGCAATAGTTTTATTTTTAATAGCATCAGGCTCACCAATAACAAATCCTTTAAAATTTAATGTATTCGTTTCATCCGTTAGTGGATATAACTTTGTTTCGCTGTTAATAGGAATAAGCTCACTATTCTCATCAAGAATGCCAATGGCCACACTGCTTGCCATACTGCCAGAATCTAAGGCTAAGTATCCCGGCAAGCTACTATTTTCAGCACCACTAAACATCACTTTCACTTTTGGTGAATCGGTGAGATCACAGTCAATCAAGCGGATCTGGAAAGATTCCGGGTGTGTTTTTGTATTAAGATACAAATACTTATCAATTACCGTACCAAACTCAACAACGATACTTTCATCTTCTTCCATCAGGGTGCAGGGTTCACCGACTAAATACCCTCTGACCAAAATATCCCCTGAACTAAAGGCGGGGGACATCATACCCAGTGTTAACAGATAAAATAATGTCCCAGTAAATAATTTATTACAGTAATGAGATAATAATTTCATGTTAAATCGCCCCACTACCTTGCTGTTAATCATAGCTCAACTCAAAAGAAATCAGAGCACGATACGAACCTGGCTGTAATTTTTCTGCTACCCGTACAGGAGTAAGAAAATAATTTAATTTACCCTTTCCAGGGCCAATTAATTGCGGTGCACTATACTCACCTAACGATAATACCTTTTCTTGTTCATCACTCAATTGTAAACCAATACCTTCGATACCATTTAATCTCACCAGCTCAGGATAAAAAGGAACTGTTGGGGCAATAAAACGTACCTTAATACCTGTTTGATCGGTACTCCAAGTGGTGGTGTTAGTGCGATCATTTAGCAAAGCAGTGGGTGTATTGATACAATCAATTAACTCAATATAAAAAGGAACCGGTTTACCCGACTCGCCGACCTTTTTAAAATCTGCAGTTTCGATATTACCCATATCAATAGACTGATTAATGGAGTCCATTGCCAGCTGGCATGGACTCTCTGTTAATGAACCAAAGACATATAATTGACCATGGTTATTCACACCATCACGGTACTCATCAGACATAACATAAGCGTTATTATAAGCAGCCACGGCTGCCAGTGGTGCAACAAGACTGGAGATCAGTATCCCTACAGGCCAGAGAGCATGGCGATGCTGCGGGTTATGTAATAAGTAATGAACCATCTCCCTTCTCCTCTGTTTATTATTTTTTCTTAGAAATAACAGTGCATTGGTTATTCTGACATTTAAAATCAAGTTTGATACGACCACCATAGTCATTGATATAGGTCAGTGATGGTGTATTGCCAAGCTGAGAAACCGACAAATTGAGAGCCATTTGGCCAAATGGCGGAACCATAATCGGCTCAAATTGTTTTAATAATGGCGTACTTGCTGTGGTCGCCGCCCCGACTAACGTGGTGTTAAAGGCTGTCGGGTTTTTAGCGATATATTTATTACCTTCTTTTAATAAAATTAATTTTTCTTGCCAAGGATTGGCTCTCATTTCTGTATCACTCAGCAAGATGCTGGTTGGGCGATAGAAAATCTTAATTTTACTCTGTAAGGCAAGCTGTAGAACGTTGGGCTTATCGCTTTTCGGTGGAATTTCACGCAAATTAAAATAGAAGACGCTTTCTCTGTCTTGCGGCAACTTTGCTACATCCGGCAGAGCTTCAATACGTATCTGGCTAGTTTTTCCAGGCTCCAATCGCTGGATAGGTGGCAGTACGATAAAAGGGCTGGTTATTTTTTTGCCATTAAGGTCTTCTACCCAGCCCTGAGCCAAAAAGGGTAACTGCAAGTTTTTATTGGTAATCGTCAATGCAACATTTTTTCTATTGCCATCAAAGACCACTCGGGTGCGATCTAAAGAGATAGCAGAATAAGCTTGGCCAGAAAAAACCATACTAAGTAATACTGACATAGTAGATAAAAATTTATTATTGATCATTTTCATCATATTCCTTCCTAAGATTAAAATACTCTACTACTAAAATCATTTCGTTGCCGTGGACGACAGCTGACAAGGGAGTAATAAGTGGTATCGGGAGTTATCCATATCTGCCGGGAATTTCAGCTGACATGACCCGCCTTCAGACCACTGTACCGTCATAACCTCATTCGGCTTAATACCACTAATGTATGCCTGGCCATCATCATCCATAATCCCGGTATTTCTCCCTTTCGCATTACGAATTTGAGCACCAAAAGGAGGGTAACCACCATTTTCAAAACGGACTGTCGCCATACGTTTCATCCCAGAAATCACATCAAACTTACGATAACCAATGGCACCTTCTGTCAGGGTTGCCTGAACCACAGAGTCTATCGCTTCCACATTTTCGGGTAAGGCATTCACATCAATTTTAGTTCGGTTACGATAGTAACTGTTAATATCAGGGATAATCGCTTTACCAAATATGTTGCTATAGACGGGAGCTCCAGTTCCTCTAATAGGCACATTACTCACCCCATCAGTATCGACCAGCATACGTGTTCCACCCTGGCTAGACATACGGTGTACTCCAGCACCTTCCGCTGTCAGTGTGACTCCCCCTTGGGCTCCCAGACCAAAAGCGACATAACCGTTACTGAGGTAGTTAGCATTTGCCGTGAGTTTTGCATTACTACCATTGTGCGTAATATAGGCATTACCACTTGCACCATCACGGGTGGTTCCGCCACCAATTTGATAGTTTGTCGCATTGCTTAAGCGGTCGTAATAAGTCGCATTATTGGTGACATTATCTCTATTTGCGGCCATTGAATAACTGATATTAGAGGTGTCACCCCATGGCATGGATAAAGATAAATAAACACCATCATCCCGCATGCCCTGATAAAGGTTACGATATGCTGAAAGCGAGAGGTTAATATTCTTGAAATTACCAATATCCGTTTTTTTGGTGACCATCAAGTTATAACGATCGTTGCTTGAACGATTCCAGTAGGTCTGATGATTATAGTTCAGACTCGTTGATAGGCCGAGGTCACTGAAATTTTTATTCAGCGAGATAACATACATCTCTTTGCCACTATAGACTTGGCGATCATTATTTTTAATATCCAGGAAATCAGACATGCTCATAAAGTCTCGTTCCGAGAAACGATAACCAGCAAACTGTATCGCACTGTCATACTCATCAAAACGCTTAGAATAGTTGACGCGATATGACTCACCACTAAGAGAACTTCTTCCTGGTAAGTGAGCGATAGCATGAGTGATATCAAAAGAAATAGCACCCAGAGCCAATAAGTCACGACCAATACCCAGTGAGAAAGCGTTATAAGACTGGCTATTCAGACTCCCCCCAAATAATGACCAGCCATTCGATATCCCCCAAGAGAATTCTCCTGTGGCAAACATATCACCCTGGCTATGGCGATCAGTCGACGTTGGCCGTCCTGTAGCCAGTTTATAACGTATTGATCCTGGGCGAGTCAGATATGGAATTGTCGCGGTATCGATATCAAACTGCTGTACACTTCCATCCTGTTCTTCAACACGCACATCCAGTTTGCCACTTACCGCATCATTGAGGTTTTGAATACGGAAAGGGCCTGGTGCAACCTGAGTCTGATAAATAACCCGTCCTTGCTGGCTAATAATGACAGTGGCGTTGGTCGTGGCAACCCCTGTCACTTCCGGTGCATAGCCCCGTAAGTTAGGGGGTAACATCTTAATATCAGAGCGTAAACTACCACCAGTAAAGCGGAAACTATCAAATAAATCAGAGTTCAGATAATCATCGCCCAGCACTAATTTAGCGCGTAACTGCGTAATGGCGCGGTAGGCATAATAGCGATTCCAGCGAAACTGATTATTATTTGAGTTATCCGAATTTGTAGCGTGATTCATACGCCCTTGCCAGTCACCACGCAGGCGCCACGGCCCCATATTTGCGCCCACCACACCATTGCCGGTAACCGTATAAATATTTTGGCTATTTCTTTGTGAGTGGTTAGTCCGGCCATTGAGGTTATAATCCAGAAAAATACCGGGAATTCCGTTATCCCATAACGAAGGCGGATCCCAAGTCGCAGTTCGATATTCCAAATAAATTTGGGGGATATTTAAGAAAAGCGTTGAAGCTGCCAAGTCACCCATGGCCGTAACCCCTGGCAGACTTGATAGATCAAGGCATTCTCCGTCATTAAACCACTTAAGCTGGGAAAATATTGCCTCTTTTAACCCAAGTTGATTGACAATACTTGGTGTAATACAGGCAATGCTTTGACCATTTTCTTCATCAGATGCGAAAAAAGTGACTGACTGTTCAGGGAGTGACTCGGTATTTATCTGGATTTTAAATGGATATGAGCCTGGCATAATGTAGCCAGCGCGGGAAAATTGCCCAAGGTTGATATTAGCTTTATCATTAACATCTAGCAGATCAGTATTAAACTGCACGGTGTCAGCGGCAGTCGACAGGGAAGAATAAGACGTCAGTGCACCGATCACGATCAAGTATATGGCCGATAATTTAAAAGTGCGGTGCGACATAGTGTAATCCCTAAATAGTTAATAAAATATCTAACTAAAATTTAGTAATATTCCAGCCTGAAGCTGATTAATGTATTGTATGTTCCAGCTTTTAAAGGCTTATTATCCGCTACTAATTGTAGTTGATAATTAAGCACTGCGTGGGCATCAACTGTTGGATAGACCTTATCTCTTTCAACTGGCCGCCCAGGAATGACCAATTCACCACTGCTATCGTACAAAGCTAGCTGAACTCCCTTTGCTTCACCGGTAACAGAAAAATAATCACCATTGGTTGCACCATCAAAAACCAACTGAAATGATCGAGAAGGTAAATTTCTTGTCATATCATGGGCAGCAAGACAATCTATCAGCTCAATACTAAAAGACTTTGGCGGCGCCTTACCTGACTGCCTTAATACACTGGCAGAAACTAGCCCCATATCAATAGTTTGGTCAACAGAGTGGGTATCAATGGAGCAGGCAATATCGATAATTTCCCCCCCCATAGAAACACTTCCCCGCCCCTGAAAAATTTGGTGATGCTGCCAACTTACTGATTTAGTGTATGATGGTGTTTTTGAGGTGCTCCAGTGGCTTCTGTTTCTATCAGCT
>CANQXU010000097.1 GCA_947627865.1 uncultured Paenochrobactrum sp. | reverse complement strand
CGCTTCCTAACAGCTGCACCACGCGGTAGCAGCGCGTTAAATCAAGTTTCACAGTTTGTATCAAACTCCTTCAAGCCACTGACAGCTGCGGAAATTGCTTCCTTCAAGCCGCTGCGTATTAAAGTTGTGCAGGTCAAGACTGGTGATACGGTTGACAGTCTCGCCAGACAGATGGTCGGAACTAATCGAAAAACTGAATTGTTCCGTTTGATCAATGCCTTGCCGACAGATGCCACATTGTCCGTAGGTGATCGGGTTAAACTGATAAGTGAGTAATCTATGGGGGCTTGGCCGGAGATTCGTATCAATAATCTATTGACTGGCAAAATAGCGCCCTTAGGGCCTCGCCAAGCGCCAAGCGGGATTATCAAGTCGCCGCGTGAAGGCAAGGTTTGGCTAGGATCTTTAGGCTTTTGCGGTGATGAGCAGGGTGATAAACGCCATCACGGTGGTGTTGAAAAAGCCGTACATCATTATCCTTTTGATTATTATCCGATATGGCGAGATGAAATTGGCCATAAGCCTCTATTGCAGCAAGCCGGGGCATTCGGCGAGAATATTTCAACATTGGGTTTGACTGAAAAAGAGGTTGCAATAGGTGACCGCTTTCGCCTTGGAGACGCACTGATTGAGGTGTCACAAGGAAGGCAGCCGTGCTGGAAGCTGAATTATCGTTTTGATGTTCCGGATATGGCGCTACGTGTACAAAAGAGCGGCCGTTCCGGCTGGTATTATCGTGTTCTTGAAGAGGGCTATGTCGAGAGTGGGGATTACCTCCTGTTGCAAGAGCGGTTGTCGCCGGACTGGACATTGCACCGTTTATGGCATGTTCTTTATATCGATATGCTGAACTATGACGAGTTGTCCGAGATGGCGGCACTTGCACATTTGCCTGAAGGCTGGCGGCGTTATGCAGTGAAACGCTTGGAAAATCGCAAAGTTGAAGACTGGTCCAAACGTTTGACCGGTATGGAGAGTGATTAAGCCGGATAAGTCATCCTGTATCCGGCCTTTATTTTTCGGATTACGACTTGTTGTTTTGTCGTCGTGCCCTCGCAAGCATATTAAGACCTTCGATTAATGCCGAGAAGCCCATTGCTGCGTAAATATAGCCCTTTGGTACATGATAGCCAAAGCCGTCGGCAATGAGTGTCATACCAATCATGAGCAAAAAGCCCAAAGCAAGCATGACTATTGTTGGGTTTTTTGCAATGAAGCGCGAAAGCGGATCTGCTGCCAGCATCATGACAGCAACTGCTGCTAGAACAGCAATGACCATGATCACAATTTGATCTGTCATGCCGACCGCAGTGATGATGGAATCCACAGAGAATACCAGATCAAGCAGCAGGATTTGGAAAATCGCTGCGCCAATGGTGAGTTGCAATGTCTTGGATTGTTTTTCATCTTCGATAGAAACGGGATCGACGCTATGATGAATTTCTTTGGTTGCCTTCCAGACAAGAAACAAGCCACCTATTATCAGAATTATATCGCGCCAAGAAAACTCATTGCCGAACAAAGTGACGACAGGGGCTGTGAGGCCAACAATAATTGAAATCACAAATAAAAGTGCTAAGCGTAAAATAAGGGCTCCAGCAATGCCGATACGTCGTGCGACGGATTGTTGTTCTACGGGCAGTTTGTTGGTGAGAATAGAGATAAAGATCAGATTATCTATTCCCAGTACTATCTCCATGACAACAAGTGTCATCAGCGCAGCAAAACCCTGCACAGTGAAGATAAAGCTAAAATATTCTGTAAAAACATCCATAGAGCAAATTCGCTTATGATTGAGTGATAATAAATCAACCATATGGCACACAGTATTTCAGTTTCAATACTATCTAATCAAATTTGCTCTTGGCGCTAGAAAAATTTGAAGAATTGAGCTCTATGCGCACAATGTAACCCGCAGCGTAACCTGCAGCTTGCCTTATAAGAGAACCAAAGGAAGCAATGCCAAAACTTATATTGAGTTGGCATTGCTTAATTTTGCAGGTTAACAATCTGGTTTTTAAAGTGTTTTACAACCAGAAAGAAGGCATTGATGGTTCAAGACGTGGACCAATGCGCAAGGGCGCAATTTTTTCAGCCAAACCAGTACGGTCTGATATTTCAATGGCCACACCGGAAATTGTTGCCGGACCAGTGGCTGCCTCAAAGCGACCTTTGGGTACTTTTGAGAGAAAGCGGTTGAGGGGTTCTTCCTTTTCCATGCCAAGGGACGAATCATAGTCACCACACATACCGGCATCGGACATATAGGCAGTACCATTGGTCAGTATTTGATAATCCGCAGTAGGAACATGCGTATGTGTTCCAACAACCGCACTGGCGCGGCCATCGACGAAGTGACCAAAACACTGTTTTTCACTGGTTGCTTCAGCATGAAAGTCAAAAAATACGACGTCGGCTTGCTCTTGGAGCGGGCATGCTTCAAGAATTTTTTCAGCAACAAGGAAAGGATCATCAAGGTCGGGGTGCATAAATACACGCCCCATTATATTGGCAACGAGAACCCGAGCGCCGTTTTTAGCGATATAAAGGCCCGAACCTTTTCCAGCCGTGCCTTTAGGGTAGTTGGCAGGGCGCAAAAACTGAGCTTCATGATTGGAAAAGCTTAGTGCTTCGCGCTGGTCCCAGACATGGTTGCCTGTTGTTACAACATCCGCGCCTGCACGGATCGTATTGTTGAATATTTCTTCAGTAATGCCGAAACCGCCAGCCGCGTTCTCGCCATTCACAATCACGAAATCGAGCTTCAGATCTGAAATAAGACCTGGCAGCTTTTCGAATACTGCATTGCGGCCTGAGCGGCCAACCATGTCGCCTAAAAAAAGTAATCTCATAAGTGCTGCTTTATCAGGCACTGACAAAAGAACGCAAGCCACTCTCTGTCAGTATTTTGTTTAAAGCAATATCATGTGGCTCATTTGGCACTTCTTCTACTTCCTGACAGTCATAAGCCAGGCCTATTAGCTCAGGATAAATGTTTCTTTCGGCGAATCGCGCTAGTGCACGGTCATAGTGGCCAGCGCCATAGCCGAGACGATGCCCAGTTTTATCAAAAGCGGCCAATGGCAGCAGAATAATGTCGGGATCCACCAATTTTGCATTTTCATCAGGACCCATAGTGCCAAAGCCGGTCTGCACCAGCGGGCTATCTTCTTTAAAATCACGAAATACAATGGTCGTGCTATCGAGAACGATAGGAAGGCAAAGGTTTATTTCTTGTTTCCTCAGCCATGAAAGCAAGGGGCAGGGATCCATTTCGGAGCGAATTGGCCAATAGCCGGCAACGATTTGATCTTTTGCTATATTTAACGATGACGCGCCTTCTTTTGCCAGACTGATGGCTGCATCAAACCGGTAACGTGGTGAAAGGTGGTCACGTTGCTTAAGCGCTGTTTGGCGAAGAAGTTGTTTGCGTTCTTTTGTGTCCATTGAAGGGCTCGTCATTGCTGCCTCATTTATTCATTCACAGACATGCGGAAATTATAGCATAGATATATGTTTAATATAAAATGACACGGCACAGTGCTGTATCCTGCATTATTTGATGCCAGACTATCTATGATAGGGGTATGAAATCATAGCGCAATAGCAGCGCGACGAAGAGGGATAGCACAAAGAAAAAGAGTGGAATGATGAAGAGGGAATGTGGGAAATAAAAGAAAAAAGTGGCGACCACAACAACCGATGGATGCGTTTGATCCCGGGAACCTACAAAGTAGGTGGGCGCCGTATGCAGAAGTCCACGGACTCCCACAGGGACAGCTCCCTAAGAGATCAATAAGGCCCGGGGATGCAGTTATCCTGTCGGGAAGCGCAGTTCGCCATCACTGAATATACTGCAGTTACCGGCACAACGCCAGAGGGCGAACCAAAAATAATGGAATAGTTATAATAATTTAAACAAAAACTGATCGGGCGCGGTTCTGTCAGGAACTGGTGTTTTCAATGCGGGGTGCCAGACTGATCGCCATGGCTTCAAGGCGGCCGGATACTTCATTCACAGCATTGGCTAGAGTGGAATCATTACGATCTATACGATCAAGGGCTTCATCACGCTCACGGCGCAAGTTTTCGACTTCGCTTTCAAGTTTTTGCAGGCGTTTTTGTGTTTCTTGTAATTCGTCCATAACCATAATGCCAGCCATGACAGTAAGGCGCAGGTCACCAATTTCGCCAAATGAAGATTTCAGATGACCAACATATTGGTCAAAACGATCTGCCAGTCCAGCCAGATGCTCTTCTTGTCCTTCATCGCATGCCATGCGATAGGCTTTGCCATCAATTGTAACTGTTATAGTCGCCATACCGCTATGTTCCCCTTAACGGTCAAGTACTGTTCGGATTGTCTCCATGGCTGTTACCAGCCTGCGTGAGACCTCACGATTTGCTGTTTCTAGCCGTTCTGCGCGGGCTTCGGAGTGATCAAGCTCTTGTGCCAGCCGACTACGATCAGCGTTCATGCGCTGAACTTCTTCCTCGGCTTCAGTGAAGTCGCCTTCTTTATCCAAGCGTAATTCTACGGCATTTTCAAGCATAGTCATTGCTTTATCCAGTCGGGTCAATGCTTGCTTGAGGGGAGTGTCCGATACCATCCCAGTCCTTTCTTCAACGCTAATTAATGCTTGCCGTTTCATCGGTGCTTGATAGCGAATCGCTGTCATATAATACAGCCTAACGTTGCCAGTCTAAATGCAGGGCGAGGAAATAGGCAACAAATCAGCAGAGAAGTGTAGTTTCATACACTGATATCAGTCGTTTCATCCTGTTCAGCGCCATAAGAATGTGCAAAAATTATAGTATTAGTGTGACTAACATCCATCTGTCCACGGTTCAATCGATTAAGATGGGTTCACTTTGTATTTGTTTGGGTGTGGCTTTTGTTGACTCCCGATCTGCAAATGCTATGTGTCCACTAGCCTATATTGCTGCGCAGATTAAGCGCATCACTCCTCGATCGAAAGATGGCACAAACGATGACCAATTCCGACAAGCAAAACCAGTTGGCCAATGCTATCCGCTTCCTGTCGATGGATGCGGTGGAAAAAGCCAATTCCGGACATCCGGGACTGCCTATGGGCGCGGCTGATATTGCAACCACGCTCTACACCCGTTTTCTTTCTCATGATCCGCAAAATCCAAGCTGGCCGGATCGTGACCGCTTCGTTCTATCGGCCGGACACGGTTCGATGTTGCTTTATTCATTGATGTATCTGTCAGGCTATGAAGATATCACTATCGATGAAATCAAGCGCTTCCGCCAGCTCGGAGCAAGAACCGCCGGACATCCGGAATATGGTTATGCTGCTGGTATTGAAACCACCACTGGTCCTTTGGGGCAGGGGATTGGCAATGCTGTTGGTATGGCATTGGCCGAGCGCATCATGAATGCCCGCTTCGGTGATGACCTTGTCGACCACTATACTTATACTCTGGTTGGTGACGGTTGCTTGATGGAAGGCATTAGCCAGGAAGCAATTTCATTGGCTGGTCACCTTAAGCTGAACAAGCTTATTGTTTTCTGGGACGATAACGACATCACCATTGATGGTCGTGTATCGCTTTCAGACAGCACCGACCAAATGGCGCGGTTTGCAGCATCAGGTTGGAATACAATTGCTGTTGATGGCCATGATCAGGATGCTATTGCCAATGCTATCGAGCTGGCAAAGAAATCCGACAAGCCGACAATGCTTGCATGTAAAACAATCATTGGCTTTGGCTCCCCGCATAAAGCGGATAGCAGCAAGGCGCACGGCTCCCCGCTCGGGGCAGAAGAAATTGCTGAAACCCGCAAAGCTCTGGGTTGGACTGCCCAGCCATTTGAAGTTCCTGCGGATATTCTTGATGCATGGCGCATTGCTGGTTTGAACGCTGCTAAAAAGCGTCAGGAATGGGAAAAGCGTTTTGCTGCTGCAGATGCTGAAACCCGTGCCGAGTTTGAGCGCCGCATGAGCGGTGAGCTACCGGTTGGTTTCAATGAAGCAATCGTTGAATACAAGAAGAAGCTGTCTGCTGAAAAGCCAAAAGTGGCAACGCGTAAATCTTCGGAAATGGCACTTGAGGTTATCAATGGTGTTGTTTTGGAAACCATTGGTGGCTCAGCTGACCTGACAGGTTCCAACAATACGATTACTAGCCAGACCAAGCCAATTACGCCTGGAAATTATGATGGGCGTTTCGTCCATTACGGCATTCGTGAGCATGGTATGGCTGCTGCAATGAATGGTATGGCGCTCCATGGCGGCATCATTCCTTATTCAGGCACCTTCATGGCGTTCTCCGACTATTGCCGTCCGTCCATGCGTTTGTCTTCACTTATGGGTATTCGTGTTGTCTATGTCATGACGCATGATTCCATCGGACTTGGTGAAGATGGGCCGACCCATCAGCCTGTTGAGCATTTGGCTGCATTGCGTGCAATTCCAAATCACAATGTGTTCCGTCCTGCGGATGCTGTTGAATCGGCTGAGTGCTGGCAGATCGCTTTGGAAAGCCAGAAAACCCCATCAACATTGGCCCTGACACGTCAGAATCTGCCAACAGTTCGTAGCGTTCACTCAGACGAGAACAAGTCTGCTTATGGTGCTTATGAATTGGCAACTTCAGATGGCTCTGCAAAAGTTACCATTTTTGCAACTGGCTCAGAAGTTGAGATTGCACTTAAAGCGCGTGATCTGCTGTCTGCTAAGGGAATTGCAACACGCGTTGTTTCTGTCCCTTGCTTTGAATTGTTCGAAGCGCAGAGTGCTTCCTATAAAGAAGCTGTGATTGGTGATGCACCAGTTAAAATTGCGATTGAAGCAGGCCTGCGTCTTGGTTGGGATCGTTTCATCGGTGTTGATGGTATCTTCATTGGCATGACTGGTTTTGGTGCTTCTGCTCCGATTGATGATCTTTACAAGCATTTTGGTATCACTGCTGAAGCTGCGGCTGATGCAGCCGTGAAAAAACTTGCATAGATAAAATAACTTGAGACGCCGGTATTAAAAATGCCGGCGTTTTATTTCAGGCTATATCTGCTTTAATCTTTCAGGACTGCTTAGAGTAGTCTCCGATCAGGAGTTGAGAATAATGGTCGTTCGCGTTGCTATTAACGGATTTGGTCGTATTGGCCGTAATGTTCTTCGTGCAATTGTTGAATCAGGTCGTACAGATATTCAGGTTGTTGCAATCAATGATCTGGGTCCGGTTGAGACCAATGCGCATCTCTTGCGTTATGACAGTGTCCATGGCCGCTTTCCTGCAGAAGTGAAAGTTGATGGTGACACGATTGATGTTGGCTATGGCCCGATTAAAGTTCATGCAGTACGCAATCCTGCTGAATTGCCTTGGAAAGAAGAAGGCATTGATATTGTGCTTGAATGCACAGGAATCTTCACATCACGCGATAAAGCTGCATTGCATCTTGAAGCTGGCGCAAAGCGCGTTCTGGTTTCAGCGCCTGCGGATGGTGCGGATCTGACAGTTGTTTATGGCGTTAATGACGATAAGCTCACAAAAGATGACATCATCGTTTCTAACGCATCCTGCACAACGAACTGTCTTGCGCCTGTTGCTCAGGTTCTGGATGCTGCGGTTGGAATTGATCATGGCTTTATGACCACTGTTCACTCCTACACCGGTGATCAGCCAACTTTGGATACAATGCACAAGGATCTGTATCGTGCGCGCTCTGCTGCATTGTCGATGATCCCGACATCAACAGGTGCTGCCAAGGCGGTCGGATTGGTTTTGCCAGAGCTTAAAGGCAAGTTGGATGGTGTTTCCATCCGTGTTCCAACTCCGAATGTTTCTGTTGTTGATCTGACATTTGTAGCCAAACGTGCAACGACTGTTGAAGAAATTAATAATGCCATTCGTGAAGCTGCCAACGGGCGCCTGAAGGGTGTTTTGGGTTACACAGACGAACATCTGGTTTCCTCTGACTTCAATCATGATTCGCATTCATCAATTTTCCATATGGATCAGACCAAAGTTCTCGAAGGCACGATGGTCCGTATCCTGACATGGTATGATAATGAGTGGGGCTTCTCCAACCGTATGTCCGACACTGCGGTAGCAATGGGCAAGCTTATCTAAGTGCTTTTGGTTGAGCGGATATATTCTATCCGCTCAACTTTTTATTTTATGCATCTTCCGCTGCAAATCATTATGTGTTTTGCTGGACGTGCTCCCAAAGACATTTCGCCTTTTTGTAAAAGAACGGGCGCTCTTTAACCAGAAAATAAGAGTGAGATTGTTATGGCTTTTCGCACCCTTGATGATGTTGATGTCGCAGCGAAGCGTGTTCTAGTACGCGTTGATCTCAATGTGCCTGTTCAAAATGGCGTGGTAACGGATTTGACCCGCATTGAGCGCATTAAGCCAACGATCAATGAATTACACCAAAAAGGCGCGAAGATAATTCTTCTTGCGCATTTTGGACGCCCGAAAGGTGAAGTGTCGGAAGAAAATTCTTTGAAGCAAGTGGTTGCAGCACTTCGTAAAGTGCTGGGATTGCCGCTTCATTTTGCGCCGGATTGCATCGGAGCCGCAGCAGAAGACGTTATTAACGCTATGGCTGACGGCGATGTCGTTCTGTTGGAAAATACACGTTTCCATGCTGGCGAGGAAAAGAATGATGCAGATTTTGCTGCTGCATTGGCTGCAAATGGCGATATTTTCGTAAATGATGCTTTTTCAGCAGCACATCGTGCGCATGCCTCAACTGAAGGATTAGCGCATATTTTGCCAGCGGTTGCAGGGCGTGCGATGCAGGGTGAGCTGGAAGCATTGGAAAAAGGTTTGGGTCAGCCGGTTCGTCCAGTTGTGGCAATTGTTGGGGGTGCCAAGGTTTCTACCAAGCTTGATCTTTTATCCAACTTGATCGAAAAAGTTGATGCGTTGGTTATTGGCGGCGGTATGGCCAACACTTTCCTGGCGGCATCCGGTTTAGAAGTCGGCAAGTCATTGTGTGAACATGATTTGGCAGATACAGCACGTAAAATCATGCGTAAAGCCGAGGATAGCAAATGTGCCATTATTCTGCCTGTTGATGCAATTGTTGGCTGGCATTTTGAAGCGCATGCACCGCACCAGAACTATGGATTGGATGCAATTCCGGCTGATGGTATGATCTTGGATGTGGGGCCGCTGTCGGTTGAACGTATCAATTCAGCTATCAATGATGCCTCAACGGTTATCTGGAATGGTCCTTTAGGAGCTTTTGAACTGGCGCCATTTGATAAAGCCACTGTTGCTGTTGCCCGCCACGTTGCAGAGCGTTCAAAGACTGGTAAACTCATTTCTGTTGGCGGCGGCGGGGATACTGTTGCTGCGCTTAATCATGCTGGTGTTGCTGAAGACTTCACTTATATTTCAACAGCAGGCGGTGCTTTCCTTGAGTGGATGGAAGGCAAACCATTGCCGGGCGTTGATATTTTAAAGAAGTAATATACGCCTATAGCTTTGCTTGTAGCGTCTAAATGAAATCTGAATGTCTTTGCCCTGCTTTTATAAGCGGGGCAATTTTATAACTGCTATAGTTTTACACATTTGTGCTGCTTATGCAGCATTTGATAAAAATTTCCTGATTTTCAATCGATTTAAGGAAATTCAATCGTTTCAATGTTTTAGAGGCCATTTGTTTTCTGTCCGGCTTCTGCTATCGGCATATCAATTCAGGAGCGGCTAAGGTTTTGACGGAATCGCCCATGCTGCTCCATTGCTTTGTTTTAACGTATTACCCAATGCAAACTCGCTAAATAGATTTGCTGGAAATGTACTAAGGAGCTTTTTTATGACCGAACGTCTTGAAGATATTGCGCAGGCTATGGTTGCGAGCGGCAAGGGAATTCTGGCCGCTGATGAAAGCTCGGGAACTATAAAGAAGAGATTTGACACGATTGATGTCACATCTACAGAAGATAGCCGCCGTGATTATCGCGAAATGTTGTTCCGCGCTGATGATGCGATGAAAGATTATATCTCAGGCGTTATTCTTTATGATGAGACACTTCGCCAAAAAGCAGCTGACGGCACACGTTTGGTTGACTTGATCAAGGCAGCTGGTTCTGTTCCTGGTATTAAAGTGGATATGGGCGCAAAGCCATTGGCAGCTTTTGCAGGTGAAAC
>CANQXU010000096.1 GCA_947627865.1 uncultured Paenochrobactrum sp. | reverse complement strand
CGCTACAATCTAAAGGATAGGGTTTCTTTCGTGCTAACGAGGAGGGAATGACAGCCTTGATGCGAGCATTATCGAGCCAGTCTCGAAGACTATCAGCGTCATATGCCTTGTCGGCTAACAGACGCTTGGTGGGGCGAGCGACCTCTAATAATGGAATTGCCATTTTAATGTCGGCGATGTTTCCCGGTGTTAAGCTGAAAGCGACCGGTCTGCCGCAATCATCGGCCAAGCAATGGATTTTGCTTGTTCTTCCGCCGCGAGACGTGCCAATCGCTTGCACCCACGCCCCCCCTTTTGAGCCTTGTGCCGAATGGTGCGCTTTGACGTGTGTGCTATCGATGGAAAGCTCCTGCGGAACCGGACCGCTGGCTGCCATCGTCTCAAATATACGATGCCAAATACGCCGTTGTGCCCAACGGTGATATCGGTTGTAGACGGTTTTTGCAGGGCCATATTCGGCCGGAACATCACGCCAGCGACAACCGACCTTGAGAACATGCAAGATACCAGAAATTACACGCCGATCATAGACTCGTCGAGCTCCGGGCTGGTTCTTGGGTAAATGTGGTTTGATTGCATTCCATGCAGCATCTGAAAGCCAGAAAAGATCGCTCATAATAAGCCTCCCTACTGTCAAAACCTAAAAATCAATAAAAACACTCAATAAAGAAAAATAGTTAGATCAGGTCGCAATCCTAGTATTTCCACTGTTTGATTTGGTTGACATGCACATCAAACTACTGGGATAACTCATCAAGTGTCTGCTCGCATCTAATCGTCAGAACTCAACTTTGACATTAAAGACTAGGCTATAGTTCCTGCAAGGACGTCTCCGGATAGTATCTCCTATTCACGGCATTTAACTTCTTGAATTTACATCATAAACGAAGAAAAAAGCCGCGCTTCTCAGCGCGGCTTTTATTTTAGATTCTATCAATGGATTAGCTGCATATATTAATGCATGAACAGTCCTACACCCGGAGCAATCGGCCATCCCATTGTCATCCAGAAGATGAGGAACAATGTCCAAACAATCAAGAAACCAAGTGAGATTGGTATTGTCATGGAGGCGAGTGTTCCAATGCCAGCATCTTTTTGGTAGCGCTGCAGATAAGCCAGACACACCGCGAAATACGGGCTCATTGGCGAAATAATATTGGTTGCAGAATCCGCAATTCTAAATGCGGCTTGCACCAAGGCAGGCTCAAAGCCGATCAGCATCATCATCGGAATAAAAATTGGTGCCATCAAAGACCACTGTGCCGAACCAGAAGTGATGAAAATATTCATCACAGCCGCAAGAGCAATGAAGGCCACCAATAATGGTGTTCCGCCAAAGCCGCTGCTATCCAGCACATGCGAGCCGCCTACAGCAATCCACGCCCCCAGATTTGTCCATTTAAACCAGGCCAGAAACTGGGAGATTGCGAAGAACAATACCAATGTTGGCGCAAGATCCTTGATTGAATCCGACATATAGCCAACAGCGTCTTGCGCATTTTTAATTTTACCGGTGGTCTTACCGTAAATCCAGCCAATCAGCAGGAAGTAGATACCAAAAAGCGCAACCGCACTGCTCAATAATGGAGATGGAACCAGCCCGCCCTCGGCATTTCGCAGTGGGGAACTTTCAGGCAGGACTGCAAGAACAACCACAGCCAGCATGATGAGGCTCGCCCAGCCCACACGCTTCAAACCCTTGATTTCAAGTGAATCCGGCTGTGTCAGTTTCAGTTCGACATCACCGGTATATTTGCCGACCATAGGCTCGACAATACGCTCGATGATAAAAGCGCCGACCAGTGACAGCAAAATGGCTGAAACGGCAATGAAATAATAGTTATCAATCGGTGAAACATAAGCTTGTGCATCGATTGTTTGCGCAGCACTGGTTGTAATACCTGAAAGAATAATATCTGTAGGCGTGATTAAAATACTGGCATCATAACCTGCACCAACCGCGACATAACCAGTGACAGCACCAACAAGCGGGTTACGCCCCATTGCCTGAAATATCATTGCTGAAAGCGGTATCAGAATAATATAGGCGGCATCGGATGCAACATGACTGCACATACCGACGAAGAAAATCATAAATGTGGTCAGGTAGCGTGGTGCTTTAATGACACTGACCTGCATGAAAGCAGCAATCAAGCCAGTTTTATCAGCGACACCAATTGCCAGCATGATCACTAAAATTATGCCCAGTGGTGGGAAAGTGATAAAGTTATTGGCAATAGAGGTGAGCGCAAAAACCAAGCCTTCACCTGATAAAAGGCTTCTTACAGCCACTTCTTCGCCGGTTTTGGGGTTAATTCCAGTCCCGCCAAAATTCGCCAAAACCCATGAGAAGGCAGCGACAACCAAGCACAGCCACAAAAATAATATAAATGGATGTGGCAGCTTATTGCCGGCACGTTCAATAGAGTTAAAAAGCTTCTGCATATTTATTTTCCTGGATGCATGCAGGTAGCACTCGGCCGAGCGCACCGCATCATCTGACTTAAGGTTTGTTTAATTTCAATATTGTGTCAGCCAGTTACGCCTGTTCACTCAATAATTTACGGGCAAGACCAACAAACATGCCGCCGGCAACGGGCAGAATTTCATCACGGAAATTAAATTTCGGATGATGCAAATAGGCACTATCTTCGCCATTTCCGACAAAGAAAAAGCAACCGGCACGCTTTTCAAGATAAAAAGCAAAATCTTCTGCGCCCATAGTCGGCATTTCATACATGGTACTTGCATTTTCACTGCCGAATAATTCCTGTGCTGTCTCCACAACACAATTCGTTTCAGCAAGTGAATTGACCACTGATGGTATCCGCAAAACCATATTGATTTCACATTGAGCACCATAGGCTTCGCAGACATTCGCAACCACTTTGCGCAATTCTGCATCAATAAGCTTCGCGGCTTCGGGTGAGCCATCACGCGTATTGATTGTCATCGAGGCTTGGCCGGGAATGATATTGCTGCCAGTGCCGCCATTAAACTGCGTTACAGTCACGACACCCGCTTCCAACGGCGACAAGCGACGCGAAATCACGCTTTGCAGGGATTGAATGATTCCCGCACCAACAAAGATAGGATCAATTGCAAGATCCGGACGCGACGCATGACCACCCTTGCCCGTAATCGTGACTTCATAAAGCGTATTGCCGCCCATGGCAGGCCCAGCTTTGGCAATAACATGGCCAAGAGCAAAGCCCGGACGATTATGATAGCCAAAAATAGTATCGACACCGTCAAGCGCGCCGTCTTCAATCATAGCGGCTGCACCCTTGCCAACTTCTTCAGCAGGCTGGAACAGCAATTTAATCTGACCATTTAATGCCGCGTGGTCTTGCGCGAGCTGACCCGCGGCCAAAAGCAAGGATGCCGTGTGCCCGTCATGGCCGCAAGCATGCATTTTCCCCGCGACTTTGGAGGCATAAGGCAGTCCGGTCTCTTCATGAATAGGCAAAGCATCCATATCAGCGCGAAAGCCGATAACACGGCCAGCCCTGCCAGTATCCAAGGTTGCAACAATGCCGGTGCCAGCCACATTTCGGCGCAGCGCATAGCCATGTCGGATTAAAAACTCGGCGACAAGATCGGAGGTTGCATATTCTTCAAATTTCAATTCAGGAAAGCTATGCAACTGACGACGAATAGACGTCGCCTCCTCAATCGCATCTTGGCTAAAAATACTCATTAAATTATCCGCTCTCCTCATGCGGCAGACATTCTGCCCTATTCGATCCATACGCCATATTAAATGCGGGCATATTCAATCTATGACTGTAAAAATTCGGGCATCAATAACAATTGAAAATCATTGCATCAATTTCATAAATGCGTAAGGTGCCTTGCATAAAAGGCAAAGGTAATCAAAATGCAACATTTAGCGCTAAAATACTTTCAGGAAGTTGCGCGAACCGGCTCTATCACTGAAGCTTCATTGCGGCTTAATGTTTCCGGCTCGGCTATCAGTCGGCAAATCACTAAACTTGAGCAAGATTTAAATGTTGCCTTATTTGAACGCCGCCCACGCGGTATGGTTTTAAGTCAGGCTGGAGAATTATTGTCACAACATGTTGCACGGCTGGCAATGGAGACCGAGCGGGCGCTCTCTGATGTCAAAAAAATGCATCAACCACAGCGCGGTATTGTGAAAATTGCGACCTATGAAGGCTTCTCAATTCTCGTTCTGGCTGAAATTATTGCGCAATTTCAACGAAAATATCCATCAATTGAATTTCAGGTCTGGGTGGGCAACTCTATTGATATTTGCCAAAGAATAAGCACTGGCCAATCAGATATCGGTATAGTTTATAGTTATGCAGTGCCGTCTCACATCCAAATTAATCATATAGCTCAAAGACCGATCTATGTGTTGATGCCGCCTGATCATCCATTGGCAAAAAATGAAACAATCACGCTTCATGATGCTGTTCAATATCCATTTGCTTTACCACATAATGATAGAACGCAGCGCCATTTGATAGATACAGCTCTGGCAAGCACAGGTCTCGCCATTGATCCTATATTCACATCCAATTCAATGGCGACATTATTGATATTTGCTCAGAAAACCGGCTGTTTGTTGTTTTCCAGCTCGGATATGCAGGCACCATCCGGCTTTTTAACCAATGTGAAATCAATAAAAATCGAAAATCCTGTTCTGGAATCAAGTGTCGCGCAAGTGATTTCGATGAAAAATCGCCAGCTGCCTGTATCAATCCAGACTTTTCTGGATTTCCTGATCGAGGCAATGCCCTCTGGTCATGAGCTCACTTTATAGAGCTAAGCTTCACATCACTTATGATCGGCCATGGTTGAATTCGGACCATTACCGATCATAATATTTGAAAAAGATAGGCAGATTATATCGCAGGATTATTCTGCAAAGCCTGTCCGACTTCAGGCATTTGGGTCAAAATAATCGCGCCGATGACGATCGAAATAATGGTAATAATCAACCATGTCCAAAAGGATTTCTTCTTAATATTAAGAATAGTGATAACACCAAGAATACCCCAAATAGCTTTAATGATCCACGCGATTACATCGGGATTGTCAAACATGATGATGACTCCATATTATTTTTTATAGTCTACTGACTGAACTATTATTCAGCACTGATTATACTGAAGCCGTAGCAAGATAACATGGCTGTAAGCAAATAGAATAATCAAATTATTGAGCAATGAACAAATTAATCACCCATTTGCCAAAGAGTTCAGGCTCTTTCAATTCTCGATTCTTTCAGGTTAACCCCCATCGAGACTTGAAAGCTTGCGCATCAGTAATATAACCCAGTCAATAAAATTGACCTCCAGCTCTATAAGCCCGTGCTTTTAACCTGCTTTTGTGCTTAGTGCATTACAAGGCGAAATCAACCTACCCTTTTTACCACACCCATATTCATTTTATAGGCAGCCATTAGCATTGGCCCTACAGAAAACGCGTTACTTCGGGCTTTTTCAGTTAATGAGCGTAAATATCCGCCAGCTGATTGAATATGATTGGCCCGTTGTAAAATACAAGCGATGATAATGGCCGTTGTTTCCTGACCAAAACAATCAAGTGCATCTTCATAGGCCGAGGCGCTGATCCCTAAGAAACCCCGCACTTGTGCGCAGGTCGACATCAAATCGCGCCAATTATCGATCCCGTTCACCGCATAATCTTCAATATCCGGACAAGCCTTCAAGATAAAGCTTAATGGATATGTCTTTGTTGGGTTGATTGTATGGTGAGTATGAGTGACGTGAACCGCCTCAGCTTTTTTCTTTTCTAAAGTGCGTTCAAATTCATAGATAGAGTCAGTATTTGAATTAGATTGTTGATGCTCATTTTGAACATCATTGGCGTTCATTTCATTCGAATATTCATTAATATTCAATGTGTTATCAACCTTTTTACGCAATGCGTCCATTTGGCTTGCGAAATCCTGCAACACAATCAGCTCTGATTTGCGCGGCAATGCATCCACAATGCTACGAAACTCGTTCCACAACGCGCTCCATGCTCCTGGCATATCTTCTTCGATGGCCACTTCAATGAGCTTAGCAATGTCACGGCGTTGCAAGGTGATACGCTCACGCAGTCTGCGTAATTTTGCATTATGCTCACGAATTTCTTGTGCAGCTTGCGCAATTTCATCAGCACGCAGCAATAAAGGGGCAAGCGAAAAGCCAAAGGCTTCTTCGATATCACCGCTCTGGCTTTTATGCGCATAGCGCTTGCCATTCGGGCTATCGCGTCGAAAAATTAGGCCGCTTTGCACTAATGCCGAGAGATGCCGACGCAATGTCGGCCCTGCCATACCATGCGCACGTAAGGAGAGTTGCTTATTGGAGGGGAAAACAATCAGGCTTTCACCTTCTTCAAGATCACTATCAGGGAAAAATGATAAAAGTGCTGATAGAACTGCCAATGTGCGGTCACTCACGCCAAAGACAGAACGCGCTTCGCATAAATTGCGATAGAGCTGCCATTTATCAACCGCTTTACCAGCCTCGATATTATCAGTGGCTTTCTGCAAGGCTAAAAGGCCAAGCGAAACCGACCGGCTCCCGAAAGGAGTCGTTGCTATATTATCCGACATTTTCCCTTACCTTTCAAAAGGCAAAAGAAGTCCGGCCGCCCAAAGACGTTAAAAAGACTTGACACTGATTCGTGAAAATGCGATTCTCAACTTGCTTAAGGTTCGAGAAGGGCTTCCACGACGGTAACGTTTGGGGGCCTTTTTCTTTTGCTACTCTTCTCCCTATAGTCTCATCTGTTTGCTCATCTCGCAGGATATTGATGCATCCCTTGCGATCAGATCTTCTAACTTCGCCAATGCGCGTATCCCTCTTGCGGGTATCTGCACCGGATTATTCCTAATCATGATCTTTACGGCCTGTTTGAGCCGATTGATCACAAAAAACCGCGTATAATTCATCAAGCTGATCAGCGATGAATTCTGCAAATTCTGGTCCGTTTTCTGCTTCCATTGAAATCACCGCCTTTTTCTCTGTTTTCCGCATAGAAAAACTCACTGTTCTATCTATAGCCCGCCACTGGCGGGGGGGGGATAGATTTTTTTTGCCTTTCACGGGAGCCTTTTGCGGTTTTTCCAAAACAGGCAGGAGGCTCAAAAGCTTGAGGAAGCGATCGTCTGAAGACAAAGTTGAAAAATCCGCATCCTGAATGGCTCTCAGCAAAATCTGCTGGCTTTTCTCGCGCGGTTCAAGCTGACAAGCCTTACTAAATTCATCCCAACGACCACGCCCGATGCCCGGTGCTTTACCAATGGCATGCAGTACGGCATGATCAATGGTCGAGCCAATGCGGATCATCTCAGAAATATGTGATTTTCCGGTTGAAAGTGATGCGCAAATTGTATCGCGTTTAAATCCGGCTTGCTCCTGCGCATGAGCAAACAAACATTTTTCAATAAAGGAGAGATCCTCTCGAGCGGTATTTTCCTCACCTTGAAAGATAACCGCTTCTTCATCACTCAATTCACGGATTGCGGCCTTGAATTTGATGCCGAGTTGCTTGGCCGCGGCCAAACGACGGCGCCCATAGACAATCTGATATTGATCACTGCGACCAGCAACAGGGCGCACCAGACCTGGTACAATCTGGCCGCGCTCCAGCATAGATTGGGCTATTTCCGCAATCGCCTCATTATCATAAGCGCTATCAAAACGGTCGGAAATCGAGGACGGCAAAATATCGTCGGGATTGATCTCGATAACTGCTGCACCTTCTTTTAAAAGGCGCTCCGCCAGCTCACTGCGCTCCTGCATCTGGCGCACGCCTGCTGCAACTTTCATCAAATGTGGTGAAGATGAGCGCGGAATTTCCCGTTCCGCTTTGGTATCCTCGTCCAACTTGCCTAAGACTGCTGCAAACATGCCCTTTGAATCTTTACGGCTCATTGCTCACGCCCCCATGCTGCAGTTATCAAACCTTCAATTTCCAAATTAGCGGCATTGATCGATTCAATGGCGCGGTCATAGGTTTTTGGTGCTGAAAAACGTGATCTTTGCACTTCATAAAGGCTTTGCTTCCATGTCAGTGCATCCGCAACTGCCGTCGAATTGGCAATTGCATTGAGAAGCAAATCCTCACCGAAAACCTGACGCATCAGTGCTTGCATATTTGCCTGCGGATGATCATTTGCTTGAAATTTCGTGATAAGAAATTTAGCAAAGTCCCATTGAGCAGTAGCTCCTGCCTCATCCAATATTTGCATATAAGACGCGGCAAGCTCCAAAAATTTCGCCGTAGAATCCACATCCAGCATATGGGCCGGCACTGGAATTAAAACGCCGGTTGCAGCTGTGAGTGATGATAATGTCAAAAAATTAAGAGAAGGAGCGCAGTCCAGCAGGATAATATCATAATTATCTGCAACCTGCTCCAAGGCTTGTGCAACACGCAGCAAAAAGCTGGTGCCCCCACCCTTACGCATTTCAAGCGCAACCGCTGTTTCAAATTCTGTAAGTTCGAGCCCCGCGCAGATGACATCAAAACCCGCAATATGGGTTTTGTGAATGATCTGTTGCGTTGGCACAGGATCTTCAAAACGAATGGCTGAATATAATGTATCGCCGTCACGATAATCAAAGCCGGGCAATGCGCCATGCAGGCTGGTTAATGATGCCTGCGGGTCCATATCAACAGCCAGCACCCGATAGCCGCGTAATGCGAGCCAATGCGCCAAATGAATGGTTGTTGATGTTTTAGAAGAGCCACCCTTAAAATTGGTGACCGCGATAATCTGGCATTCCTCGCCCTCGATACGGCGCGGATTGATCCATTTTTTGCGGCCATTTTCTGCCAGATACATGCGCAGTTCCAGCACCTGATCCACGCTGTATAAGCGGCGGCCATTTGCAGTTATTTCAGGCTCCGGCCCCTGCCCTTTTAACGATAGCTGACGAATATAGGCTTCCGTCACGCCAAGCATATTCGCAACTTCAGTGGATGAAAACTGACGCATTTCGCGCTTCGCATCGGGTGGATATTGCGCCATAGCAAGATTGTTCAAAGCTTTATCGAGCTTAACCGAAAAGCTGTGCATAAATTGCTGACTGCTTAAATGACGAGACACTCAGATTCTCCTTCGACCATAGTCCCATATTGAACGGGCATGGTTAACAAGCAGTGAACGCGACCCAATTTACGTTAAATAAGCGAAATACGAATTTTTACCGTAACTACAAGCTGCCAGATTCGGAAGGAATAAGCAAACCCTTCGGGAAAAGCTTTTCATGGAATAAGCGTGGGAATGGAAAACGATAAATACCACATAATATCAGTGGGTTCACGTGCTTCACACTGGTTCTAAGGTGGTAAATGGTAGACAAAGCAACATAAGTGGCTCTGTTGCAAAAATTCCGGTTGGTTGGAGAGGTCCTGTTCTCTCGGGCATCACACGGGCTGACCTTCGAGATTCTGCGCGAGCAACGCCACCACCTCTGTGAGTGCGCTCGGTCCAATGCCGAAAGCTCGTTCCACAATCCGGGCTTCTCCACGGATATCGCCGGTGAGATTAAAAATGGCAGCCTGGCCCTTGCGTAACGCCCGCATGACCTCAAAACCCTTGATCGTTGCATAGGCCGATTTCAAGGTTTTGAACCCTCGCACCGGTCTGATCAGTTGTTTCAGCTTGCCATGATCCGCCTCGACAACGTTGTTCAGATACTTGACCTGCCGGTGCACAAGCTCTCTGGGGCATTTGCCTTCGGCCTTGAGTTGGGCAATTGCGATGCCGTAGGTCGGTGCTTTGTCGGTGTTGATAACGGTTGGTTGTTCCCAGTCTTTCAGACCGTTCAGCGCCTTGCCGAGAAATCGCTTGGCTGCTTTGGCATTGCGGGTCGGCGATAGATAAAAATCGATCGTGTTGCCGAACTTGTCCACTGCCCTATATAAATAAGTCCATTGTCCGCGGACCTTCACATAGGTTTCATCCACACGCCAGCTCGTCGATTGTGGCCGGCGCCAGTGCCATCGTAAACGCTTTTCGATCTCCGGTGCGTATTTTTGAACCCAGCGATAAATGGTAGAATGATCGACTGGCACACCTCGCTCGCCCATCATCTGCTCAAGGTCACGGTAACTGATCCCGTAGCGACAATACCACCGCACTGCCCAAAGGATAATCTCACCCTGAAAATGGCGCCACTTGAAATCAGACATTTC
>CANQXU010000095.1 GCA_947627865.1 uncultured Paenochrobactrum sp. | reverse complement strand
GAAAATAAGCCATTGAATATAAAAGATAAAAATGTCTTGTTTACAATAGAGTGGGAATAATCCATATCCGGATTATTGCAGCCTGAGCAAAGAAAAAATATAGCCCGCATATTTGCGGGCTTTATTTTTTGCGTGAAGAGGCGTTAAAATACTCTCATTAGAGTTTAGATTTATCTACATGATTGTTCATGCCTGAGCTATTTATATTTAGGTCTTGGCGCACTCACTATCCCATATTCTCCGAGCATGAGCACTATAATGCCACTCAGCCCTTGGTCGAAGCAGGAGGCTGGCTTCCATTGACTGGGCGTGAACCAGTCGAAATTGGTCTGAGAGACATCACTGGTGGAAAAGCCTTCAGGCATATCAAATTGTAGTACCGACCCTGCAGGGCACTCCCGAAGCTCGTCGCCGTTGTTGAGCGTGTAATCATGTGCCAGCTCGATTATCAAGCTATTATGCAGGGAAAAGGCATTAGCCAAAATTTCTGCAATAGGTACTGCTGTGGGGAAGCGTGCACTTTTAATGCCATAACTGATGTCGGACTGTGATAATTCGCTATAGGGGCCTTCACGATTAACCCATGTGCCACTGGGCATGAGCAATTCGCCGTATTGGAGTGGGGTACTTAATTGCTGGAAGCGCTCCTCTGTTTCCCGCTGTCGTTGCTGGTTGGTGAAATAGTTTTGAATGGTGATCTCAATCAGCGCGATGGTGGTGGTAATGGGGAGTATGCTGAGAATGATTAGTATTATTTTTATCAGTCTGTCTGATTTGGGGTAGGCGGCTTTTCTTTTTCTTCTCCAGTAAATCGAACCAAGCCACAAAGCGACTGCCAGAAGGAAGTTTAATATTGATAGCAGGATTATAATAGCCCCTGCAGCTCCGGCCCCATAGCCTAAACCCATGAAGTTTCTTTCTGTATATTTTGCTTGTTGTGACCCGCAATTAGCCCACATTATACATGTGGTACAAGGTGCTGATAGTCGGAAAGGAGAGTGGCTGTATCTGGTAGCTGAAAAGCAAAAATCCCGGCTGAACCGGGATTTTGATTGCCAACTGGAAAACTGGAGCGGGCGAAGGGATTCGAACCCTCGACCCCAACCTTGGCAAGGTTGTGCTCTACCCCTGAGCTACACCCGCTCGCTCCGCGTTTCCGTCGGTGATCGCTATATGCAATAAGTTTTTGACAATTGCAACAGCTATTTAGCAGAAAGTTTGATTTATTCAGTGGAAAACACAAGATACGATATTGGCCCATGTGCCATGATCGGAATTTGCGTAAAAACCGCTAACTGATTGTGCTGAATAATTTAATGCTGAAAAGCAAAAATCCCGGCTGAACCGGGATTTTGATTGCCAACTGGAAAACTGGAGCGGGCGAAGGGATTCGAACCCTCGACCCCAACCTTGGCAAGGTTGTGCTCTACCCCTGAGCTACACCCGCTCGCTCCGCGTTTCCGTCGGTGAATGCTGTATGGCTTATGCGGGCAGTATTTGCAAGCCGATTTTTATAAATATGTATTATCTTTTTAAGAAAGTTTAGTTTTTCCACAGACTTAAGTGCAAAATCTAAAGCGGTCGCGGTTTAATGGTTTGCTTGGAGATATTTGGAAAAACAAAGTCGATTAAAAACCACGTCATGCTATTCGCGATTTGCAGGGGTGTCTTGCAACGTTAAACTACGGCCATGAGAATCATAATGGTGGGAGATACGTGTTGGTAAGTCACGATAATCGGTTAGTTTTGTTTAATTTATTAGATCAGCTCGGAATCAAGACCACTACAATCGAGCACCCGCCATTGTTCACAGTTGCTGATTCACAGAATCTGCGTGGAGAGATATCAGGCGGTCATACCAAGAATTTATTTTTGAAAGACAAGAAAGATAATATTTTTCTGGTTACCGTCGATGAAAATGCAGTGGTCGATTTAAAAAGCATTCACCACAAGATAGGTGCTTCCAGCCGTGTTAGCTTTGGTAAACCGGAGCTTTTACAGGAATTACTGGGTGTTTTGCCCGGCTCTGTGACGGTTTTCGGCGTCATCAATGATCGTGATCATCGTGTAAAGGTCGTTATTGATGAAACATTATTTGAGCATGATAAAATTAATGCGCATCCTTTGACCAATACCGCAACAACCTCAATCATGACTGAGGATTTGCTGAAGTTTCTTGATGCAACAGGCCATAAGCCTTTGATTATACCTGTAGTACAGGAAGAAGCCGCATTGGATTGCCATTAAACCTTACCATTTAAGTGCCGGTATTCAGAGCTGGTGATTAAAAAAGGTTACAATCCACATTACAGCCATTGAAATAAGCTCTTATTTGCACGACCTGTGAAAGATAGGGTATGAATTTATATATGGGGTCATACCAATCTGGCTTATGATGGCGACTTGAAGATATAGGAATATTGGGAGCTGTCCGGCGCTGAAGCGCTTGGAAATTGAGGTTTATGATGAACAACCAGAATAATCCGTTTGCTGCTGCGTCAACGACCGCAGGGACGGCAGATTTAATCAAAGAAACAACTACAGCAACTTTTCAAGCTGACGTTATAGCAGAATCACGTAATCAGCCTGTCCTCGTTCAATTCTGGGCGCCATGGTGTGATCCATGTCGTCAGCTTGGACCAGTTATTGAAGCAGCCGTGCAAAAATCTGCGGGCGCGGTTAAACTTGCCAAGATGAATATTGATGATCATCCCTCTGTTGCTGGTCAATTGGGCATCCAGTCAATTCCGGCTGTTATAGCCTTTGTTGATGGTCAGCCAGCAGATGGTTTTATGGGTATGCAACCTGAAAGCGCCATTCTTGAATTTATTTCGAAACTTGGCGGCAAAAACCCGATAGAAGAGGCTATTGCGGAAGCGGTCGCGGCAGCTGATGAGATGGTTAAGAGTGGTGATTTGGTGCAGGCGGCTGAAATCTACTCGGCCATATTGCAGCAGGCACCAGACAATGTTGCGGCTATTGCTGGTTTGGCAGGTCTGCAGGTTGAGGCAGGCAATCTTGAAGGCGCGAAGGAGCTGCTCACAGCTGTTGCTGATGATAAGCAGGATGATCCACTTATTCGTGGTGTCCATGCGCGTCTGGCTTTGCTTGATCAGGTTGCTAAGATCGGTGATCCCGTTGCTTTGGAAAAGCGTTTGGCAGAAAACCCTGATGATCATGAAGCACGGTTTAATCTGGCACAAGTGCGGAATGCGCAAGGCAATCGTGAAGACGCTGCTGCAGAATTATTGACCATCATGAAGGCTGATCGTGAGTGGAATGATGATGGAGCAAGAAAACAGCTCCTGCAATTCTTCGAAGCTTGGGGGCCAATGGATCCGGCAGCTGTAAGTGCCAGACGAAAACTCTCATCTTTGCTCTTTTCTTGATTTAAGACGGAGGAAGCTAAAATGCGGGTAGGAAATATGCGCTATCGCTCTTTTAAGGAATTGCCGGAACGCATTCCGGTCATGCCGCTAAGGGGTGCGTTGCTTTTACCATCAGGTCAGCTTCCTCTGAATATCTTCGAGCCTCGATATTTGACAATGCTTGATGATGTTTTGGCGGGCGATAGGGTTGTCGGCATTATTCAGCCTGAGCTGCTTTCCGAGGTAGATGATGAAGAAGCACAGCGCGCTTTGGAACTGGACGAAAAACATCGGCCTAATTTATCGGCTATTGGTTGTCTGGGGCGTGTTACGACCTTTGCCGAAACAGGTGATGGGCGTGTGCTTATTACCTTACAAGGAATCACACGTTTTAGGGTTGTTGAAGAAATAGTAGCGCCAACCGCATATCGTCAATGCCGGATTCTGCCCTTTATGAGTGACTTCAATGAAGAGCAGGGTGGTGATGATGTGGATCGTGAAGGGCTGTTGCGTGCTTTTCGTGCTTATTTAGAGGTTAGTAATCTTGAGGCAGATTGGGATAATATTGCAAGAGCCAATAATGTAACTCTGGTCAATGCCTTGTCCATGATGTCTCCTTTTGGACCTGCAGAAAAACAAGCATTGCTAGAAGCGGCTGATTTGAAGCTGAGGGCGGAAACTTTAATCGCGATTACCGAGGTTTATCTTGCTCGTGAGAAGGATGATTATGATTCCCGCTTGCAATAAGGAGTTTGATATGTCGAAGGATGAGCAAAAACTACAGATGCCTGACATTAGCTTGCTAGAACTGTTGGTTTGTCCGCTGACCAAAGCAACCCTTCGCTATGATCAGGAAAACAACGAGTTGATATCCGAAAAAGCCAAGCTGGCATATCCGATTAAAAATGGTATTCCAATCATGCTGCCATCAGAAGCGCGTGTGTTGGCAGATTAGGCTATTTGTCACTTCTGACAATGATTAACATTTAAGTGAAGAATAGTTTCTCTTAATTGCTACAATATTTTCATATATTTCTCTTGTCCTGCTTGTTGCCTGTTTCTCGCAGGCGATCTATAACGCAGCCGGAACTATAAAATTTCACCCCTTTTTGATTTACATTGAGGGTGCTGAACTGACAAAAACAGAGGCTCGCATTATGGCATCCAGAAAACTTCTTCTTCTGGCCGGTGACGGTATCGGTCCTGAATCCATGGCTGAGGTTCGCAAAATTATTGCTTACCTTAATTCTGATCTGAAACTTGGTTTTGAAACCGAAGAAGGTCTGGTTGGTGGTTGCGCATATGATGCGCATGGTCAGGCTATCTCTGACGCCGACATGGAAAAAGCATTGGCAAGTGATGCTGTGCTCTTTGGTGCTGTTGGTGGCCCTAAATGGGACGATGTGGCGTATGAAGTTCGCCCTGAGGCGGGTTTGCTGCGTTTGCGCAAAGAGATGGAGCTTTATGCTAACCTACGTCCGGCAATTTGCTATCCGGCATTGGCGCATTCATCATCATTAAAGCCTGAAGTTATTGAAGGCCTTGATATCTTGATTCTTCGTGAGTTGACCGGTGGTGTTTACTTTGGTGAGCCAAAGGAAATCATAGATCTGGGCAATGGCCAGAAGCGCGGTATTGATACTCAGGTTTATGACACTTATGAGATCGAGCGCATTTCCGATGTTGCTTTTGAACTCGCACGCACCCGTCGCGGTAAAGTTACGTCGATGGAAAAACGCAATGTCATGAAGTCTGGTGTATTATGGAATCAGGTTGTGACAGCAAGGCATAAAGAAAAATTTGCTGATGTAGAACTTGAGCATATGCTGGCTGATGCTGGTGGTATGCAGCTTGTACGCTGGCCTAAACAGTTTGACGTTATCCTGACCGATAACTTGTTTGGCGATATGCTGTCTGACGTTGCTGCCATGTTGACTGGTTCGCTGGGTATGCTCCCTTCAGCATCTCTAGGTGCCGCTGATCCGGTAACTGGCAGCCGCAAAGCTCTATATGAACCGGTGCATGGCTCCGCGCCTGATATTGCTGGTCAGGGCATTGCAAATCCGATTGCAATGATTTCTTCGCTTGCTATGTGCTTGCGCTATTCCTTCAATTTGATTGCAGAAGCGGATCGTTTGGAAGCTGCTATTGCCGGCGTTCTTGATGATGGCTTGCGTACTGCTGATATCTGGTCAGAAGGCACAACCAAGGTTGGTACAACCGCGATGGGTGATGCGATTTTGGCAAAGTTCAAAGAGCTTTCAGCTTAACAGTCCTTATTGATTGATTATATTGAAAACCCGCCAAACAGGCGGGTTTTTTTTATATAAGAAATACACAAATCTTAGGTTATGTTATGACAAAATCCAGCAGTGAGAGAAGCAGCAGGAAGATGATCAAACCGTAATGGAATTTCTTATTGTTAATCTTTCCGACAAAATAGAGCGCCGGTACAGCAATTGCTGTTAAAATAGTCTCTAAGCGGAAATCATCCGGCTCGTTAATATAGAGCGAGCTTTTGATGTCGCTGAAGTAATGAATGCATATAAGAAAAATAAAGAGTGCAAACAGCCATCGTTTTCGTGAGAAAAAATAGGCTTCATAACTACCATATTCTTTGATGTCATCCGGCGTCATCAAAACGCAGATGAAAAATAAGCAGAACACATAGATAAGGTCCAGCGCATAGCTAACCGTATCATAACTTTTTTCATGATTATCGATCAAATATTCCCACCAGAACAAAATGATCCAGAGGAATATCTGTAAGACCCAAGCTATATGCAGCAGGGAAATTTTGTTTTTATTCGGATTTTGAATAAATTTTGATGCGAAAACCAAAAGTCGGGACAGGCAAAGGCTGATCCCCATACTGTTGATAATACGCACATGGGTAAAAGCATCTGCTATACTGATGACACTGTTTATATCGGTGGACAAAATGCACCTTTAAAATGGCAAACTGGTCTGATTAAACGGGATAAGACTATAATATTCATGTATTTTTTCGATAGAATAAATCTATTATAATGAGCACAATAGTCTTGGTTTGTTTGTATTATCTGTGTGTTGTGTAACTGTATTTACATAACACTTGTAAGATTATGGGCTTAACAAGCTACAGATTTCTTAATGGCGAGAAAATGCCGAATATTCCGCATTTCATACTCATATTGTAATTTTATTTTGCAGGATCATTGACTCTTGACTGAAAGTGCGTAAAAGACGAGCGGAAATGGAGATCAAAATGAGTGCTGTAGTTGCTCAAATGATAGAATGCAGACAAGCAGCTTTCGCAGCTGATTGTGTTTGCTCGTCTCCAATTACCCTTAAAATTATGGCTACCAAGAAAACGACCATTAAAACCGTTTGATTCCTTTGGCCAACTCACCCTCTCCCGGGTCCGGCCCGGGGAAGTAAGACCCGCAATAGTGGGTTTTAATTTAGAGGTGGAGAGGAACAGGAGAGTATAATGGGTTTTAAAATTGCTGTTGTCGGCGCCACCGGTAATGTTGGACGCGAAATGCTCAACATTCTGGAAGAGCGCGGCTTTCCGGTCAGCGAGATTGTTCCGCTTGCTTCACGTCGTAGTCTGGGTACAGAAGTTTCATACGGTGACAAGACGCTTAAAGTTAAAGCACTGGATACATATGATTTTTCTGACACTGATATTTGCTTGATGTCCGCTGGCGGCACAATTTCAAAAGAGTGGTCACCCAAAATTGCTGCACAAGGTTGTGTTGTAATCGATAACTCTTCAGCATGGCGCTATGATCAGGATGTTCCGCTGATCGTGCCTGAAGTGAACCCAACAGCTATTGATGCTTTCAGAAAAAAGAACATCATTGCGAATCCAAACTGCTCAACAGCCCAGCTTGTTGTGGCTTTGAAGCCTCTGCATGATGCTGCTAAGATCAAGCGTGTTGTTGTCTCGACCTATCAGTCCGTTTCCGGCGCAGGTAAAGAGGGCATGGATGAGCTGTTTGAACAGTCACGTGCTGTTTTTGTTGCAGATCCTATTTCAACCAATAAATTTACCAAGCGTATTGCCTTCAACGTTATCCCGCATATCGATAGCTTCATGGAAGATGGCTATACGAAGGAAGAATGGAAACTTGTTGCTGAAACTAAAAAAATGCTTGATCCAAAAATCAAGGTAACAGCAACAGCAGTGCGTGTTCCGGTCTTTATTGGCCACTCTGAAGCAGTTAACATCGAGTTCGAAAAGCCGATTGATGCTGAAGAAGCCAGAAATATTCTGCGCGATGCACCAGGTTGTATTGTTATTGATAAACACGAAGATGGCGGCTACATCACACCTTATGAAGCGGCAGGTGAAGACGGCACCTATATCAGCCGTATCCGTGAAGACATCACTGTCGAGAACGGCTTGGCGATGTGGATTGTCGCTGATAACTTGCGCAAAGGTGCTGCATTGAACACAGTTCAGATCGCAGAATTGCTGGTTGCACGTGATTTGATCCAGCCAAAAGCATCAGCTTAAAGATAATTTAATAATGATTAAAGCGCCGGATTTACGGCGCTTTTTTTATATCCGCTATAATGCGTGCTGGATAAATGAGAATAATTAAGTGTGCTGGTTAGCTGAGCGGATTTTCAAGCGCATCCATATCATCATCAGAAAGGCCGAAATGATGGCCTATTTCATGGATAAGCACATGGGTGATAATATCCCCCAAAATTTCGTCATTTTCAGCCCAGTAGTCTAAAATGGCGCGCCGAAATAGAGTGATGCGGCTCGGGCCCTCATTCGGTTTTAAAGTAAACCGCTCGCCAATGCCCGATCCTTCAAAAAGGCCGAGAATGTCAAAAGGCGTGTCCAGACCCAGATCCTCAATGATAGAATCATCTGGAAAATCAAGCATTTTAATAACGACGTCACCGCAGAGCATGCGAAACTCTTCAGGAAGATGTGCAAAAGCTTCCAGCGCAAGTGATTCCATTTGTATGAGAGAGGGCGAGAAACGACCCGCCCAATCACCACTTTGATCTTTTATGGCCATATTATAAGCCGACTAACCCTTTAAGCCCACGGATGCAGTTCTGCGTTCTTTGCCTCAAAACTGTCAATCTCGTCCTTCTTTTCCATGGTGAGACCGATATCATCAAGACCATTCAAAAGGCAATGGCGTTTAAAAGGATCGATTTCGAAAGTGATCGAACCGCCGTCCGGTCCGTAAATTTTCTGCTCTTCAAGATCAATGGTTAAAGTCGCATTAGCACCGCGTGATGCATCATCCATCAATGCATCAAGCTGCTCTTGAGTAACCTGAATTGGCAGAATACCATTCTTGAAGCAGTTATTGTAAAAAATATCTGCAAAAGAAGTGGAAATAACGCAACGAATGCCAAAGTCCAGTAATGCCCAAGGCGCATGCTCACGTGATGAGCCGCAACCAAAATTGTCACCTGCAACGATG
This sequence comes from uncultured Paenochrobactrum sp., assembly GCA_947627865.1. Classification (GTDB taxonomy): domain Bacteria; phylum Pseudomonadota; class Alphaproteobacteria; order Rhizobiales; family Rhizobiaceae; genus Paenochrobactrum. Next base: position 1,434 of record CANQXU010000095.1, on the reverse strand, counting down.
ATCTGAGCCTGACGATAGGCAGGTTTATTTAATACGAAATCAGGGTTTTCGCTGCCATCTTCATTAAAGCGCATCTCAGCAAAAAGACCTTTGCTCAACCCTGTACGTTTGATCGTCTTTAGATAATCCTTAGGGATAATCATATCCGTATCAATGTTGATAATTGGTAGGGGAGCAGCTACGCCCGTGAGCTTGGTAAATTTATCCATCGCCTTAACCTTATCGGTTGGTAATTTCTTTTCTGCAGACGGTTTACACCAGTCTAAAATAGAGTCAACGATGCAAACAGTCGCGAACCATGTGCTTTTAAGCAAATTTATTGCGTGAAGCTATGCGTAAAGGAATTAAAGTCAAATATGACCGCTCTGTTTCAGTCTTATCGTTCCGTTTTATTTGTTCCAGCTATTAATAAGCGTGCATTGGAAAAAACGCTGATACTTGATGCTGATGCCATCATTTATGATCTGGAGGATTCTGTCGCTCCGAATATGAAAGCCGAGGCACGTGAACAATTGCACGAGCATTTGAGCGCGCACCCGTCTGTCTCTTTTCAGCGCATTATCCGTGTTAATGATTGTGGGAGCGATGAGATCGCGGCAGATATGCATATGGCTTTAAGCCATGATCTTTCTGCGCTTTTGATCCCCAAGGTCGATAATATCAACACCTTGTATAAAATTTCAGCTTTAGTCGATGCTGCCAAGCTCAGCAAGCCGCTTAAATTATGGGCTATGATAGAGAGTGCTGTAGGGATTGCCAATGTTCAGCAGATTGCGCAATTCAAAAACCAGGATGGCATTCAATTATCGGCTTTGCTAGTCGGGCCTAATGATATCTGCAAAGAAACTGGTGTTAAACTTGTCAATCAGCGCCAATATCTTATTCCTTGGCTTATGCAGATTGTCTTGGCCGCCAAAGCCAATCAACTTGATGTGCTGGATGGGGTTTATAACCAATTCAGTGATAGTGAGGGTTTTAAAGTTGAATGCGAGCAGGGCGCTTTGATGGGCTTTGATGGAAAGACGCTTATACATCCGTCTCAAATCGAACAGGCAAATTTATCCTTCTCTCCAAGTGCATCGGAGATAGCACATGCCTTGGCGGTTGTGGAGGCTTTCAAAGATCCTGCAAATCAGTCACAAGGGGTTGTATCAATGAATGGCGAGATGGTTGAAAGATTGCATTTGATGATGGCCGAGCGCTTACTTGCCCGCGCTGGTCACTAAGCCATAATTGCTGAAAATGTGTTCTAAGGAGTAAAAGAATGAAACTTTATCGCTTTATCACTGGTCCGGATGATGCCAATTTTTGTCATCGCGTAACAGATGCATTGAATAAAGGTTGGGAACTCGCTGGTTCGCCTGCTTATACATTCAATGCGGCAACAGGTGTTCTGCATTGCGGCCAGCCTGTTACAAAAGAAGTTGAGGGTGT
>CANQXU010000094.1 GCA_947627865.1 uncultured Paenochrobactrum sp. | reverse complement strand
ATTTCCTGCCTGATCTGGAAGTTCCCCCAGCGTCAAGATTTTCAAAATAGACATCAAGGTCTTCATTCATGATCCGACCGGCAGGACCGGAACCCTGAATACGGCGCAGATCAAGACCAGCCTCCCGTGCGCGTAATCTTACTGAGGGTGAGGCCAATGGTTTTTCACCCTCGGCGCGCAAAGGGCCCGCACCATAAAACTCATGTTGTGTTACAACCGGATCTTTCACCACTGTGTGGTTCTTTGCGTAGTCGGTTTTAAACCGCGCATTTTCTAATGTCTTTGCTGCATCCAGACCACGTGTGGCCGAAGATATTTTCTCATTTAGTGCTGGCTTTTCTGCCGCTACTTTTGGCGGTGTTTTTTGGATTGGCGCTTTTTCAATCTCTGTTGGCGCTACTTTTTCCTCATCTTGGTCAATCTCAAGCAAAATTAACTCGGAGCCAACAGCCACCATATCACCTGTTTGCGCACCCAAAGAAATAACGCGGCCAGATTTTGATGTCGGGATTTCCACATTGGCCTTATCAGTCATCACAGCTGCTATCGGATCATCCTCACGGATAATATCACCAACAGCGACCAACCATTCTACAAGCTCGGCCTCTGCAATTCCTTCACCAATATCCGGCAGCTTCAATGAATATTGTGACATATTATGCCTCCATGGCTGCATGTAAAGCACGGCTAATACGCTCCGGGCCTGGGAAGTAAGCCCATTCCTGTGCATGAGGATAAGGCGTGTCCCAGCCAGTTACACGAATAATCGGTGTTTCAAGATGGTAGAAACAATCACGTTGCACTTGCGCGACAAGCTCAGCGCCAAAGCCAGAAGTTAGCGTGGCCTCATGAACGACAACACAACGTCCAGTCTTTTTAACCGACGCAGTGATCGTATCAATATCAAGCGGCAGGAGTGAGCGCAGATCAATCACTTCTGCATCAATGCCGCTCTGATCAACTGCTGCAAGCGCCACATGCACCATTGTGCCATAAGCAAGCACTGTCAGTGCACTGCCTTCTCTTCTGATAGCGGCCTTACCTATAGGGACCGTATAATAACCTTCCGGAACATCGCCCAGATCATGTTTTTTCCACGATACAACCGGCTTGTCGTGATGCCCGTCAAAAGGGCCATTATAGAGCCTTTTCGGCTCAAAAATTATAACCGGATCCGGATCTTCAATGGCAGCCAGCAACAAGCCTTTGGCATCAGCAGGTGTTGAAGGCATTAAGACTTTCAGACCTGAGACATGTGTGAATAGAGCTTCGGGGCTTTGACTATGTGTCTGGCCACCGTAAATCCCACCACCAGAGGGCATGCGGATCACAATCGGGCAGGTAAACTGACCAGCGGAGCGGTAGCGAAGACGTGCTGCTTCTGAAACAATTTGATCATAAGCCGGATAGACATAATCAGCAAACTGGATTTCGATACATGGCTTCAAACCATAAGCCGCCATACCAATCGCTGTGCCCACAATGCCCAACTCGCTGATTGGCGTATCAAAGCAACGGGTCTTTCCGTATTTTTTCTGTAATCCGGCTGTGCAGCGGAATACCCCCCCAAAATACCCAACATCCTCACCAAATACGACCACATGATCATCACGTTCCATGGCAATATCATGGGCATTTTGAATGGCCTCAATCATGGTCATTTTAGTCATGATCAATACCCCGCTTCTTGACGTTGACGGACAAGATGCGGAGGTGTCTCGTAATATACCTCCTCGAACATATCCCGCATTGATGGTTTGCGTCCGTCATGCAGTGTCCCGATGGCTTCCGCTTCTCTTTGAGCTAATAAAATTTCATCCATAATTTCAGCTTCAGCCTGTTTATGACGCGCTTCAGACCATTCCCCTATCTGGATCAAATGGTTTTTGAGACGTAAAATCGGGTCGCCCAGAGGCCAGGCATCGTTCTCAGCTTTCGGACGATAGGCTGAAGGATCATCCGAGGTTGAATGACCGCCAGCCCGATAAGTTACATATTCAATAATGGTTGGGCCAAGATTGCGTCTGGCACGTTCAATTGCCCAAAGCGCTACCGCATAAACTGCCAGATAGTCATTACCATCGACACGCAATGCCGGAATGCCAAAGCCATGACCACGTGCTGCAAAAGTGCCGGAACCACCTCGTGCAATGCCTTGAAAAGTAGAAATCGCCCATTGATTATTGACGATATTCATCACGACAGGCGCTTTATAAGTTGATGCAAAAACAAGAGCTGCATGAAAGTCGCTTTCGGCGGTTGAGCCATCGCCGATCCATGCTGCCGCTATTTTATTGTCATTGCGGATTGCTGAGGCCATTGCCCAACCAACAGCCTGCGTATATTGGGTCGCCAAATTTCCAGAAACCGAGAAAAACCCATGATCGCGTGCCGCATACATAACAGGCATTTGACGGCCTTTTAGTGGATCCTCTTCATTGGAAAAGATTTGATTCATCATTTTCACAATCGGATATCCATCCGCAATCAGCAGGCCTGCCTGTCTATATGTTGGAAAATTCATATCGCCCTTTTGCAAGGCTTTACGAAAAGCACAGCTGATCGCCTCTTCTCCAAGATGCTGCATGTAAAAGGATGTTTTACCCTGACGCTGTGCCATCATCATTCGGGCATCATAAGCGCGCAGCAGCATCATATGCCGTAATCCGTCACGCAATTGATCGGGTGTCAGACCAGCTACCCAAGGCCCTACCGCTTCACCATTGCGATTAAGAACACGAATGATGGTAAATGCCAGATCGCGCATTGCTTCCGGCTTTTCATCAATATCCGGTCTACGCACAGTCCCGGCAGATGGTATTTTTACATGAGAAAAATCGGGCGTATCCCCTGGCCGCATATCAGGTTCGGGAATATGCAACGAAAGGACAGTATCATTGGTCATGCGCCATTCCTCACAATCGAGATGAAACGCACTGCTTCATCTCACTTCGTTTACGAATAGAAGCACGATAACTGGCTGGTTAATTATGCGATACAAACGGCCATTATTATAATTTATGTTTAAATTGGCCCGTCTGAAACCGCGTCTCTCCCATTGGATTATCGGCAGCTTATGCTGCTCTGCTCCTCCCATGCTGATCATCTGCTCAGATAATCAAGCTTGGTTATCAGGTTGCGGCTGGAAAGAGGGAAAAGCAAGATTATTATTATTGCTATATTACACCTGCTTAAGACATATTTTTATATGGCAAAATAAACCCAAAAGCATAGCAAGCAACATTAAGCTTGAGTGCCTATATATTAAACAAATTTAGCAACAAATCTTGATATGAATAATGAAATATTATTACAATTTATATGCAAGTCACGAGCCGTACCGAGTGGTACAAGTTTAGTTATTTTTATATAAAAGCGCAAAAGAAATATAACCCGTCATGCATAAGCATAACGGGTTGAAGCCGGATATAAGAGTTTTGATACGAAATAACTCCAAACTATTTTATAAATAGACTGATAATGCGTTCAATACTGCTTTGTTTCGCGCGCCATCTCTTTCGTTGGATCGGCTGTCAAACGCTTGGCAGCACGATCATCCATCAGCTCATACCACATAGCATTGAGCACCGCGAAAGCAGCTGCAAGAGGCAATCCCAATATCCATGCAAAATACCACATATGCTTTTCCTTTAAGTGCATCTTGGGCTTGAATGATAGGCAGCAGATATCCTTTCCGCTGCCTTGTTTTCAGTAAGCGTGGCCACTGCCCTCTTCTATATCGCTTCGCTTCACCTTGCCCCAAAGCACTTTATAGACCCATGCTGTGTAAATAAGGATGAGCGGCAAAAAGATCACTGTTGCAACAAGCATATTGAACAATGTCATATGGCTGGAAGATGAATCCCAAATCGTAAGGCTGGCATCAGGATGAAGTGAAGATGGAAGAATAAACGGAAACATCGAAACTCCGACGGTTGTTATGATTCCGAATATCGACACTTTACCCATAATTAGCGGCAATATCTGAGCTCTGGTATTTGATGTTATCATCACACCCAAAGCACCTAGAATACCAAGTGCCGGAATGAGCCATAATGCCGGATATGCAGCATAATTGGCCAACCACGCACCCTGCTCAACCACAACTGTTTTATAAAGAGGGTTCGAGAGGCCATCAGGTATAATTTCACTGGTGATCCGAAACCCTGGAATTGATTGCCACACCCAAAAACCTGCCCCAACAAAGAGGATAATGGTGACAATTGCCATCAATGTGCCAATTTTGCGGGCGCGTTTTTCCAGCTCGTCAGTGGTTTTAAGCACCAGCCATGATGCTCCATGCATGGCGAGCATTGTAACTGATATCAAGCCGCATAAAAGCGCAAATGGATTTAACAAATCCAACAATGTGCCCTCATAGAAAATTTGCAGATGATCGTTAAAACGAAATGGCACACCTTGCAAAACATTACCCACTGCGACACCAAATATCAGTGCAGGCACAAAGCCACCGATAAATAGAGACCAATCCCATGCATTTCGCCAAACAGGGCTGTCTTTCTTGCTGCGATATTTGAAAGAGACAGGGCGTAGAATCAAAGCAAAAAGCGCGATGAACATTGCCAGATAAAATCCGGAAAAAGACACAGCATATAATGGAGGCCAGGCTGCAAATATCGCACCACCTGCCAAGACAAGCCAGACCTGGTTTCCCTCCCATACTGGGCCTATTGTATTGATGACAATGCGTCTTTCCACATCTGTTTTGGCAATGAATGGCAATAGGGTTTCAACACCTAAATCAAAGCCGTCCATGGCGGCGAAACCGATAAGCAAGACGCCCAATAGCACCCACCAGATTAAGCGCAATATTTCATAGTCGATGAGCTGATAAAGTATCATTTTCTATACCCTCCTCACTCTACCGGTGCCAAAGTGGCAGGGGCTAACTTTGCTTCTGGTGAGCCATCGGCCTCGGGACCTTGCTTGATAGCTTTCAGCATCAATCCGACCTCGACAATAAACAGAACCGTATAGATTGCGATAAAGCCCATCAAAGTGATCAGCACTGTCATTGCGCTATGATTGGAAACAGCCATTGCTGTTGGCAAAACACCGTCAATTATCCATGGCTGCCGCCCCAGCTCCGCGACAATCCAACCCATTTCCGCTGCAATCCATGGCAATGGAATTGAGAAAACAGCAATTTTTAGCAAAATCGGATAGCGATCAAGCGCACGCCGTGCGGAGAGTACAAAGAATGTTCCTGTCAGCAGGATAAAGAAAAATCCTAAGCCCACCATAATGCGGAAAGCAAAAAATAGAGGCAGAACAGGCGGTACAATATCATTTGCCGCTTTTATAATCTGCTCCTCAGTTGCTTGTCGGGGATCTTCCACATAACGATTAAGCAGCAGGGCATAACCAAGCCATTGACCGTTGTCTTCAAACTGTGCCTGCAACTCTTCCGACACCTGACCATTGGGGCCAGCTTTACGAATTTGCTCCATGGCATCATAGGCAAGAATTCCGTTGCGGATATAATTCTGCGCCTCATCAACCAACTGATTGATACCAGCAATAGGCGTTGTCAGCGAGCGTGTGCCGATGATGCCCATAACCCAAGGGATATGAACTGCATAATGTGTTTCACGCGCTTCCTGATCTGGTAGTCCAATAATCGTGAAAGAAGCCGGTGGTGGCTCTGTATCCCAAGCTGCCTCAATTGAGGCCATCTTCATTTTTTGATGTTCCGATGACAAATAACCACTTTCATCACCAAGTACGACGACCGAAATCGTTGCGGCCAAACCAAATGACGCAGCTATAGTTATAGAGCGCTTAGCCAACTCAATCGAGCGACCTTTCAGCAGATACCAAGCAGAAACACCAAGTACGAAAATTGCCGCCGTTACATAACCAGCCGAGACCGTATGGACAAATTTTGCCTGTGCCACCGGATTAAACAAAACTTCGGCAAAATCCGTTATTTCCATTCGCATCGTAAAAGGATTGAAAGCAGAACCAACCGGATTTTGCATCCAGCCATTGGCAATCAATATCCACAAGGCAGAAAAATTTGAGCCGGCAGCGACCAGATAGGTCACAACCAAATGGCCGACTTTAGAGAGTTTATCCCAACCAAAAAAGAACAAGCCAACAAAGGTCGCTTCCAAAAAGAAAGCCATCAGCCCTTCAATAGCGAGCGGCGCACCAAAGATATCACCCACATAATGGCTGTAATAGCTCCAGTTCATTCCGAACTGAAACTCCATGACAATGCCCGTAGCAACGCCCATGACAAAATTGATGCCGAACAAAGTACCCCAAAATTTAGTCATTTGACGCCAGATCAGGCGACCGGTCATAACATAGACCGTTTCCATGATTGCCAGCAGAACAGACAATCCCAAAGTGAGGGGTACGAATAAAAAGTGATATAAAGCCGTTATTGCAAACTGCAAACGCGACAAGGAGACGATGTCAAATTCCATCTTTTAAAACCGCTTTCGGTCCTCCTGATGCTCAGAAGCCAATTTTAGCGAACAGCTTCTGACTTATGTATTTTATGTGAAACGGCGAGAGAAATCTTTCAGTATGGAGCCTCTCCTTTACTGGTGATTAAATCTTCATATTCATCAAAGAGCTGCTCAAACCCGGCCCAAAAAGTGCCTCTGAATTAAAACCGCAGCTCTAATGGGTACGCAAATTCTGTATGATCTCGTCAAACTCAGGCGTATTTTTTTGAGCATCGCGCAAAATACGTCCATGACTGATTTCAATAATTTTGTCTGCGAAACGTGCTTCCCGCGCCACATGGGTTGCCATAACAACTGTGTGTCCTGCAGAGTTGTCGATCAGCCTTGTCATAACATCCCGAGCCGTTTCACTGTCTAAACCTTCAGTTGGTTCATCCAATAGCCAGAGATCAGCTTTGTGTAAAAACAGTCGTGCCAGCGCCAAGCGACGAGCCTGCCCGCCAGACAAGCCAATACCACCCTCGCCCAAACACGTTGAAAGTCCTTCTGGTATCGTTTCCATCAATCCTCCCAACCCTGCATCATGCAGCGCCATAAGCAATTGATTATCGTCTGTTTTAATACTTCCAAGGCTTAAATTGTTACGCAGGCTATCCTTAAAGAGCTCGGTTTTCTGTGTCAGAAGAATGCTACGCTTTGCATATATCTCACCGGCAGTTGTGCGCATTTCACCGCTAATAAGCGAAAGTAATGTTGATTTACCAGCACCACTGCTACCGATAATAGCAATTTTTTCACCTGATTTCACTGTCAACGACAGATTATCAATCACGAATTGATGCTGATCTTGATATTTCAACGATATATCAGCCAGCTGCACCGCTATATCTGATGATTTTGGTGGTTCAACAAAATCTGTCACTTCACCCTTAACTGGTTCAAGCTGACCCGATAGGCGCTTGGCTGCCAGCAAAGTTCTGCCAAGCTCAAGCGCACCGCGACGAAGTCCTGCAAATGGCTCAGTTGATGCCAGAATTATCAGTAAAGATAGCGCTGCCAATGGCGCTGTGATGAGCTTGCTCTCGATTAAAAGACCAGTTGCAATAACACTGATCGCCAATAACAAAGCCTGCACGATGCCAAAACCGGCACCAGCCAGAATATCCAGCTTATTCAACTTTCTATCGGCATCTGATATTTTTTGATCCGCATAAGATAAAGCAGATTTTTGCGCCTCGATCCGCCCACTCATCACCAAATCTATTTGCCCTGAAACAAGATCAATGGTGCGCGCACGTAAAGCTTCTGTAGCTTTCACCCGCATGCGCATTGGTTTCGCAGCTCGTCTGGAAATAGCAAGCGGAATAATGATGCCTGTCAAAAGTAAAATACCGCCAATAATAAAAGCATAAATCGGCGACAGGAAACCTAAGACAATAACGCAGAAAAGCGTGGTAACAAGGGCTGCGCCTGCTGGTACCATGACACGAAGATATAGTGAATCGAGAGCATCAATATCTGCGGTAAGGCGAAATAGCAGGGTTGATGGTCTTTTAAGCAAATTATGCGCGGCTTGCGGACGTGACCAGCCTCGAAAAAGCTTTTCTCGAGTGGCTGCGATAACTGCCAACATCGTATCATGTGTGAGCAAGCGTTCGAAATATCGCGAAACCGTACGTGTAATTGCGAATAGACGAATAGCTGCACCAGGCAAAAACACGTCGAAAGCGAGCGCTGTCGCCGCCATCATACCTGCTATTGCAGTCGCTGTAATGAACCAACCTGAAACACCCAGTAAAGCAACATTAGCAAGGACGGTTAAGGCAGCAAGCAGCATACCGCCAAGAAGTGCAAGTTTTTTCTCTGCAAAATATAGCCGTAATACGGGTATCAGCGTCAAAAGCTGTTTCATGCCGCACCTCCTTGTGTGAGACATTGGCCAGCTGTTTCAAGCTCTTCGTCTGTTTTTGGCAAATCTAAAACAATAATCCGATCCATACGGTCGGCGAGTTTTTGATCATGTGTGACGACAATCATTGTTTTATTATCTGCAAATTGTATCAAATTATCGGTGATTGAATGCGCGGTTTTACGATCAAGATGCGCAGTGGGTTCATCCGCCAGGATCAATGTCGTATCCGGATTTGCAGCAGCCCTTGCTATGGCCAACCGCAAAGCCTCACCACCTGATAAACCTGTGCCGCTCTCGCCTATATGATCATGGGCAAAGATTGCATCAATATTACCCAATCCAGCAGAATGCACAGCAGACTTAAATATATCGTCCGTAACAAATGATCTTGATAAAGTTACGTTGGATTTTGGCGAGCCTGAGAAAATATGTGGCTTTTGTCCGATCCACGCCATGGAATGGCGCAAATCATCCGCGGTTTGATTATTCAGCTCGAATTTTCCAATATGAATAGAGCCCCGATCCGCAATGATTAATCCAGCTAAAAGAGCGAGGATGGTAGACTTTCCATAACCGCTCGGCGCCATGATCGCCACATGTTCACCCGATTTAATCTCTAGATTAAAATCTTGCAGAACGGGCGCACCATTGTCGTAATGAAAAGCAATATTATCAAACTTTACAGTCGGCGCCGCGATGATTTCTTGGCCATAGCCTCGCTGCTCAATCCCTAATAATGCACTCTTGGGACTGCTCAAATTATCCAGGGCTTTGATCGCCGCCTCACCTGAAGCCCGATCATGCCAAACATTAGACAGCTCACGTAATGGCTCAAAAAATGTCGGAGCCAGCAATAGGATGAAAAGCCCCTCACCCAAGCTTAACTGACCGCCCCATGAGCCAAACCCAATGGTGCCCAACAAATGGAAGCCGATATAAACGGCAACCATAGCAACACCAAGAGCAGAGAATAATTCTAGAACCGCTGATGTCAGGAAAGCAATTTTAAGTACTGCCATCGTTTTTTTACGGACAGTTTCGGCATTTGCTCGCAAGCGGTTTGCAGTAGCATCAACGGCATCAAAGCTACGTATTGTTGCAAGCCCGCGCAAACGATCAAGCAAGAACCCATTCATCCCGCCAACTTCAAGCAGTTGCTCTTCACTGGCTTTTTGCGCTTTCATGCCAATCAAAGCCATAAAAATAGGGATCAACGGTGCTGCAATAAATAATATTAATGCGGCTATCCAGGAAAACCACAATGTAGCAATCAAAAACACCAGAGGGACAATCATCACCTTCTGGCGAACAGGTACAAATTTAGAAAGATAAGGAACGATGAGTTCTGCTTGTTCGGCGACAATACTGGCGGCTTCACCAGACGCGATACGATTGCGATCAAGAGGGGATGTCTTAACAAGTGCATCGATTGCTAAGCCACGTTTTACACTCAAATTTTGGCGGGCTGTTTCAAAAGCCAATTTGCTTCCAGCCGCATCCATGACGCTTCGCAAAACACCAATAACAAAGATAGCAGCAGCAGAGAGATAGATATAAAGCCCTGTATTGGCATCAATATATTGCTGAACAACAAATCCCAACAAGGCTGCTTGAGGCAACCATAACAAAGAAGCCAATGATTGCAGTCGCCCAGCCCGCTTTAAATTTTTATAAAGTGCGGACTGATTACCGGATAAATCTGTAGCTTCACTCTTTACTGTTTTTGCTTTGAGCGCACTGTGGGGGCTAGTCACTCTTTTACTTATCCTTTTTTGAACCCGAACGCCCTCGCCCTAAAGAAACAATTTTGTCGGTTGTTTCCAAAAAGCGGGTCACTTTCGCGCCAAGGCTGAGCAAACTGGTTAAACGATCCGTATCCAGTTTTTTTACATCATCATACCAATTCGTCAGTTGCTCAATCAGCTTATACATTTCCTGCATGCGATCTTG
>CANQXU010000093.1 GCA_947627865.1 uncultured Paenochrobactrum sp. | reverse complement strand
GTTACCACCCAGCGAGGTTCAGGGCACTCTTCATGCTCCATCTGGCTAAAAATAGACTCAGCAATATTATTATTCCCACGCCAGTCTGTTGCCCGCTCTGCATAAGTAAATTGGTCAATATAATAACCGCCAGTTTCGTCCGCCAGCTTTTGCGCTGCCTGATAAACGGTTTTAGGATCATCAACCAAATGCGATCTGCCGCCGTAGAACTCAATCGCTTTGATTTTTTCTGGTGATGTATTTTTCGGCATCACTGCTACAAAAGGCAAATTCAGCATTCTTGCAAAATATGCTTCTGATACAGCTGTGGAACCACTTGAGGCTTCGACTACAGTCGTTTTAGGGCCAATTTTCCCATTACAAATAGCAAAAAGAAATAATGAACGTGCCAGACGGTGCTTCAATGATCCGGTTGGGTGGCTGGACTCATCTTTAATATAAAGTGTAATTCCATCAAATCTTGGTAAATCAACCCGTATCAAATGTGTATCAGCTGAACGGTTAAAGTCGGCTTCGATTGTCGCGATTGCTTTATTGCGCCACGTTGTCAGACAAATTTCGTCAACATTTCGCAAACCGCTTCTATGAATGATATTACCCATTTTCAATCCTCCGGCACTCAAAATCATATGAGATTTTTCTTATACTCATATTTTAAGGTATTATATTCTAAATACCGCTAATAATTAAACGAACATATCTTCTATAAAAGATCTGTGCAGCTAGTTTCGTAATCAGACAAACACGACCGTTATAGCCTTGCAATGAATAGCTTTTTGGCTAATGTCACCTGCGAGGCAAAATAACATCTAGAATACCATAGCCTCAAGTTTATGCTTTGGGAATGGCGCTGACGATGGGGAAATTATGAAACAAACAACGCTTGAAAAAGTAAGTCTGTGGTTAGCAGAGGATAGGGATTCGCCCGCTCCTTTTGCTGAATTGCTAGAGCGTGCTGATATATTCAAAAAGACACGCGACGCACAAAAAGCTGTTCTTACACCATCTGATTTTGGTGCTATCTCATATGATTTACGGGCAAATCTAGCCGCAAGAATTTGCGCTGCTAACAACAATCCATATCTGGCTTCATTCTATTCGCAAAAAATTGCAGCCACGAATGAGCGATCAATTAGTCAGCCTGATTATTTCCCTGTAAACTCGACTGAAAAACTCATTGTTGAATTTATGGATAAGGTCGCGAATAACACGCAATCTGTAATTCCCGACGATATTACACAACTCCAGCGAGCTGGAATTGATGACGCAGATATTGTTCGCTTATGTGAACTCAATGCATTTCTGGCCTATCAATTAAGAGTAGCTGCCGGTTTGGCGTCAATTGCAGATGCGGGAGAAGCGGCATGAGCGAGATAATCTATCAATTCACGAAAACAGTACCGCAATGGCGCCCACGCGTCACTCCAGTTGACTTGGAGAAGGCCAGCCCGCAACAGCTGGAAGCACTAAAAGTCACGCCTTCCAATACCAAAGTTTCTGACTATGTATTGGTACTCGCGCACGATCCTGAAAGTCTGGATATCCGCTCACCTCTTTTCAATGCAGTTATGTATAATAAAGGTGGCTTGAGCCGTGCCGAACGCGAGCTTGGTGCATTGGGTGCATCTATCGTCAATCATTGCATTTACTGTGCAGCTGTCCATGCGCAACGACACGCACAACTCAGCAGAGATGAAAGTGTTACCGACAAGATCTTTCGTGATGGAAAAGATGCACAGCTGGAACCACGCGATAAGGCTATCTTGAATTTTTCGCATAAGCTATCGCAGTTTCCGCCACAAGTAACAGCCGATGATGCCAAAAAGATTGCAGATCAGGGTCTTGATAAACTCGAAGCTATTGATCTTGTCCTTTCAACGGCGATGTTTGGTTGGGCCAACCGCTTGATGCACGTTCTAGGTGATCCGGTAGAGTAGTTAAAACAACTATTTTCATTCAAATTGACACGTGCTTTCGTGCGTGAACAGATAAGTTGCGCGCTAAACTTCATGAATGCGCTCTAAAAACGGATCAGTATCCAACAGCGAATATCCAGCTTTTCGGGCTGGTAGATTGAATAAGAGTATTATGCCGACATCACTTGAAGCTTTGAACCGCCGCGTTGCGCAAGACCTTGAATATCTGAACATACCATCTAAAAACTGGGTGCCACAGCACGCAGTCGATGGCCAGACTTTGCTGGATGTTGCTATTATTGGTGGCGGCATGGCAGGATTGGCAGCGGCTGCATCTTTAAAAAACCTTGGTGTCAGAACCGTTATTTATGATGCTCGCGCAAAAGGCTATGAAGGTCCTTGGGCAACGACCGCCCGCATGGAAACTCTGCGCTCCCCCAAAATACTAACCGGCCCTGCAATTGGTATCCCGTCCCTCACCTTTCGCGCGTGGTTTACAGCGCAATTTGGTGTAGCTGAATGGGAAAAGCTCGATAAGATTCCACGTTTGCAATGGATGGATTATCTGCGCTGGTATCGTGAAGTTTTAAATATTGATATTCGCAATGATCACCGCATAACGTTAATTACTCCGCATGATGACTATGTCGAGCTGGATCTGGAAACGCCGGCAGGAACGCAGAAAGTTCTGGCACGCCATGTTGTGCTCGCAACTGGCCGCGACGGCCTCGGTGGTCCCTATGTGCCTGAAATCATCAGTAAATTACCACGTGAGTATTGGGCTCACTCGTCCCATATTTATGATTATTCCAAACTGAAAGGCAAAGCCATTGCTGTGATAGGTGCTGGTGCATCGGCAATGGATAGTGCTGGCACAGCTTTAGAGGCAGGCGCCGCCCGCGTGGATGTTTTAATCAGACGCAAAGATATTCCGCGTATTAACCGCGGCAAAGGTATGGGCAATCCCGGTTCAGTCTATGGAATGCAAACGCTCGATGACCATTGGAAGCTTGCAATTTATAGTTATATCAGTGCCGAACAAGTACCGCCGCCCCATGCAAGTGTATTACGTGTCAGCCGTCATAAAAATGCATTTTTCCAATTAGGCTCACCACTGGAATCTGTGACGCTCAAAGGTGAAAAAGTCGAGATTACAACACCTAAAGGCTCACGGACATTTGATTTCATTATCCCGTCCACGGGTTTCCAGATTGATTGGCGCCAAAAACCATTTTTAAGCCAAATTGCACCCAAGGCACGTATTTGGGCAGAGCGTCTTGCACCATTAAAAGGTGATGAAGACCGCGCATTGATTGAAGCGCCGGATTTAGGCGCCGCATTTGAGTTTTTGCCCAAACACGGCATTGAGGATAACGGGCTCACGCGTATTCATTGCTTTTGCTACCCTGCAATGATGTCTCACGGCGGCGTTTCCGGTGACATCCCTGCAATTAGTGAAGGGGCGGCTCGCCTGTCACAAGCCATTGTTGCAAAGCTTTATCAGGAGGATATCAAAGAGCATTTTGCCAATGCAAAAGCCTTTGATGAGCCGGAAGTATTCGGAGATGAATGGACAGTTGCCCATAATTATGATCAGGCGGCTGACGAGGAAATTGCATGAATTTCACATTCTGGCTCATCAGGCGATTAGCGCAGGCGGTAGTTGTGCTAACCGCCATGTCTCTGATCGTTTTTATCGGCCTGCATATGATAGGCAATCCGGCAGATATTTTAATTTCTCCCGATGCCACGCAGGCTGACAGAGAAGAGTTAATTAAAAATCTGGGGCTGGACTTGCCCTTATGGCAACAATATTGGCTGTTTGTGAAAAGCGCATTGCAAGGTGATCTTGGCAATAGCTTTGTCTATAATATTCCTGCAGTAACCCTCATATTGCAGCGCCTTCCTGCCACTTTAGAACTTGCAGTTTTCGCTATGATTATTGCAATTTTTATCGGTATTCCCCTTGGGCTTTTTGCTGGTTTAAAGCCGGATAACCCGCTTGCAAAACTCGTAACGACAGGCAGTATCCTAGGATTTTCCCTGCCAACATTCTGGGTCGGCCTGTTGCTAATTATGACCTTCAGTGTCTCGCTTGGCTGGCTGCCTGCCAGCGGACGCGGTACCACAGTGACTGTTTTTGGTATCAAATGGTCATTCCTCACCTGGGACGGTTTGAGACATATGATCCTTCCCGCGGTCAATCTGTCATTATTCAAAGTTTCACTCATCGTCCGGCTGACCAGCGCTGGTGTTAAGGAAGTAAAATCCCTCGATTTTGTTCGTTTTGCACGCGCTAAAGGGCTATCCCCCTTTCGTATTATACGCCGTCATATCTTACGCAATGTCATGATACCGCTTGTTACAGTAATGGGCATTGAATTTGGCTCAACCATTGCCTTTGCCGTTGTTACGGAAAATATCTTTTCGTGGCCGGGTGCAGGTAAACTCATTCTCGACAGCATCAATGCAATGGATAGACCTGTCATTGTTGCCTATCTCATGGTTGTTTCCTTGCTCTTTGTGACCATCAATCTGATCGTTGACATTCTTTATCGGGTACTCGACCCCCGCATCAGAACGGAGGCAAGTGCATGACTACGCTGACACGAAAAACACCAAGCTCACCTTGGCTCGAAAATGTGCAGATGTTTTTGCGGTCGCCGCAAGCTGTCATTGGTCTCATTTTATGCTTTTTAATCGTATTCGCAGCGATTGCAGCGCCTTGGATCACACCGCAAAATCCATATGATTTGATGTCCATTGACATCATGGACTCGCGCCTTGAACCTGGTGAAACCAGCATGAATGAAGGGTTCACCTACTGGCTTGGAACGGATGGCCAAGGCCGCGACCTTTTCTCTGCCATTTTGTATGGTTTGCGCACAAGCCTGACCGTCGGCATCAGTTCCGCTTTGATAGCAGGTATTATTGGGACTTGCTTGGGTCTTATAGCCGCTTATGCTGGTGGCCGTTCAGATGCTTTGATCATGCGTCTGGTTGACTTGGTCATGTCACTGCCATCCATTCTGGTCGCGCTTTTGATGCTTGCTTATTTTGGCCGTGGCGTCGGCAATGTGATCATCACATTGATTTTTCTGGAATGGGCTTATTATGCACGTACTGCCCGTGGTCAAGCGATGGTTGAAAGCCAGCGTGACTATGTTGAATCCGCCCGCGGCCTTGGACTTTCGCCCATCAGGATTTTGCTTGGGCATATTTTGCCCAATTGCCTGCCTCCCCTCATCGTTATCGGCACTTTGCAGATTGCACGCGCTATAACTTTAGAAGCAACATTGAGCTTTTTAGGTCTTGGTGTTCCGGTTACGCAACCCTCACTTGGCCTGCTCGTTTCTAATGGCTTTCAATATATGTTGTCGGGCGAATACTGGATCAGCTTCTTCCCCGGATTGGCATTGCTGATTTCCATTGTTGCAATCAATCTTGTTGCTGACCGCTTGCGCGATGTCTTTAATCCGAGGACACTGGCATGAGTTCTTATCTCTTAGAAGTTCGCAATCTCAGTACACGGTTTTTTACCAATCAGGGCACATTGCATGCTGTTGAAGATGTCTCTTTCAACATCCGTGCAGGTGAAATTATGGGGCTGGTTGGTGAATCGGGATCAGGCAAATCCGTCACAGGTTTTTCCATCCTGGGATTAATCGACAAACCGGGAAAAATTACCTCGGGCGAGATCATTTTCAAGGGCCAAGATCTAAGTAAATTATCACCCAAAGAGCTGCGTCACATCCAAGGCAACCGCATTGCCATGGTCTTCCAAGATCCGATGATGACGCTCAATCCGGTTTTGCGCATTTCGGAACAAATGATTGAAGCTCTGCAAGCTCATGAAAAAATCAATTATTCCAACGCCCGCAACCGTGCACGCGATGTTCTCGGTGCAACGGGTGTGCCAAGTCCTGAAAGCCGTCTTGATGCCTATCCACATCAGCTTTCAGGGGGAATGCGCCAGCGTGTAGCACTTGCAATTGCGATGCTGAATAAGCCGGATCTGATCATTGCAGATGAGCCGACAACCGCGCTGGACGTTTCCATTCAGTCACAAATTTTGGCTGAAGTGCAAGGTCTGGTTAGAGCCAGCAATATGGCCCTCATATGGATTACCCATGATCTGTCAGTTGTGGCCGGTATCGCAGACAGGCTCTCGGTCATGTATGCCGGACGTATCGTTGAAAATGGCGGGATTAGTGAAGTTCTTGATAATCCACGCCACCCTTACACATCGGGGCTGATTGGCAGCCTGCCTGGCAATTCTGCACCCGGCACAAGATTGCAGCAAATTCGCGGACTGGCACCCAATATGTTCAATCCGCCAAAGGGATGTACTTTTGCCAGCCGCTGCGATTTTGCAACCGCTGAATGTCATAACCAACCGGAATTAATGGGAACGCATGCACATGCTTTCCGTTGCTTTAATCCTGTTGGGAATCCAGCCTTAACAGAACAGGAGATAAAACCATGAGCACGATAGCACATGATGTTTCTGTTCATCAGGAAACGCCTGAAACTACCTTAGAAAACAATATCGTCTTACAATTGGATAATATTGAAAAACGATTTGGCGGCGGCGGCTCTGCACTTGCGGTCAAGCTTGGCCTCACCCGTCCACGACCTGTAGTGCATGCGCTTGACGGTATCGATCTTACAATCAAAGCAGGTGAGTTTGTTGGCCTTGTGGGTGAATCTGGTTCTGGCAAATCGACATTAGGACGTATCGCGGCTGGTCTGATGCAACCGTCATCAGGACAGGTGAGCATTTATGGCAAAAATCCGCTCAATGATAAATCGGTACATCTTGATGTGCAGATGATTTTTCAGGACCCCCAAGCCAGCCTTAATCCACGCAAACGCATTGATAAAGCCGTTGGCGAGGCACCGCTTGTGCACGATATTACGACCAAAGCTCTTGTTGATGATTATGTCGTATCGCAATTGCAACGCGTTGGTCTCGACCCCGCTGTTCGCACACGGTTTCCGCACCAATTTTCCGGTGGTCAGCGCCAGCGTATCAGCATTGCACGGGCTTTAGCGCTCAATCCCCAATTTCTGGTATGTGATGAATCCATTGCAGCACTTGATGTTTCCATTCAGGCTCAGATCCTAAATTTATTTATGGATTTACGTGAAGAACTCGATCTTACCTATCTGTTTATCAGCCATGATCTGCGCGCTGTACGCCATGTGTGCGACCGTGTCGTCATTATGTATCTTGGTCGCATTGTTGAGGATGCTCCGGCAGAAGAGTTCTTTAAGCATCCAAATCACCCATACACGAAAGCTTTGCTTGCTGAAGTACCTGACCTCTCACAACGCAGTAAAGTTTATTCAAGTGTGAAGGGTGAAATTCCAAGCCCGATTAATCCGCCTTCCGGCTGCCATTTTCATCCGCGTTGCCCTTTTGCGTTTGATCGCTGCCGCACTGAGCGCCCGCAATTAAAGCCAATCGGCTCCAAACATTTAAGTGCCTGTCATCTCAATGACAACGACATATCCCATTCGCATCCCGTTTTAACGACGACCCAATAGGAGCTTCAGCATGAAAAAACTACTTACTGCACTTGCCCTTAGTTCTACTTTGTTTTCTGTAAATGTCATGGCTGAAGATCTGCGTATCGGTTTTGCCGATCCTCTGTCTTCCATTGATCCGCAACTCAACAACCATGCGGGTGACCACTCCGTGGCACAGCATTTTTGGAGCGGCTTGACGGGTAAAGACGCTGTCAACATGCAGCCAGGCGTGGCTAAAACTTGGAAAAATATTGACCCGTTGACATGGGAATTTGAACTGCATGAAAATGCTACATGGTCTGATGGTAAACCCGTTGTGGCAGAAGATGTGGTGTTTTCCTATGACCGCGCCCGTAACGTACCGGGCAGCGTTGCAACCGTTAAAGGTTTTATCCGTACAGTTGACCGTGTAGAAGTGATTGATGATCACAAATTGCGCGTTATCACCAATGTACCGGACCCGCTTTTACCAACCAATCTTTCCAGCCTTTATATTGTCAGCAAACATATTGGCGAGAATTCTGCCACTGAGGATTACAATAGCGGCAAAGCAATGGTCACCAATGGTGCCTATGAGTGGACTGGCTATACCCCGGGTGACCATGTCCTAATGAAACGGAGTGATACCTATTGGGGTGACAAGCCTGAGTGGGAAAATGTCAATTACCGCTACATTTCCAACCCTGCTGCTCGCACCGCTGCGCTACTGGCTAAGGATGTCGATGTCATTGATAAAGTGTCCGTGTCCGACATTGCCAAACTGAACCAGACAGAAGGTGTTAATGTCTGGGCCTATCCTGGTTTGCGCGCTTTGATCATGCAGCCGAGCTTCAATCCCGAGCCGAACCAATTTATTACCGACAAAGCCGGAAATCCTTTAAAGGAAAATCCTCTCACCAACCAAAAAGTTCGTGAAGCACTTAATCTTGGTATCAACCGTGAAGCCATTGTGAGCCGCATCATGCAGGATGGCGCCACCGTTGCAAATCAATGGATGCCGGCAGGCACATTTGGTTATGATACCGATACAAAAGACATTCCTTTTGATGCGAATAAGGCTAAGGAGCTGCTGGCAGAAGCTGGTTATCCGGAAGGCTTTAAAATGACAATTCATGTGCCTAGCGATCGCTATCCGCAAGGTCCGGAAACTGCACAGGCCATTGCTCAGTTCTGGTCGCGTATCGGGGTTGAAACACAAGTCGAAGTCGTTCCTTTCTCCGTGTATTCAGCTGGCGCAAATAAAAATGAATATGCCATGACCATGATCGGCTGGGGCAATGGTACTGGTGAAGGCACTTATGCTATGACCTCAATTCTTGCAACACCGGACCGCGAACGTGGCGTTGGTGCATCCAACTGGGGGCGCTATAGCTCACCGATCCTTGATGAAGCACTTGTTCAAGCAACATCGGAATTCGATGACGCAAAGCGCGAAGATATCATTCGCGGTGCCGTTAAAACCGTAATGGGCGACGTCGGGATCATTCCTTTATTCCATTACAAAAACATCTGGGCAGCGCGCGATGGACTTAAAGTGGTACCGTGGAATAGTGACCGCACCGTTGCCATGCAAGTAACGTCCGAAACAGCGCAATAAGACAGATTATTATGCTAGAAGTAAAAATTCACCCTGAAACAGGGCTGATTGATGTGGAGCGCCGGATTGTAATATCCGGCGCAAAGCCTCATGAAAAAATCACCGTCTCCAGTAAGACCTTACGCGATGGTAATGAGTGGGTTGCATCTGCTGATTTTACCGCCGATGCTAAAGGCACACTCGATTTAAGCCGTAATGCGCCTCAATCCGGTGACTATCAAGCCGTATCATCCATGGGATTAATATGGTCACAAAATCATAATAAAGGCGGCATGCTGCCTTTATTCAATAATGATTTCTCAGAAGCACTCATAACCAATATCGAGGCTAAAACGAGCGAACACACAGCTCAAGCACAATTTACGCAATCATTGATGGCGGAAGGTGTTACGCGAGAAGAAGTACGCGAAAACGGTCTTGTTGGTGTGCTTTATCGTGCCGCGGGCAATCAAGCTGCACCCACAATTATGATCATGAATGGTTCTGGCGGCGGTATTAATGAGCCGCGGGCCGCACTTTATGCGTCTCATGGTTTTCATGCTCTGGCTCTGGGATATTTCGGCGCTGAAGGCTTGCCCAAATATATATCCAATACACCACTTGAATATTTCTCCCAAGGTCTCGACTGGCTGCGGGATAATGTCAAAATAAAAAATGACTTTATTGCCGTTAGTGGTCAGTCTCGTGGCGGAGAACTGGTCTTGCTGCTGGGGGCGACCTATCCTGATAAAGTATCTGCCGTCATCGGTTATGTGCCAAGTGCATTTGTGCATAGCGGGCAGGCAGCAGCCGATCCCGATTTTGGCCGAGATGGGCCAAGCTGGCTAAAAGATGGTAAACCACTGACCCATATATGGGAAAATAATCGCTTTGCCAGTTGGGCACCCTATGATGAAGGTGAAGAGCCAAGACGTAACAGTCTGGCTATGAGAACCGCATTGGCAGATCCGGTGGCCTTGGCGAAAGCCCGAATACCAGTTGAAAAGATCAAAGGGCCGGTCATGCTGGTTTCATCTGGTGATGACGGAGCTTGGCCATCAGATTATTATTCCTTGCTGGTGCAATCCAGCCTGCTTGCCGCGCATCATCCTTATGCGGTGGAATGGTATAACCACCCACAAGCAGGACATTCTATTTTATTCCCCTATGTGCCAGCAACGCAAATTGCCCATGCGCATCCGGTGAATGGGAATCTGACGACTATGGGCGGGTCACCCCAATATAATGCTGAGGCGAATGAAGCCTCATGGGCACATGTTCTTGCATTTCTGCGCGACGCAACCCGTTAATCGAGAACCCTATACGGCTGCGCCATGATGCGCAGTCGTAATTTTATCGTATTAAAACAATGGCTTAAATAAAAACGACCCTTTTGAAAAAAATTATATAATCATTATTTATCATCTCATAAATTTTTCTCACAGTTTATTGCTCCCTGCTCTTGCAATCCG
>CANQXU010000092.1 GCA_947627865.1 uncultured Paenochrobactrum sp. | reverse complement strand
CCAGCAAAATCATTGGTCAGATTGGTACCCCAACCAAAACTCATCCGCACTCTGCCTTTGAAATGATGATAGGTTTCCTCAATCGTTTCAACATCCAGTGCGTCTGAAAAAATAAGCATTTTCTCGCGCGGATCTTTACCTTTGGATTTCCACCATTCCAATATCCGCTCGCCACCTTCAATCGGCGGGGCGCTATCAGGACGAAATCCCGTCCAATCCGCAACCCAATCCGGAGCATTGCGCAAGAATGCAGCCGTGCCAAAAGCATCTGGTAATACGATCAGGAGATTACCGCCATAATAACGGTTCCAATCCTGCAAAACCTTATAAGGCGCTGCACGCAGTTCTTCATCATTGGTAGCCAGTGCCGCCACAACCATCGGCAGTTCGTGCGCATTTGTACCAAGCGCTTCCAGATCAGTATCCATTGCCAGCAAAACGTTTGACGTTCCGCTGAATGAACT
This sequence comes from uncultured Paenochrobactrum sp., assembly GCA_947627865.1. Taxonomy (GTDB): domain Bacteria; phylum Pseudomonadota; class Alphaproteobacteria; order Rhizobiales; family Rhizobiaceae; genus Paenochrobactrum. The sequence goes on along the minus strand of CANQXU010000092.1, from coordinate 10,094 downwards.
GCCAATTCCCTCCTTCAATGCCTCCACACACCAGCGCTGCCAGAGAAAAGAATGTCGGCGTCGGGTTCCAAAATCCGAGACTTTCAAATCAGGTAAATCGCGCAGTCGCTCGACCTTGCTCCACAATTTGGCCTTTGCACGTGCATAAAGCACATCCAAAGCAAATGGCCCCAGTTTTTTCATGGCTGCGCGGGAGCGCAACTCATTGATAATCGCAAGGGCAGGAATTTCCCACATAGTCGTATGTGTCCACGGCCCGTAAAAGTGCAATTCATACTGTCCGTCTTTTCGTGTCAGCTCATATTCCGGCAACTGGAAGCCGTTGAGCCATTCCAAAAATTCGGGCTGGAATATCTGCTTGCGACCGTAAAATGTATTACCCGCCAGCCAGATCATTTCTTTTTTGGTAAATCTTAGTGTGCGCGCATGATCAAGCTGTGCCCTCAGTTCTGCTTCATCTATCTCATCCGCAAGACGTACAGTTTTAGTGCGGTTGATCAAAGAAAATGTCGCATTAACTTTTGGGTACATGCCCCAAATCATCTGAAGCATTAAAAGCTTGTAGAAATCAGTGTCCAGCAAGCTCCGTATAATCGGATCCAGTTTCCACGTATGATTATATACGCGGCGCGCTATATCGGTCTTGGCCATAATGGCTCCCATTCCATCAATCAATTCGCATATCAATGCGACTGCCCTGAAGACGAGTCAGCCATTTTAAAAAAAGCGGGCTCATGCCCGCCTTTCTAGTCCTTTGTTTCCTATTTGGAAAGATTAACCGTTACATGATGCTCACCTTCTTCATCAAGATGAATGGCATTTTTCGGATCTTTGATCTTTTTTCCGTTCAAAGTCCGACTTGCCGCAGCAGCATCCGTCTTGATGGAAATATGATAAACGGCATTTTTGTAACGATAAGTGGCTTCCGCCCCGTTCCAATGCGGTGGCAAGGACGGGTTGATCAGCAGCTGCGTTCCCTCACGCTTCAACCCCAGAATTGTTTCTGTAGCTACACGGAAAAACCAGCCGGCTGAGCCTGTATACCATGTCCACCCACCCTGACCACGACGTGGCTCTACTGAATAAATATCAGCAGCAATTACATAAGGTTCTACACAATAGAGATCAGGCTTTTTCCCGTGATTGACCGGATTGATCAATGAAAACAGTTCATAGGCTTCTTTGCGCTTGCCAAGTTTTGCAAATGCCATAATTGCCCAAATAGCACCATGTGTATATTGACCACCATTTTCACGTACACCTGGGGGATAGCCTTTAATATAACCAGGCTCCTGCGAAGTTTTATCAAATGGTGGCGTAAAGAGCCGTAAAAGCTCGCCATCACGATCCAGCAGTCTTTCCTCTAATGCTTGCATGGCCTGTTGCGACTTTGCCGGATCTGCCACACCAGAAATAACGCTCCATGACTGGGCAATTGCGTCAATCTGACATTCGTCACTATTTTTAGAGCCAAGTGGCGTGCCATTATCGAAGAAACCGCGGCGATACCATTCACCATCCCAGCCAGCTTCATCCAATGCTTTTGTCAGAGTTGCCAAATGGGTTTGCCAAGCTTGCGCCCGCGCAAGGTCATTGCGGCTTTGTGCAACAGGTATGATTTGTTGCAATGTATAGGCAAGGAACCAGCCAAGCCATACACTTTCACCGCGCCCTTCAACACCAACAAGGTTCATACCATCATTCCAGTCACCGCCAAGAATGAGCGGCAAACCATTTTGTCCGGTACGTTTGATTGCCAGTTCCAGGGCTAGTGCACAATGTTCATAAACACTCACCTTATCAGATGACAATGTCGGTTCATAATAGGCATCATGCTCGCCCTCTTCCAATGCTCGTCCCTCAAGGAAAGGCAATTGTTCATCAAAGACAGCGCTGTCGCCAGTGGTTTGCACATAGAGCGTGGCTGCATAGCTTAACCATACAACATCATCGGAGATTAATGTGCGCACCCCTGCTCCGGTTTCCGGCAACCACCAATGCTGCACATCGCCTTCACGGAATTGGCGACCAGCAACATTAAGCAATTGCGCTCTTGCCAGGTAAGGATCAAGCAACAACAGCGACAAAGTATCTTGCAACTGATCGCGGAACCCATAAGCACCGCTCGCTTGATAAAAAGCCGCACGCGCCCAGATACGGCACGACAAGGACTGATAAGGCAACCATTGATTGACCATCAGATCAAAAGAAGGATCTGGCGTTTTCACCTGCAATGTCGAGAAAAACTCAGCCCATTTTTGTCTATCACTATTCAGCAGCTCTTCGAAATCAGTGGTTTTAATTTCGTCAACAAGATCAGCAGCTTCTTTCCGGCTGGCAGCATTACCGAGATAGAAATGCAGATGCTTTGTTTCACCAGCATTCAACTCAATATCAAATGCCAGTGCTGCACAAGGATCACGACCCGCCTCGACTGTCCCGCTTAGAGCAGTGGCCTGAACTACGGCCTCCGGATGCATGACCGTCCCTGTCTGCCCGATAAACTCAGACCTGTCGGACGTTACAAATTGTGGCATGACATCCGCACATAAGAATGCGGCCTCTTCGGCTCTCGTGACGTGATAGGGATTGCCCGTAAAAATACTGCCACGCTGTTCATCATAAGAAGGAACGATAAAGGGTACATTTTTGGCTCTCACATTGCCAAGCACCCATTCAGCATAGGCATAGACACGTAAGCTGCGTTTACCTTTGCCATGATTGGTTAAGGTCAGGCGTGAGATACGAACAGGTCTTTCTGCATCCACAATATGGGTCAATTGCGAATATATATCATCATGACGCGCTGAAAAAAGACTGAAACCAGCGCCGTGCGTTGCTTCATAAGTCACATTTTCATCGCGAACAACATTCGCAGTCGGAGCAAAAGCAGCACCTGTTTTGGTATCAACGATATAGATTGCTTCGCCAGTACGATTTGTAACAGGATCATTTGACCAAGGCGTTAGCTGATAATCTCGGCTATTGCCTGACCATGTAAAAGCTGAGCCTTCTGCCGATACGTGGAAGCCGAATTTCGGATTGGCAATCACATTTATCCAAGGATGGGGCGTGACAGTATCGCCATTCAGACGAACTTCATAATTGCCATCATCAGTAAAGCCACCATAGCCGTTCCACAATTTAAGCCCTGCTCCGTCAGCTTGTGGGAAAACTGTCGGCAACTGCGGCTCTTCCTTCATACGCAGTGCAATTTTTTCTGCGATTTTCTCCTTTTGCTCTTTGGCAGCCAGAGCAGCTTCTGAAGCAAGCAATGCAGTTGATACTTTTTTGTCACTCCGCGAGGCGCGATCACCTTCAATGTCCTCATGACGGCGCAATTGTTCCGCTAGAGAGCCATTTTGTGCATGCAGGATTACAGCGGCGGCCGCTTGCAACGTATTATAAGTTGCCTCGCTCATCTGGTCGCGGCGAACAGCGAAAATGTGCTGACGGCGTGTGGTGCCGCGCGCGCGATATCCCTCAACAATCCAGTCGATCGCCCGTTGTGTGTCTTGAGCATAAGAGAAAGCACGCTCGTTCACGACCACGACATCGATATGCAAGCCTTTTCCGAGCCAATATTCCTGTGCCTTCAACAATTCGCGCAGCACCGATAAATCTGCTTCATTATCTAAGCGCAACACAAAAATAGGGAAGTCTCCCGAAATAGAAGATGGCCATAAATCAGATTGGCGGCCAAGTTCAGCGGCAATTTTTTCTGCCGGCAAACGCAATGCTCTATCGGGATAGATCAGATATGATGTAAGTTTTTGATATTCTGTCGCCTCAGCAGGTTTAATCCCGATATGATAGAGCTGCACCTGTGAGCGTGTCCACGACAATGCATATTCGCGCGTAAAACAATCCGGATAGCGCTGATAAGCCACTGCTTCTTCTACCGCTTCACGAGATCCGCCCGCAAAGGTCCAGAACACAAGGCTGACTTTTTTGTGAGCAGCAACACGAATACGAGTGCGAACTGATGCAATCGGATCAAGCACACAGCCCTGACTTCCGCTTAATTTCGCGCCATAATCAAAAGCTGCCGGATCGCGTAATGAACGACCTCTGCCAATGAAATGACGCCTATCTGTTTCAGCCTCAACTTCCCGAACCGCACCCGATAGATCCGTCATAAAATGTGCAACATGCATGTCCGGATCAGAGGGAGCCCGTTTGCGCCTGCTGGCAAAAACTGTCGAGCCATTATCGGCTATTTCAGTTTCAACAAACATTTTTGCAAAGGCTGGATGTGCACTGTCATTTTGAGATGTGTTGAGCACCAATTCAGCATAAGAAGTTACATCAATCACGCGGTCACGCGAGCTTGTGTTAATGATATCAATCCGACGCCCCTCGCCGTCATGTTCAGAGGCAACAATCACCTCAACAACAGTTTTGATATCACCAACAGTTTTATAAAACTCAGCCTTATCTTCAGTGAAAACAGTTTTCAGCTCATCTTGCTCATGGCGTGTCGGCTCACCAGTTGCCGACCACCAATAACCGCTTTCAACATCCTGCAGGAAGATAAATGTACCCTGCATATCTTCAGTTGCATCCGGCTGGAATCGCGTCACAGCCAAATCATGCCAGCGACTATAACCTGAACCATTGGCCGTCATCATCAAGGCATATTGGCCATTAGACATTAAATGTGTTGCGCGTGGTGCGCTCAACGGATTTTCAATGATGCGCATTGGTGCGTCATCAAAAGCACCAGTATCGACACGCATGGGATTTTCTGTCTTGGCGTAAACCATCGGGATTTCACGCGGGGCTTTTTCCTGCAAGAGCAATTCCGCTGCTTCAATCACCGGATCAGAATGGAAACGATCGCGCATCCGCCCTTCAAAAATCACATTATTAACTGCAATGATCGACATGCCATGATGATGCGCATAATAGTTTTTTACGACTGCATATTTCTCACCTTCACGCACACGCGATGGTGTAAAATCGACACTATCATGGAAGCCATAGCGCCCAAGTGCACCTAAATCACTTAAAGCTTTGAGATTGGCAACAGCTGCAGCTGGCTGATATTGTGCGGCCAGCAAACTGGCATAGGGTGCAATTACCGCATTTCTGGACAATCCACGCTGGAGCCCCAGATTGGGAACCCCAAAATTCGAATATTGGTAATTCATACGCGCATCACGCGCATTAAAGGCGGCCTCAGAAATCCCCCATGGCAATCCACGCGATGCAGCATATTCGATCTGACGCTTAACAATCAGCTTATTCGTCTGATCCAGTACCGAGCCTAATGGCTCCGACATGACCAATGGCGGCATCAAATATTCGAACATCGAGCCAGACCAGGAGAGTAATGCCCCTTTCCAGCCAACCGGTACCAGGAGACGGCCAAGCTTGAACCAATGATCGACAGGGACATCCCCTTTTGCAATTGCAAACAAGCTGGCAAGTCGCGCTTCTGAAGCAAGCAAATCATAACAGCTTTCGTCCAGTTCACTTTCCTGCACACGAAATCCGATAGATAATAGGCGACGCTCTTTACGCTCCAGAAAGCCAAATTGCATATTAAATGCGAGCTGTCGGGATCGCTCAGCCAAATCAAGCAATAGCTCGCGCAGATGATCACTATCGTGATGGCCAACGGAATCATCCGTATGCGCTTTACATGTATTTACGAGCGTTTCTGCCCATTCCAGTGCCTCTTCGCTGGCGATACTTTCGACCTCGTTGTCCAGCTCCTGCATCAGCTTGAGGATGTCATTGGCAAAAAGCGACAAGTTGATAGTACGGAAAGACGCTGTTTCAGGTTCTTCTTTAACTGTGCGCACAGCACGGCGAAAATTCTTGACCCGTTCTTCCAGACGACGACGCAATGGGCGCAAAATACGACGATCATCAGGGATCGCAGCTAATTGCTCTTCCAAAATATCATTGACATCAAGCATTCCGTCAATATTGCCATGAACATAGATTGATGGTGCTTCTGCCCACTCACGCAATGCGGAAGACAAAGTCACCAGATGGCCAGCAAGGTTACCACTATCAACCGCTGAAATATAAAGCGGTTTCATTGGTTGTAGCGTGTCTGTCTCATACCAATTATATAGATGTCCTTGGTATTTTTCCATTTTTTCCATAGTGGAAATGGTATTTGACAGGCGCTCGACTGTATCCTCAAAAGCAATCCAGCCAAAATCACGCGCAGCCACAACAGAAAGCAGATACACACCAATATTGGTCGGAGACGTACGCTGCGCCACTAAAGGCGCTGGATCTTCCTGATAATTATCCGGCGGAAGGTGGTTGTTTTCCTCATTGGTGAATTCTTCAAAATAACGCCATGTACGGCGCGCTATGCGACGAAGCTGAATTTTATCGGAAGTTCTAACATCCAACATATCCTGCGGCTTGGCCGAGCGGCTGACCAACCACGCAATCCATGGAGATGCGATCCAGAGAATGGCAAAGAATAATGCAATTAAAAATGCTTTATTCTCGGTGACGGCTGGCAAAAGTAAAGCGACAAAAGCAATAGCAATTGCCGGCCACATCAGCCTTACATAATAACGCAAAGTATCAGGCGAAGACTTAGCTTGCGCGGCAGTCCTCCACTCCAGAAGATCTCTGCGGGAAATATATAAGCGATATAATGTACGTATAATCGCATCGCTCATCAAAAATGCATTATGTGCGATGAATGTCACGCGCAGTATCACATCGGCTGAAGCCAGATTGATATCCGTCAGGACAGACTGAATATGCCCTTTAACGGAATAATCCATACTAGAAGGGAAAATATTGCTCAATATTCCCAAAGTCGGCGCCACAAACATCGACAGAACGAGCAGCAACTGCCAAACAAATGCTACCGGCAAAGGCAACAAGCACCAGCCAGCTACAGAAGCAACCAGCCAGAATATAGGCGTTAAAGAGCGCCTTAGATTATCAACCATTTTCCAGCGCGTTATTGCACTGACACCTTTGTTGAAGGAAAACAAATAAGGTAACAGCTGCCAGTCACCGCGCGCCCAGCGATGGTGCCGTGATACGTCAACATTATAGCCTGTCGGATAATCTTCCACCACCTCAACATCACTGACCAATGCCGCGCGGGCATAGCCCCCTTCCAACAAGTCGTGGCTGAGGATTGTATTTTCAGCGATACGGCCCTTTAGTGACGCTTCAAAAGCATCGATATCATAAAGGCCTTTGCCTGTGAAAGTGCCTTCATACAGCAAGTCTTGATAGGTATCCGACACAGCAAATACATAAGGATCAATACCACGGTTAACCGAAAATACACGCTGTAGGAAAGATGCGTCATCACCCGTTGTCAAAGATGGGGTCACGCGTGGCTGCAAAATGCCGTAACCCTTGCTAACCCGACCTGTCTTATCGTCAATGATCGGGCGGTTCAGAGGATGATTAAGTTTACCTGCCAATCTTGTCACCGATTCGGCTGTCAACCGCGTATCGGCATCAAGCGTCATGACAAATTTGATATTTTTCGGCAGATCGCCTTCAGGCTGAAAGAAAGTCGTATCAACATCGCCGCGCAAAAGGAGATTAAGTTCATGCAGCTTACCGCGTTTGCGCTCCCATCCCATCCAGCAGCCCTGTTTTTCATTAAACAAACGACGTCGATGGAATATGAAGAAACGATGGGGGGTATCAGGAAAATAATGCTCATTAAGGCGGCGTATTTCAGCCAAAGCATAATCATAAACTTCTATATCAGAAGACTGAACTTCGTTTTTTGAGTCCAGCCAGTCACTGACAAGCGCAAAATATATAGCCCCGCGCGGGTTGCTTAGATAATGAACCTCAAGATTGCGGACCTGTTCATCAACCGAGTCACGCGATGTAATGAAAGTCGGAACTGCAACCAAAGTCCGTGCATCTTCCGGCAAGCCATTTTTGTATTCATATCCAATAAGGCGTGTGGGGTGAACCAAACGGGGAACAGCAAAATTAAAGAATGCATAAGCGGCTTCCATTGCAGGGAAAATAGCCAGCACGGTAAATAATATGCGTAAATCCTGACCTATTCCTGCATATTCAAGACCTAAATATGTCAGTGTCAGCAAAGCAAGCGTGAGAACGCAGGTTGGAAGAAAAAATCCCCATAACTTCAAACCCCGATAGAAGCGCAAGAGCTTGACTGATACGGGCACTTTGTACCCGCAAAGCTTTTCAAGGACAGTCAGACCATCACCAGCAAGATAGTAAGCGATGGAAACATTGCTATTTTTTATGCCGTCATCATTGAGCGTATCGCTGTCTTCCTGTGCCTTTTTCAAGGCCAGCTGCGTAATTTCCGTTTCACTTTTATCTGAACGGCGGGCAATTTTTTCAATGCTCACTCGATAAGCATTGCGGGAATGAAAATCGAGTTCTTCAAAATCACTATTATCCCGTAAAATTTTATCAACAGTGCTTACTGTCTCGAACCACAACGTCCAGTCAACGTCATCGATCATTTTAAGGCTTCGAATAACATTGCCCATTGTCACGCCGCCGGAAGACTGGCGACCGTGCTCTTCTGCTATCGCCTCTTCAGCATCATAGTCACGCCGACCCAGCTCGTTCTCCAGCCAATGGACTGCTGCACTGGTATCAGTTGAAGCACTTCGCAAGCGATATAATAGCTGCGTTGCAAATGTTGCGTCTCCTGCCGCATCCTTATAAGAACTCAGCACATCCGTAAGGACGACGTCTTTATGCTCAATAATAATCTGATCTGCAGCAGCATTGGCGAGTTTACGCATGGCACGGGCACGTTCGACACGCAAAGCCAAACGCCGCGCATTTTCAATAAGCACATAACGCACCATTGATGGTAGCGCCCACAATTCACCAATCTGCAGTGGTTTTACACTCTGGAAGCCCTCGACCAGCGCAGTCAGACTTTTCAAAGAAAAATTACTATCCGTATGCGCTACATAGAGCCATGCCAGTACAAAAATTCTGGGCATTCCTGCATGCGCACTGCATTTTGGCAATTCACGCAAAAAACGGGCAGGAATATCTCGCCTTGTCTGCTGTACACTTTTATCCACCTGATAATGGTTGTCCAAGAGCCATTGAGCCGCAGGTGTTATAGTATCGCCAGCGCGGGATGCAGCATCGGAACTGCGATAAGCATGCAGGATTAGATGACCATTCTCATTCAATCTCTTTATATATTCATCTGGCTCATATTCAGGCAGTTTGATTGCCTCGCCCCGCGCAATAGATGCTGCGATTGCAGATAGCTCTTCAGGCGTTTTGTAATGAGCACGAACCGGCGACGGATGTATGGATATACCCACATCTTTCCTGCCGAAGGAAAACACAGAAAACAGCGAAGTTAAATAATTCGGCATAAAACTGTGTAGCCTTTCTGAAATATTCTAATGGTAAAAGCACAAATCTTCTACGTTCCATCAAAGGTTTGATAGATACAACAAACCTGACAGTGATAGTCTGTGAAAACAAGATTGGGCCAAATTGCGACATGATCACTTGCTGACGGCTAAATCATTCAAAGAGCAACGCAATTTTAATTCCGCTCTTTAATCTTGTGTTACAAGCAAGGTATAATAAAAACACAAAAATGCAAAGACGAGGGTCGGATCAGTAAACGGGGGGGAATACCACCCGACCCTCTAGTCATGGTGTCATGACACAGGCATAACGCATCAACTCAATTTCGGTTGCATAAATAAAAAAATAATTATCGAGCCTTTTATAGTACCGGCTGCAACACCCGATGCGCCGTAATTCGCCGTAACATTGCATCAAAAAATCCATAAAAGCATTGTCGGCGATAGAACCTGCAAGCATCAATAGTTAAGTTCATTATCACCCATCACAACGACCCGGTTTCTGCGACCTTGCTTCACACGCTTCATCGCATTTTCAGCCTTGTTTAATACATCCCCTATATCTTCATGTAGAGGCTGTTTGATAACGAGTATGGTGCAGGTCATAACCTGCTCCATACCGAAATCGGCAAAATTCGTCTGTTCCATTTTTTGACGAAGAAACTCAGCTATCTCGTGGGCTTCATTCAATGAAGTATTTTCTTTGATCAAAACAAAACAATTGGCGCCTATTCTGACCGAAAGATC
>CANQXU010000091.1 GCA_947627865.1 uncultured Paenochrobactrum sp. | reverse complement strand
GCAAGCGAACTTGTCGCGTAAGCTTGCACGGGCAACATCGCTATTACGCAGCTGGATCGATGTCGAACTGGAACGGCTGAACTCCACCCTACTCAACTCAATGAACCGGCGAGCACAACTTCAATTACGGTTACAACAAACTGTTGAAGGGCTTTCCGTCGCTGCCATATCCTATTATGTCATTGGTCTGCTTGGTTATTTTATCAGGTCACTTAGCAATCTGGGCTATGCACCGCTACCACCGGAAGTATTGACAGGACTTTCAGTGCCATTTGTAGTTATCATCATATGGCTGCTTGTCCGCTCAATCCGCAATCATCATCAAGCCGACGATGACAAGGAATAATTAATTAATCAAAACTCGTGACGTGATCCCTTTTTTAATTACCCAACTGGGGATTTCTAGGGCTCTAGCTTTGAGCGAGCCAGATGTTAATGAGCCTTAGATGAATGAGATCAGCGATTTATTCCCGATAACGCTGTGAGCTTCGAAGCTCGTTGTAGACAACCGCAAATTCTGCTGAACTTTCCATTCCTGCCGATAGTGGCTGGATAACACCAAATGCAAATGTCTTACCCCGCCATCCATAAAGCGGAGAATGGTCCAGACCTTCAGTCCGTATTGATAGCAGAAACAATCTGGGTCTTCTCGTCATCAGGCCAGCCACGTGGTCTGCGACCGCTTCGTACTGGTTCCGCCGTTAATATCTCAAATGTTCGGTTCTGATTCACACTGTCGCTCATAGGATTACCTAAATGATTCATTTAGAAAATCGCTAAGCAGACCAGCAAAAGATACGTGGGCTCGCCTACCTGAACAATCATCCGCAAATCTTGAGATTATAAATCGCTAAGCAGTGATCCACTGGTGATTTTTTGGTGTAAATTGAGCAATGCACGCTGTTTAAATCGTTGGTCTTTAGTCTTAATCACAGGAAGAATGAGAGTGGATAATCTTTCCGCTAATTCATTCATTGCAGCCGCACTCAGCAGCGGAAAGATAGTTAAACAAACATCCAAGAATAGGTCTTCAAGCAGCTCAATATCATCCGAGTTGAAGATAGTGGTAATGCGATATAACAGCTGTAAATCCAATGTCGGACTATTGGTCAAAAACAAATTGACGCGAATAAAATGATCGAGTTCTGTTTCAAATTCATACCATTGATTGCCGACAAGCTTGTCAAAACGCGGACGCAATTGCTTGCTTGAGCGCAACCTATCGCTCAAAGTCTCGACGAACAGATTGATTTCATCATTATCAAAATAAACCGAAGGCGCATGGGGTGGAACTGGCATTGTTTGTCTTATCTAACTCCATGCTCATGTCAGGTAAAAGCTGATCATTTTCCCAACCGCGGTGTGACCAGTATTTTGCCGTAACATAAAGCGAAACCTAAAAATGCAATCAGCCAGCCTAATGCCGAAACATGCATCAGCACTCTATCGGCAGGCATAAAACTGGCAGTGATACGGCACAAAGCCGAAATGATAATCGATGCGTAAATCACACATGTGCCTGCATTGGCTTTTAGCTTGCGGCCCGTGTGACCAAGACTTGCGCGCGTCATGATCGCTAATGTCATACCACCAAATGCGCCAATACCGATTGCATGCAAACCAGCAGCGGCAGGCACCAGATCAGGCAGAATATTCGTCAAGCCGATCAACAATAATCCAATAGGCACAAAAGCATAGCCAATATGCATAATGATAACGATTGGCTCTTTGAGAGTATAAATGCCCGCCCAACGACGAAGCCGCAAGAATTGGAATAGTGAAGCTATGATCAAAGCTGCTGATGCTATGATATTATCCGGTAAAAATGTCCATGAGAGCATGGCCAGCACGGTGATCAGTATCGTTATCTTGTCGAATTGATTAAAGGGAATTGGCAATTTGTCATCGCCCATTTTAACCAGCCAATTACGCGTAAAACTGGGGATCACCCGCCCGCCAATAACTGACACCAAAACAAGCACGACGCCAATACCAAGTCTGCGGCTTAAACCGGCACTGCCGTAATAGAAAATTTCAAGATAAAACAATACATTGCTGGCGAAAAATACCGACAAAGGCAACAAGATTATCAGATTTTTCCAATTCTTGCCGACAATGATTTCAACTGCTGCTGCAATCACCACCAAAAGCAAAAAAATACAATCCACCACCGCAAATGGCCAGCCAATAAGGTCAGAGAAAAACACCGCAAATCTGCCTAGCAACCACACCAGCACCAGCAGGAAAAGCGGCAATCCCTGCACCGGCAAGCGACCTGTCCAGTTGGGGATTGCAGTCAGCAAAAAGCCGGTAATGATAGCGCTAAGAAAGCCGAACAACATTTCATGGATATGCCAGTCAACTGGCGATAGAAAACTATAAGTTTCAAGATGCCCGTAAAAGAGCGGCAACCAGATTAAAATCGTCAAAGCCGCATATATTGCGCCAAGCAAAAAGAACGGCCTAAAGCCATAAGACAAACATGCCGGATAGTTTCCCGGCTTTACGCGTGGCACTGCCATTTCACAACCTTAAAAACTTGACATCTACATGGCTTTGCCTAGCAAAGCTGTTATTTTTTCGCTTCTACCTGAGCGAGCAAGTCAGCGAAAGCGGCCTTTGCTTTACCTGGTTGCTTAACCGTTTTTGCTTGCTCCAAATTTGTCGGGTTACCTACGACAATCAAGGCAACCATGCCCAAACCGTAATGGGGCACACACTTCACGCCATAAACGCCTTCTTTATCGACGGTAACCGTAATTTCCTTGCTGATTTTTCCTTTAAACGGCTCGGCACCATCAGGGATCATACCGTCAATACTGGCAGCATCGTGCCCCTTATCTGTCGGAACAAAAGTGACCGTGTCACCGGGTGCTGCAACAATAAAATCAGGCTGAAACACCATGGCGCCCTTGTCGCCTTTATTCAGCATTTGCACTTGATGATCAGCAGCCATGACTGCGCCCGCCAGCATCAATATGGCTGTACAAGCCCCCAACCCCATGAGAGTTTTCATAATATCCTCCTTTTAAAATCAGTCCATCACAGGCATTAAAACCCGATAGAATCCGCCTTTAACGGCGTAATCGAAAGGCTGTCTTCTCCGCGATGAAAGGCCACAGCCATACGAAAACTTCTGGCGATACGTCGCGCTAAATCAAAGAATATAGTGCGGGTTTCTCCCTCGCATAATTCGTCTACAGTCTGATGAAAAAGCGATAACCAACGCTCGAAATGCGCGTCATCGAGTTCAGGAATATTCAAATGTGGCGGCAATGGCCGCCCATTGTAACGATCGGTGCGCAACAGCGATGATGACCAAAAATCGCACATTTTTTCCAAATGCACTGGCCATTCTGCTGCGGATATCCTTTGATTGAAAACCTGCGCCAATAATGGATCTGCCCGGATATAATCATAGAACCGATAGACGACACACCGGATTAAAACCTCATCCAAATCCACCGGAATTAGCTGGCCACCCATTGTGAGCGGACGAAGGGTATCTGACATAATCTGACTTCTTTATCCAACAAAAATCTGCAACACCATAAAGGTGAATATAAAATACACCTTTATGAGTAAGAGTACAATCATTCCTGTTCCAAAGATGATTTTATTTTCCCGTGACGTTTTTATCGCGGCTTTTATCCATCACCGGCTTATCGGCAATCGGCTTATCTTCATCACACAGAATACGCTCTGACGCGCCATCAAGATCTTCATATTGCCCGTTGCGAAATGACCAGAAAAATACCAGTAAAGCGGCGACCCCAAGGACAATTGATACGGGTATGAGATAAACTAAACTTCCCATGATAAATGCCTCAAGCTTTAATCCTTGATGGCTTGATAGGCATGCCAAGTTGCGTGGCCGAGCAGCGGGTAAATGATGATCAAACCTAACAATCCGGTCAGCATACCAAGCAGGGTCAAACCCAACACAATAGCTCCCCAAACCAACATCACACCGAGATTATTCCAAACCAATGAAATACTTAACCCCATGGCGGTAAACGCATCCGGCTTTTCCTCCAGCAGCATAGGTATGGAAAAAGCGCTGATAGCAAAGCCAAAACCGGCAAATAAAGCGCCAACCGCAGAGCCTGCAACGAGCAGTCCCCAGCCGAGCGGCGTTGTAAATAACAGCGGGATGATACTATCAAGGCCCAGAAATGGCTGCCAGCCCAAATAGAGTGCATAGATCATCACCGCCGATCTTATCCATAACATGACGAGCGAAAACAAAACTGCCCCGACAAACAAGATATGTGATGTCACTTTCGTGCGCGGAAACAGCATATCTTTAAAAGTGATTGGCTCATTTTCTGCAATACAGCGACTTTTCTCATAAAGGCCGATAGCAAGGGCTGGCGCCATAATCAGAAAACCGGCAAGTGCCGGAAATAAAATAGCATCCCATTCCAGCGAGAAAAGCATGGCGATAAGTGCCATGGAAATAACCGTAATACCCAACCCGTATAGGAGACTATAGATTGGTTTTATCCAAAGATCATGCCAGCCTTGTTTCAGCCATAGAAAAGCAGCCGATAGAGGCAGATTGCGATTGCGGTCGACGGCCTTTGGCAAGGGAGGAACTGTTGCCGGAATAATCATGATGACCTCTCCTCTGTAAAAATACCTGTTATCGGCAGGATGCCATTTTCAACAAGCGGATTTGGCAGCGCGAAATGTGCCCTCTGCTCCACGCTCTTTTAAATGCGGCATGCAATCAGGCTGCGATGTAACGGCCACATAGACCAAATGAATATTGGCCAGAATAACAACTGCCAGCCCTACAACAACCAAGCATAACATCCAGAATTTCAACCGGCTGCGTGTTTGAGCTTTTTTGACACTTAAAGCAGTATCCATTGTAGTCGCACCTCTCATTCTTGTTGTGCACGAAGATCAAGAATATAGAGCGTTAATATTTTAATCTGTGCGGGTGTGAGACGTGTTGCCCAGCTCGGCATATGTCCTTGACGACCATTATAAACGGTTTCAAAGATCATTTGACGACTTCCCCCATAAATCCAGAACTGATCCGTCAGGTCGGGAGCACCCATATCAATATTGCCTTTGGCATCCTCACCATGACAAGACGAGCAATTGTCAGCAAATAATTCTGCCCCTGATGCTACCGCTTGTGCGTCAATCGTGGGCACGAGTGCAGGATCGGAAAGCGTGCGGACATAATCTGTCACCGCCAGAATTTCATCACGGGTCAATATCTCTTCACTGCCAAAAGCCAGCATTTGCGAGGAGCGGGTATCATCAGCCGTGCTGTTAATGCCGACGGTTATTGTTTCTTGGATGGTCTCTGGTGTTGCTCCCCACAGCATCGAAGATGCTGCCAAATTAGGATAGCCGGGATTGCCTGCCGCATTAATCCCATGACAAGCGGCGCAATTATCACCAAACAAACGATGTCCGGCAGCCAAAACATTTTCCATCAACTCGGGATTATTTTGAATATTTGCAAAATCATCTGCAATCACCTGATCAACCCATGGAGCACGCAGTGCTATGCCTTTGTCCAGTTCAACAGCAACAATCTGCTTTTGATCCAGCCCTAGAACACCTTTGTAATAACTATGGATGAACGGCCAGCTGGGCATCAAAAACATCCAGATCAGGCCGAAAATCGTCGTGACAATCAAAAAGAAATAGACAATTTTCGGCACTGGCGTATTCAGCTCCTTGATGCCGTTCCACTCATGGCCGGTGGTCATATGCCCTGTATGAGGATCGCGTTCACCTACTGACATGGCTTATCCTCGTCTTTGATAATGCTGATGGCGGCTTCAGTGAAACGTTTTTTATTTTTGGGATAATAAGCGTAAACCACAACGATCACGGACAGGCCGACCAGATAAAACAAGCCAAATGATTTAGAAATCCAAGTTAGTGTTTCATGGCTGACTGACATTACTCGCTCCCTGTCTTTTCCGGTGTTGGTTGACCGGCCGCTACATTGCCTGCATCAATATCCTCAATTTTATAAGCAATGTCGGTCAGTTTTCCCAAAACCTGCAAATAAGCGACAAGCGCATCCATCTCTGTTACTTGCGTTTTATCGCCATCAAAAACGCGAATATTGGTGGCTTCCCCATAACGCTCAATGACACCAGCCGCGGCATCTGTATCAGGATTGGCTTGCCCGTAAGCATCCCTTGCAGCATTGGCAATCATCTCATCCGTGTAAGGCACACCAACATCCCTAAGTGATGCCAAATGCAGGCTGTAATCGTCCATTTTCAGAGGCGTGCGCAATAGGCTGCGATAAGCAGGCATATTGGATGCCTTCACAAGATCGCGTGGGTTATTCAAATGGGTCACATGCCATTGATCGGAATATTTCCCGCCAATGCGCGCAAGGTCAGGCCCCGTCCGTTTGGACGCCCATAGCATCGGATGATCGTATTGCGATTCAACTGCCAAAGAATAAGGACCATAACGCTCGACATCATCACGCAAGGTGCGGATCATCTGCGAGTGACACGCATAGCAGCCTTCGCGGGTGTAAATATCACGCCCAGCTTGTTCCAGCGGAGTATAGACCCGCATATCAGCCACTTTTTCAACGGTTTCATCTATGGTGAATAATGGCGCGATTTCAATAAAACCACCAATCGATGCGGCCACAATAATACCGATGACCAGACCAATAGAATGACGTTCAAGCTTGTAATGAAAACCTAACATGCAGCTATTCCCCCGCCTCTAAAACCGTCTGTATGGCTGGCTCATCCACGTCGCTGGCAAGCAGTTTTTCTTGGCGTAGCTGTACGGTTTTCCAGACATTATAAAAGCAGATGATTGTGCCGAGCAGGAACAGAGCGCCGCCGATGGTGCGAGCAATATAATAAGGATACATCGCCTCCAGTGAATCTATGAATGAGTAAGTGAGGCTGCCGCTAGCGTCATAGGTGCGCCACATCAAGCCTTGAATAAGGCCAGAATTCCACATGGCAAAAACATAAATAACCGTTCCTGAGAGCGCCAACCAGAAATGCCATTCCACCAATTTGGCCGAATACATGCCCGGTTTTTTCCATATCCACGGCACCAGTGCATAGAGCGAGCCAAAGGTAATCATAGCCACCCAACCAAGCGCACCGGCATGAACATGCGCCACTGTCCAATCGGTATAATGCGACAAGGAATTAACGGGGCGAATGGCCATAAACGACCCTTCAAAGGTTGAAAGCCCGTAGAAAATTGCCGAGATCATCATAAAGCGCAACACGGCATCATCACGGACTTTTTGCCATGCACCATTGAGTGTCAGCAAAGCATTGCCAGCAGAAGCCCAAGACGGCACAAGCAAAACAATGGAAAAGACCATGCCAAGTGTTTGTACCCAATGCGGCAGCGCCGTATAATGGAGATGGTGGGAGCCGACCCACACATACATAAAAGTAATGCCCCAAAAGCTGATAATCGACAGGCGGTAAGAGTAAATCGGGCGACCTGCGCGTTTTGGCAGATAATAATACATCATGCCGAGAAAGCCGGAGGTCAGAAAAAACGCGACCGCATTATGTCCGTACCACCATTGCGTCATGGCATCCTGCACACCGGAAAAGGCTGAATAGCTTTTTGCATGGGTAAAGGAGATCGGTACTGCCAAATTATTGATGATATGCAATATGGCGACGACCAGAACAAAGGCCAGATAATACCAGTTTGCCACATAAATATGGGGTTCTTTGCGGCGCGCCAAGGTTCTCAAATAGAGTATGAAATAAACGATCCAAACAATGACCAGCCAGATATCGGCATACCATTCCGGCTCCGCATATTCTTTGGATTGCGTGATACCGATAAAATAACCACTCACTGCCAAAATGCAGAACAAATTATAGCCTAATAACACAAACCAAGGGCTCAGCTGATCCGGCAAGCGTGCGCGGGTTGTGCGTTGCAACACATGAAATGAAGTTGCAATGAGCGCATTTCCAGCGAAGCCAAAAATAACCCCTGTTGTATGCACCGGACGAATGCGCCCGAAACTTGCCCAAGGAGCATCAAAGGTCAGCTCCGGGAAAGCCAGCAAAGCCGCGACCCAGACGCCAAAAAACATTCCAAACATACCCCAGGCCAAAGTGAGAAAAACGCCGACTTTGGTTGGGTCGTCATAATATTCAGATAGTCTTTCCGGTGGTGGTTCTGGTGCTTCAATTGCGCGGATGAGGTAAAAAATTGATCCGACAGCCAGAAAAAATGTCAGCCAGCCATGAACGGCCAGAGGGTCATGATGGCCCAAAGCCGCCATCATCAGGCCGCAGAAGGCCAGCGCCGCCAGAATGAAAAATGCAATGAGCCGTTCGCTTTTCGTCAAATTTGAGATCATTACTCAACCTTACCTATTTGCAAACATGAATAAGGATGAACAAAAACCCAAATAATTAGGGTAATGGCATAAAAATGTTCAAGCCTTACTATAAGGTGTATTTAATACTCATCTTATAGGGTAAGCTATCACAATCCGCTTGATGTGACATATTGTCTAATCTCGACAATGAAGGCATCAGCCAATAACTTGCTCAACACAAGTGAAATAATACCATCGAAACAATACGAGTCGTTATATATGCGATTAACTCAATTTTCAGATTACGCTTTGCGCCTGATGATGTTTGCAGCCGCCAATGAAGAACGGCTGGTGACGATTGATGAAACGGCTAAAACCTACGATATATCGCAAGAACATTTGAAGAAGGTTGCCAATCAACTCACCAAAACAGGCTTTCTCACGGCTACCCGTGGCAGGTTTGGCGGGCTGCAACTGGCACTACCAGCATCGTCAATAAAGTTAGGGGATATTGTCCGCGCCACAGAGCCGGATTTTGCCATCGCTGAATGTATGGGCGACAACAACAAATGCAGGATTGCATCGCGCTGCAAATTGAAACGTGCTTTAAAAAAAGCATTACAGGCATTCTTAGAAACTTTGGATGAATATAGTTTACAGGATATCGCTTTAGATACCGAATTATTCTCAATAATATCACCACATAAAATGCCTTAATAAACAAATCTAAAATTTAGTTACAAAATATCTGACAATTTCACACATACCCCATTTCACAAGACCGTTCCACGCCTGGCAGCGAGCGTATTACCTCAAAGTTGAGCATGAAAACCTATATAACCCGCGCCTAAGAAGTAGGCTTTATGTTATTAAATAAGCTCACCCAAATTTTGAAAGCAAACTTAATATGGAACCGATAAAAGAGCCTCAAGAATGGGACGACGTACTTGATTTCTGGTTTCCCGAGGGATGTTCCATAGCCATTGCCCCTGAGAAACATAGCGCTTATTGGCATTGGAGAATGCAAGGCGGTGCCGATGATGCGATCATCTCTCGCTTCTCATCTCTTACCGAACAGGCTGCCGATGGTAAACTTGAACATTGGGTACTAAATCCACACGGACGGCTAGCCTTGATCATTCTGCTTGATCAGTTTTCCCGCTCCGTATGGCGGGAAAGTACGCGTGCTTATGCGCAGGATATGCATGCTGTGTCCCTCGTGACCGAAGGTTTTGCCAATGGCCACTTTGACTCGCTGGAAACACCGTGGTTTCAAATTGTCTATGGCTTGCCATTAGGGCATTGCGAAGGAGATGATCATTTGCAACGCATCGATCTGCTGATCAATCTTCGCGAGAAAATAGCGGCGGAAGCTCCCACCCCATTGCAGCCTATTTATACATCGCTGATCCAGCAGGCGGAGAATGTTCGCAAAGTCATTGCCGCATTTGGCCGGCATCCACATAGAAATGCAATTCTCAAACGTCCTTCAACCCCATCTGAAAAAGAGTATATTGCTAAAGGCGAATTTCCGCATCTAAAAGCATTTCAATGAAAGTTTAACGTATAGTAACTACAGATAAGCACAAAGCGAACTATGGACTTTCTTCGTAAAAGTGGAGAGGCATTTTGTATTAAACTATCATTCTCTCGAAGTGAGCTGGGCTCATATAGTCGAGCGCGGAATGCCCCTTATAGCATGATAGAAGCCGTCAATATATTGGGCAATGGCTTTTTGTGCATCATCACGTGTATGAAATACGGTTCTCCAAATCATCTCTGATTTCAATATCTTGAAGAAGGTTCCAACTATGGCGTTGAAGCTCCTATATCCGTCAAGTGGTATTTAGGAGATATTTAGGGACACAGATCTGATTATAGATTTCGCGGGCGATGTAACGTTTCAGGCAACGAATGATCTCACTTTTCCTTTTTCCATCTTTGGTGCGTTTCTTGACATAGGCAAGCGTCGGTTCATGGTTTCGCACTCTGACGATTGCGACGCGATAAAGGGCGGCGTTAGCTTGTCGATTACCGCCTCGATGTAAGCGGTGTTTTGACGCCACATTTTGTTTGATTTTCTGATCTGTCATTTAGAGGCTTTGAATGGACAGAACGGAGTTTCTCCATGGAGCCTCGAATAGAGTTTCTCACAACCGATCAGAGTAAGCGCGGTAAACAGCGCCAGTGGTCGACTGATTTAAAGGCGCGGATTGTTTCGGAAAGCTTGCGGCCTGGCGTGAGCGTCCAGCAAGTCGCAGAGCGTTATGGCGT
>CANQXU010000090.1 GCA_947627865.1 uncultured Paenochrobactrum sp. | reverse complement strand
CAGTCACAAGACGGCAGTGTAGAATATCTTGATCCTGAAGGTAAAAGCGCCAAGCAATTCCTGATCAAGAACCCTGTGCCCAACGGTGTTTTCCGCTCTCCCTTTGGTATGCGTCGTCATCCAATTCTCGGCTACAGCAGAATGCATACCGGAGTGGATTGGGCAGCACCACGTGGAACTCCGATCCTTGCCGCAGGTGATGGTGTCGTTGAAAAAGCAGGCTGGTCAAATGGTTATGGCAATCAAACCTTAATTCGCCATTCTAACGGATATGTGACAAGCTATTCACACCAAAATGCGATTGCAAAAGGTGTAAGTAACGGCGCAAAAGTTCGTCAGGGACAAGTCATAGGTTATGTTGGCTCTACAGGTCTTTCGACCGGACCGCATCTTCATTATGAACTGATCGTCAATGGTACCAAGGTTGATCCGCTCAAAATTCGTCTTCCTGATAATAAATCTCTTAAAGGAGACGAGTTAATCGCATTCCAACGAGAGCGTGACAGGATTGATGCCTTGTTAAACATGAAAGATGATCCGACGAAACTTGCTTCCACCGGAGCTGCCAGAGGTTAAAATAGGATATTGAATTTAAAAAGGACGGATGCACATACGGGCATTCCGTCCTTAAAACTATCTAAATTACGATGAGCAGCGTTTAATCGGTAAACTCTACTGTAACACCACGCTTCACAAGCTTTGCCAGCTCTTCAGCATCCCAGTTCGTCAAACGCACACAGCCATGGCTGGAGGTTTTCCCAATTCTCGATGGCTCGGGCGTTCCGTGTATTCCATAAGTAGGCTTTGACAATGCAATCCATACTGTACCGACCGGCCCATTGGGCCCTGGCGGGATCACCAGCACCTTATCATTATTTCCCTGTTTGAAATTAATTTTCGGATTATAGGTATAATTCGGGTTTGTAGCGATACGCTCCACCTGCACAATCCCTGAAGGTGAAGGTGTCGCTGATGAGCCAATCGTTGATGGATAAGCGACAATCAAACGACCATTTTCGTCATATCCGCGAACTTGTTTGCGTGCCTTATCTGCTATGATCCGAGCAACTTTTGTTTTTATACTCCGCTTCACATTCGGCACAGTGATAACTGTGCCAGGATGGCGAAAATCAACTCCTGGGTTAAGTTCTTTCAAATAGTTTTTATCGACATGAAAGCGGGCCGCCAGCATTTCTTCAACGGAGGTATAACCCATACTCGACATTTGAGCTTTCAAAGCATAGTCAGACGGTATCGATGCGACATAATTCTGCGCTGCATCTTCATTCGTGATTGTATATTGCTTAAATGCCGGCCCTCCGGTCGCTGCGAGTTCCGCCTCAATCATACTTATATCGGCTGGATTGAGATGCTTGCCTGTCATTTCGCGATAAGAAGCGGCAGCTTTATCGACATTGCTACCTGCTTTGCCATCAATAACACCAGGTGATGCACCTGCACGGCTAAGCAGAATCTGGTAAGCAGCAAATGTCGCTCTCGCATCTGCCCCCTTTGGCATCTGAATATTTGGCACCAAGCCACCTGCAACAGGCGCACTGGGTGAATGGGGCTGCGTTGATGATGTCTGCATATTGTCAATCATCGGATTTGAAGCAGCACCACTTGGTGGAAGCGCTGCACGCTCAACCGGACGGTTATAATTCCCATAATCCGGTGCTTCAGGCGCAGCAGGAAAATAATTGGGATCCTCTGGAACATTTCCCCATTGATCATAGGCCATTTGCCCACGAATATTACCAGCGCGCGGCCGCATCGGTTGCTCAATCGCGATAACACGACCGGCGTGATCTAATGTGACTTTACGGCCGAACTCATCATAATAAACCTGATACTGGCCTCTGTTGGAACCTTGACTATGATATAGCTGAGCAACAACAAATGTTTCATCAGCAATCTGCGAACCCGCCTTATCCACATGCAGATTTATATCTGCATATGCTGGCTGACACACACAAAATACCAATATTGAAAACGAACCCGTTTTGATGAAATCAAATAATCTCATTGATAAGGCCATAGTTTACCCAAGTTATAGATCCTGTTTATACACATGACCTCATTATAGTTAACAACTGGTTTCTAACATCTTCTTAAGAAACTAAAAAAATGGCCGCATTATGCGGCCATTTAGTCAATTTCAATAAATTATTCGAATTACACTTCGTCAGGAGCATGCCCCGCTTTAGCAGTAAAGCTCAACCTGTCCGAGCCAGAGTTGATGTGCACAAATGATCCGTCAAGGATATCTCCCATCAAAATACGCTCAGCAAGTGGATCCTGAACCTCTTTTTGTATCACGCGCTTTAACGGACGGGCACCATAAGCAGGATCATACCCCTTATCAGCCAGCCACTCACGTGCATCATTTTCTAGTTCAAGCACAATCTTGCGATCACTCAACAGCTTCTGCAATCTTTCCATCTGGATATCTACAATTGACCCCATATCCTGACGGCGCAGACGATGGAACAATATAATTTCGTCCACACGGTTTAAGAATTCAGGCCGGAAAGAAGACCGTACAACTGCCATGACATCCTCACGAGCACTGTCAACATCCTCATCATCCTGCAAGTTGACCAAATATTCTGCCCCTAAATTTGAGGTCATAATAATCAGTGTATTGCGGAAATCCACTGTACGTCCCTGACCGTCAGTCAATCGCCCGTCATCAAGTACCTGCAACAGAACGTTGAACACATCCGGATGCGCTTTTTCAATCTCGTCAAACAAGATCACCTGATATGGACGACGACGTACAGCTTCAGTTAGCACGCCGCCTTCTTCATAGCCGACATAGCCCGGAGGTGAGCCGATCAAGCGTGAAACAGAATGCTTCTCCATGAACTCCGACATATCAATTCGAACCATGGCCGTATCATCAGAAAACAAGAAAGATGCCAGTGCTTTGGTAAGTTCTGTTTTACCCACACCAGTTGGCCCTAAGAAAATGAAGGAACCAATTGGACGGTTTGGATCTTGCAAGCCGGCACGCGCACGGCGAACCGCTTTCGAAACAGCCTGTACAGCTTCACCCTGACCAACAACCCGCTTGCCGATCTCATCTTCCATGCGCAATAATTTCTCACGCTCACCTTCAAGCATACGATCGACAGGAATCCCCGTCCAACGTGAAATTATATGGGCAATATGGTCCGGTGTAACGGTTTCTTCAAGCAAGGAACCCGCATCATGATCGTCTTGATTTTCGGCTTCAACAAGCTGCTTTTCCAACTGAGGAATTGTACCATAGGCTAATTCGCCAGCCTTTTGAAACTCGCCTGTCCGCTGCGCAATGGCTAAAGCATTTCTTGCTTCTTCCAAATCGCGTTTTAAATCAGCTGCATGGCCAAGCTTCTGCTTTTCGGCCTGCCATTTTGCAGTAAGATCCGCAGATTCCTCTTCCAGATCAGCCAGTTCTTTTTCAAGCTTCAGCAAACGATCTTTTGATGCGGCGTCTGTTTCAACCCGAAGAGCCTCGCGTTCAATTTTCAACTGCATCGCACGACGATCAATCTCGTCCAGTTCTTCCGGCTTCGAATCAACCTGCATACGCAACCGTGATGCTGCTTCATCCACAAGATCAATGGCTTTATCAGGCAAGAAACGATCTGTGATATAGCGGTTGGATAAAGTTGCTGCTGCTACAAGCGCACTATCAGAGACCCTGACCTTATGATGCTGCTCATATTTTTCTTTTAAACCGCGCAGAATAGAAATCGTGTCTTCAATTGTGGGTTCATTAACAAAGACAGGCTGAAAGCGACGGGCAAGAGCTGCATCTTTTTCAACATATTTACGATATTCTTCCAGAGTGGTGGCACCAACGCAATGCAACTCACCACGCGCCAAAGCAGGTTTGAGCAGATTAGACGCATCCATTGCACCATCGCTTTTACCTGCGCCCACAAGTGTATGCATTTCATCAATGAAGAGTACGATCTGGCCCGCAGCAGACTGAACTTCATTCAGAACTGCTTTAAGACGCTCTTCAAATTCACCACGATATTTAGCGCCTGCAATCAATGCACCCATATCGAGTGCCATCAATTGCTTGTCTTTTAGTGTTTCTGGCACATCGCCATTCACAATACGCAAGGCCAGACCTTCGGCAATCGCAGTTTTACCCACGCCCGGTTCACCAATCAACACAGGATTGTTTTTTGTGCGGCGTGACAGAACCTGAATTGTGCGGCGGATTTCATCATCACGGCCAATAACCGGATCCAGCTTACCCGAACGTGCATCTTCAGTCAGATCACGAGCATATTTTTTCAATGCATCATAATTGCTTTCTGCAGATGCCGAATCCGCAGTTCTACCTTTGCGCATATCATTGATGACTTTATTCAACGCCGTTGCAGTCACACCCGCATTGGTCAGGATTTCAGATGTTTTTGCAGTTTTTTCCATAGCGAGCGCCTGCAACAAACGTTCAACAGTTACAAAACTGTCTCCCGCTTTTGTGGCGAGCTCTTCAGCTGTAGAGAAAACCTTTGCTAATGGCTGTGATAAATAGAGCTGCTCATTCCCGCCCGATACTTTCGGCAAAGCATTCAGTGCAGTCTGCAGCCCCATCCGGACATCTTGGATACGTCCGCCAGCACGTTCGATCAGTGATGCAACTAAGCCTTCATCATCATCGACTAAAACTTTTAGTAAATGTTCCGGTGTAAATTGCTGATTACCAGCGGAGAGCGCAAATGTCTGCGCTGACTGGATAAAGCCCCGAACCCGTTCTGTGTATTTTTCGATATTCATAAGTGTCTCCTTCACTTCCGGCCCTGAAGGCACCGGACAGATTTTTGGTGACGAGCTCCCTAATAAGGCAAGCTCATTCTTAATGTGATATGGTAACAGACTGAACGTTCGACAAGAGTGTTGGTTGCAATATAATCAGATTTTCTCTCAATAAAAAAAAGCGAGGCTAAGTAACCCCGCTTTTTTAAAGATTTAAACAGTACAAACCAACATATACTGCCAATGATCCAAGATGATAAAATTATCGTCCAACCTTAATCAGGCGTCTCCGACTTCTTTAACATCTTGTGCAACCTCATCTTCCGGCGCTTTAACCCTGCGTGGGCGGCCAGGACGACGACGGATTGGCGCTTCTGCATTCTCGTCTTCTACAGGCTTTGCGCGAACTGCACGGGTACGCGGTCTAACCGGCTTTTCGGCAGCAGCGTCTTCAGTTGCATCAACCGTCGTGGTAAAAATTGGTTCTTTTGCAGCAACCTCAGCTACAGGACGGCGATCCGGCTGCGCTTCTTGTGGCTGTTCAGTTCCAACTTGTACGATGTCCGGCTGCTGGTTTTCAACCGAACGCTGTGAAATTTCCGGCTGCGGCTGTTCGGCTCTTGCCGGATCATTATTTACAGCTGCCTGCATTGCATGCGCTTGTGCATCAAAACGAGGACGGCGCAGACGCATATTATTACGGCGCGGATCTCGGTTATTATGATTACGAGGCTGCTCTGTTGAGCTATGGCCATCTTCACTGAACACCACTTCCGCAGGCGTACCTTCGATGACCGGCTGTGGTTCATTCGCACTATCATGCGGTTGATCAGTATTTGATTGTTGCACGGCAGAAGAGCTTTCTTCACCGTCTTCCTCAAATTGTTCCTCACGCTGAATCTGCTGGGTATTAAAATGCGCCTGAGCTGCGAGAATGATACGAGTGTAATGTTCTGCGTGTTGAAGGTAATTTTCAGCGATAACCCGATCTCCTGAGACCTGGGCGTCGCGGGCTAATGCTACATATTTTTCTGCGATATGCTGGGCATTCCCCCGGATTTTAACATCCGGACCATTACTTTCATAGTTACGTGTTAAGGGATTAGGACCCTTACGGTTATTATTGTTATTATTATTGTTATTTCCCCGTCCACGCATGCGCCTGTTCTGCTGTGCTGGCCTCATATTCATCTCTTTATTAGATTAAGGGCATTATAGACCTACGCAAATAATATTCGCAGGCCACCTATTTTGAGCTCAAAAGGAAGCGTACCCAACACTCCCGTTCTTTCTTAATTGCTCTGAATTCATTGTATCGTCTAAGCCAGCGGGGACATTAAAATCTCCCGCATATCTGCTTCAAGCGAAGCAGCCTACAACTTTCTGGCTTTGGACGGTGTTTGCAAACTAGACAGCTTCGTCACAAATTCCAAGCGTTTTTTTTATAGATAGCCTCAAATTTACGCGAAAATCTTCATTATTTGTTTTTGGTAAAGC
The DNA here is from genome assembly GCA_947627865.1 of uncultured Paenochrobactrum sp. Taxonomy (GTDB): domain Bacteria; phylum Pseudomonadota; class Alphaproteobacteria; order Rhizobiales; family Rhizobiaceae; genus Paenochrobactrum. The sequence goes on along the minus strand of CANQXU010000090.1, from coordinate 4,539 downwards.
ATTTTATTGTCTCATGAGCGTAATTTAAAGATCATTGCTCGCTCATGCCCGCCCAAATCCCGCATTGTTTCTATCAGCTGCAAGCCTTGCTCTGAAAAAATAGCTTCAACATCACTGTGTTGGCCTGCTCCTATTTCCACGCAAACCATACCATTTTTATATAAGTGATTAACTGCATTCAGTGCAAGTGACCGATAAAAATCAAGCCCGTCCTTCCCGCCATCAAGAGCGATAAAAGGATCATATTCTCTTACATCGCATGAAAGTGCGGCAATTTCATGATGGGGTATATAAGGCGGGTTAGAAACAATCATATCAAATTGCCCGCTTACATTTTTAAACCAGTCGCTATGCAAAGCTTTAAAGCGTGTTGCCACGCCGGAACGCTCCGCATTCTGCGTAGCCGTCTCCAGCGCTTGCTCCGAAATATCAACAGCAACTGCTTCCGCATTTTTAACTTCATGCAGCAATGTTACAGCAATTGCGCCTGTGCCAGTTCCCATATCAAGGATTTCAGGTGCAGTTTTTTGCCCCGCTATGTCTCTCAAATATGGCAGCACCAGATCAATCAGGGCCTCTGTATCAGGCCTTGGCTCCAAGGTCGCAGCCGATAGTTTGAAAGTTAGCCCGTAAAACTCCCGCTCCCCTAAGATACGATGAACAGGCTCACCTTTTAATCTTCTGGCCATCATAGTTTCAAAGCGCTCAGCCGATATTGCGCTAATCTCTAAATCCGGCCGGACAACCATATCAAGCGTGGACACATCGAGTGAAGCCTCTGCAAGCAACCGAACATCAAGATCAGGTGTTTGCGAACCACTCGCCTGAAGCGCTAACTTGGCTCTTTGTAATAGACTGCCAAGAAGAACCATTATTGATCACTCATACCAGTCAATAATGCCGTTTGATGGTCAGATATCAACGCATCAATCAGCTCGTCCATTTCACCTTCCATGACACGATCAAGCTTGTATAGTGTCAGATTAATGCGGTGGTCTGTAACACGTCCCTGCGGAAAATTATAAGTCCTGATACGCTCTGATCTGTCGCCGGAGCCGACTTGGCTGCGGCGGGCTTCAGATCGTTCGCTTTCGGCCTTTTGTCGCTCCAAATCAAACAATCTGGCCCGCAAAATTTGCATTGCTCTTGCACGGTTCTGATGCTGGGATTTTTCAGCCTGAACCACCATAACACCAGTTGGAATATGTGTAATACGTACAGCCGAGTCGGTCGTATTAACGTGCTGACCACCAGCGCCAGAAGCGCGCATAGTATCGATACGGATATCTTCATTACGAATTTCGATATCAATATCAGCTGCTTCCGGCAAAACCGCAACTGTGGCAGCCGATGTATGAATACGTCCGCCAGCCTCGGTCTCCGGCACACGCTGTACACGATGAACTCCGGATTCAAATTTCAATTTAGAGAACACGCCCTTGCCGGAAATCATGGCAATGATTTCCTTATAACCGCCCGCATCACCGTCGCTGACTGAAATCATTTCGACCCGCCAGCCTCTCTCAGCTGCATAGCGTTCATACATGCGGAACAAATCGCCCGCGAACAAAGCTGCTTCCAAACCGCCAGTACCAGCCCGAATTTCGAGAATAGCATTTTTCTCGTCTGCCGCATCTTTAGGCAACAATAGAATCTGGACTTCCTGCTCAAGCTCGGCAGCTCGATTTTGCGCATCGGGAAGTTCTTCTGACGCCAAAGCGCGCATTTCCGCATCCACAGCAGAATCATCACGCATTGAAATCAAATCCGCAATTTCACTGCGCACGCTCGTGAGTTCGCGGATTTTATGAACAACGTCTTCAAGCTCTGAATATTCAGAAGCCAATTTAACATAAGTTTCAGAATCCGGATTTTGCGCCATCTGACTTTCGATCAGCGCAAAACGCTTCAAAAGCTGATCCATACGGTCTTGAGGCAAAGCAATCATAGTTATTCCTGATGGTAAAATTTACATTCGATAAATGGCGGACACTGTCAATGAAACGCCACGCAAAACTGATCCGTAAGAGATCAGCTACAATGGGATATTATTATCTTTAGCAAACCGCAGCATGCTGTCGCGCAAAGAATGCGCCTCATTATGCTTATCCAGCTCTTCATTCAGATGCTGATTGAGTTGCGCCATATTGAGTTCACGCAACATGGATTTAACCGGTCCGATAGATGCTGGAGACATAGAAATGGATTTAAAACCCAGCGCAATCAAAGTCATAGCAGTTAAAGGGCGTCCGGCCATTTCACCACATAAAGTAACAGGTGTTTGATGGCGCTCTGAAACAAGCACAATATGGCGTAACACACGCAAAAATGCCGGAGAAAGCTGATCATAGCGATCTGCAATCAATGAGTTGCCACGATCAACAGCCATTAAAAATTGGAACAGATCATTAGAGCCGACGGAGGCAAAATCAACGGCTTCCATAAACTCATCCAATTGCCAAAGTAGTGCCGGCACCTCGATCATAGCGCCAACTTTAACGCGCGAAGGCAACACATAATCAAACCGCGACAAATGTTTGACTTCGCGTTCAATGATTTGCCGTGCCGTCCAAATTTCTGCAACTTCCGTTACCATCGGCAACATCAAGCGCAATTCTTTGCCACCCGCAGCCTTCAATAATGCCCGCAACTGTGTGCGCATCAACCCCGGACGATCCAATGTCAGGCGGATAGCGCGCCACCCCATGGCAGGGTTTTCTTCCTGCCCCGTTGAGCGAAAATAGGGTAATATTTTATCACCGCCAACATCGAGGGTTCTGAAAGTAACAGGTTTATCTTTTGCCGCCTCAAGCACCGAGCGGTATAAACGTTCCTGCTGCTCTGCCTTTGGAAAAGTCGAGGCAATCATGAATTGTAGCTCAGTGCGAAAAAGTCCGATGCCTTCAGCGCCTGATGCTTCAAGCTGCGGTAAATCAACCAGCAAACCGCCATTCATCAAAAGCGTAATATCAACACCATCTTTGGTGACTGCCGGTTTATTCCGCAACTCTTTGAAAAGCTTTTGTCTTTTCGCTCTAAACCGAACTTTTTCCGCATATGCGCCTTCAACGTCCTGTTGGGGGCGTAAATGCACAGTGCCGTCGTCACCATCAATGATAATTGCATCATTATTTTCGGCCATGGCAACAACGCCTTTGACCTGCCCGACCACTGGTATTCCCATAGCGCGCGCAACGATGACCACATGGCTGGTGGCTGATCCGTCTTCCAGCACAACACCGCGTAGGCGCTCCCGCGGATAGTCGAGCAGTTCGGCAGCTCCCATGGAGCGCGCAATTATAATGGCATCTTTAACCAGAGTTTCCGCAATAGTCTTGGCATCATGGCCCATCAACTGGCGCATCAAACGATTGGCAAGATCATCAAAATCAGACATCCGCTCCCGCATATAAGGGTCGGTCATCTGCATCATGCGGGCACGTGTATCGCTTTGTACTTTCTCAACAGCAGCCTCTGCTGTTAAGCCATTATTGATTGCCTCTTCAAGTCGCCTTACCCATCCACGATCATGGGCAAACATCCGGTAGGCTTCCAAAACATCGCGATGCTCGCCCTCAGAAGCGACTTCGCGCCGTTCCAGCATATTGTCGATTGAAAGGCGCAGCGAATTAATCGCATTTTCAAGCCGGATAATCTCGGCAGCGCTATCTTCATTAAAAAGGTCGGTAACGACGATACGAGGTTCATGCAGAACAACATGCCCAAGCCCGACACCCTCATTAAATCCAAGCGCATTAAAACTAATAGGCCGTCCCAAATCGAGTTCCAGCCCGGGACGTTCAAGCCATCCGCCATCACTACTGGCAATAATTTCAGCCAGAACCATTGCGGTTGTCTCAAGGGCTTCCAGCTCGTCATCGCGATAAACGCGCTTGGTTTTATTCTGGACGACCAAAACACCCAATGTGCGACCAGCCCTTAAGACAGGAACGCCCAGAAATGAATTATAGGCTTCTTCACCGGTTTCCGGTAAATATGCGAAAGCGGGATGCGCCTGCGCATCCGTTAAGTTGAGAGCATTGGTACTGGCTGCAATCGTACCGACCAGTCCTTGGCCTAAACGCAATTGTGCCTGATGCACTGACTGCGGATTGAGCCCCTCAGTCGCAAAAAGCTCCAGAACACCATCATTGCGCAAAATATAGAAGGAGCAAACCTCTGCCACCATATTTTGGGCTATTTCCTTAACAATCCGGTTAAGACGTTCCTGTGGTTCGAGCGCTTCGGCCATTAACGCGCGAAGTCGCCTGAGCAGAACGCGGGGACCGGTTGTCAATTCAACCATGGTAGCTGCATGCTCCTTGATAGTGCTGCCTGATCACTCAAGATCAAATCAGCATGTAAGTTTAAGTCATATCTATATGTCGAGCGTCTGATATAGCTGAACTTATTCAGGCATTTTATAGCTGCGCTTTTTTTAATCAATAAAGAAGCGCAGCTGTAATTTAATTTTTATTTATCAAGCCCGTATACACCATGCAGTGTCCGGACTGCCAGTTCGGTATAAGCATTATCAAT
>CANQXU010000089.1 GCA_947627865.1 uncultured Paenochrobactrum sp. | reverse complement strand
TTAATATCAGGTAACATAAGCGCCAATAGACGCTCCCACCAAGCCAATGGCTATCGCCAATAACAAGCCATAAATGCGTGGTCGGTCAAATAGAACCGCAAACGCTGAAAACCAAGCAACCACAGCCGCACCAAGCGCGAAGAGAAAACCCGGCTTGTCATAAACGACCAGATTTACCGTCATTAACCCGCCAATAATCAGTGCGCCGAAAACGATCAACAGGCCGGTTGCATATTTTTCATAATCATCCATTAGTATTTCCTTGCTACCGCCATTCAAAAATCAGGCATTGCCGTCATGCGCTGCTTATTCCACGAAAGCTCTTTAGAACCTCTCATATCAAAATAAGCTGTTTCTGCCTATATCGGATATTAATCCCTTAATGACAGCGCCATTTGAATTAACACAATCACGCTTTTCATGTGGCTTCAATAGTCAGATAATAGGACAAGCGGCATAATCAGTGAAAAAAGCAATTCAGACGCAAAATGAGTAATTATCTATGGCTAATTATACACATTTTCAAACTAAAATCGGGTCTTGCAGCCTGCATTGGAATGAGATTGGCCTGACTGCTCTGGTGATTAATCCGGAGAAGGAAGACAAGATTCGTCAAAACCGCTTATCAGCATCAGATAAAAGAGCAGACACAATACCCGTCTATATCGAAAAAATTATCAATCAAATCCATCAACTTTTACACGGGCAACAGGTCAGCTTTATTGATGCCCCACTCGATTGGCAGCATATCTCTGATTTCAACCAGAAAATATATCGCAATATTTTACTCTTAAAATGTGGAGAGACGACCACATATGGTGAGGTGGCGAAAGCCATCGGCCAGCCCAGAGCAGCCCAAGCGGTCGGCAATGCTTTAGGCCAAAATCCGTGGCCAATCATTGTCCCCTGCCATCGCATATTAGGTCGCGACGGAAAAACAGGTGGTTTTTCTGCCAATGGTGGCATAAGGACCAAGCAAATATTGCTTAATCTTGAAAGCCCAGCAAAAACTGAAAATTTCGATCTTTTTGGCGGGCTGCCATTGCAGTTTCGTTGATCCGATGGGATCAAATGGCGCCCGCTTTATCATCAAATATGAAGTATTTTAAGAGTTCTTTGGTGTCAAAACATCCGCTGAATAGCGCATTTCGCGCATCGGGCGGACATATTGCGTTGTCAGGTCATAAATCGGATCGGCTTTAAAAGCGAATAATGCTTCTTCATCTTTAAATTCAGCATAAACGACCAGATCGACATTATCGCACATCGGATCAACTTTGCGGTTACGCAGTACTTCAAAAAAGTCAGCATGGGGAATGGCCGACAAGCGCTCAAGCCCTTCATGGACAACATCAATATCATGTCCTTGCTTGACGCTAAAAAAGACAATATGGCGGATCATATCGCGTTCCTTTCACTAAGCCCCAAGCTCTACACCAAAGAGGTACAGAAATAAAAGGCTTAATCTTGGCATCACTCAGATGTGTGAAAATGATTAATATCTGGCTGTAAAATAAGCCGGATAATGCTTAGGCCAGCGCCAAGGCTGCGTGATGATAACATCAAAACGCAATGACAATTTTGACCAGTTTTTTTGACGGGCAAGCCATAAATCAGCAGCAGCTTCAATTCTTCTTTGAGATGTTGCAGATACTGCATGCATCGCAGTTTCAATTTCACTGCGCGCTTTCACCTCAACAATCAGAATTTGGGAAAAACGACGGGCAATGATATCAATTTCGCCAAGCTTTGTGCGGTATCTGCGCTCGACTATGCGATAGCCTTTGAGCATCAAATAGAGTGCTGCCAAGGTTTCGGCATGATGGCCACGGGAAAAAGCACGTTGTCGTTTTTCCCGCAACCTGTTCATTATGCGCCCTTTAATTCCATCAAGCGCCGGTAAAGGTCAGATTTTTGCAAACCCGTCATTTTGGCTGCCTCACCGGCAGCCTTTGAAGGTGCCATTTCTGACGAAAGCGAGAGCAAAAGCCTGTCAACATCCTCGGGATCAGATGAAGTTTGATTTCCAAGCGGCGGTCCGACCAACAAAACCACTTCTCCTCGAATACGGTCTTCCCCATCAAACTCTTCAGCCAGCTCTCCCAAGGGCAAAGTGACCACAGTTTCATAAGCTTTAGTGAGTTCACGACATAAAGCAGCTTCGCGATCGGATCCAAATATTTCGACCATATCCGCCAAGGTCGCAGCACTGCGATTGGGCGACTCAAAAAAGATCAATGTTGCATCAATATTGGCCAAAGCTTCCAATTTACTGCGCCGCTGCCCCTGCTTGGATGGTAAAAACCCACAAAACATAAATTGATCTGTCGGAAGGCCAGCCGCCATCAAGGCAGTGAGGCTTGCCGATGCGCCTGGTACCGGCACAACCCGCAAATCCAGCTTGCGAACTTCATTGACCAAGCGAAAGCCCGGATCAGAAACCAATGGCGTTCCTGCATCCGACACCAAGGCTACCGACTTGCCTTCTTCCAATGCTGCAACCAGCTTTGGCCCCACTTCGGCTGCATTATGCTCATGATAGGCATAACAGCGCCGACGGATACCATAGCGATCCAACAATATGCGTGTGACGCGCGTGTCTTCGCAAGCAACAATATCTGCACCCGCCAGCACCTCCAGCCCTCGCAATGTCATATCGCCGAGATTACCAATCGGCGTTGCAACAATATAGAGTGCAGGCTCCAGAGGACGCGCGCGCATCACGGTGTCACTGATTACATATTCGCGTTTATTTTCAGACATCTCTGCCAAGGCTGGCACTTTCTAAATTCAGTTATTACGGCTTATCACGCAATAATGTGTTTATAGAGCAAGATCTGCAACCAATGAATTGAGCAGCAAGGCTCCTTCCGGTGTCGCACGAATAGTTGTCGCATTAACAGGCTCAAGTAATTTGTCTTCGAAAAGCTGCAATAAGCGTTGCTCATTGACCTTGCGGCCAGCAAGGCGCTCATAGCGCTCCAGATCAATACCTTCGCGCAGTCTCAGCCCCATCATCAGATATTCATCGCCTTCCTGTTCACGGTTGAGATATTCTTCCTCATTTATTCCGTGTCCGTCGCGTTCAACGCGCTCCAGCCAAGTCTCGGGATGCTTTTCTGTGATGGTCACACTGCGGGTTCCATTTTCGACGAATCTGCCATGCGCGCCCGGCCCTACCCCGACATATTGCCCATAACGCCAATAAACGAGGTTATGCTGAGATTCTGCGCCTGCTACCGCATGATTGGATATTTCATAAGCCGGCAGGCCGAGTTCCGCAGTGATTTCCTGCGTTTCCTGATAAAGAACAGCGGAATGCTCCGGATCCGGCGTAACAAGCTTTCCCGCCTTCCACAGATTGTAAAACTGCGTGCCTTCCTCAATGGTGAGCTGATAGAGAGACAAATGATCAGCTGCCAAGTCAACAGCCTGTCTTAATTCATCTCGCCAGCTTTCAACGGACTGATCAGGGCGGGCATAGATCAAATCGAAAGACAAACGCGGAAAAATTTCTCGCGCCAGAGAAATGGCAACTTTGGCTTCGTCCACAGAATGCAGCCGTCCCAGACGGCGCAAATCAGCATCGTTTAAAGCCTGAACGCCAAGTGAAACTCTGTTAACGCCAGCGGCACGATAGCCACGAAAACGATTGGCCTCCACACTTGTTGGATTGGCTTCGAGTGTTACTTCGATATTCTCGGCCACATTCCAGTTTCTGGCGATACCATCAAGCAAAGATGCAACCGTTTCCGGCTCCATTAAAGATGGGGTGCCGCCTCCAAGAAAAATACTTGTAACCGTTTGAGAACCGGTGCGCTGGCGCAATGTGTCCATTTCGCGGTTAAATGCGGCTGCAAAACGCTGTTGATCAACTGGCTGATGCCGCACATGACTGTTGAAGTCACAATAGGGGCACTTTGCCATACAAAACGGCCAATGAAGATAAATGCCGAAGGCATCTTCACCGCTTGCAGTAGTGATCAGATTGGTTTTAGCGAGATTATTCATAGTCGTTATTATTACGCTTCTAAAGTTTCCAATGCCATAGTCGCAAATTTTTGGAAAGCACGTGCACGGTGTGAGAGGGCATCCACGTCACCAGGCTTCCAGCCATGCTTTTCTGTGGCCGTCATTTCGCCAAAGGTTTTTGAATAACCCTGCGGCTGGAAAGACGGATCAAACCCAAAGCCAAGCGCTCCTCGTGGCGGCCATACCATATGACCTTCAACTTCGCCGCGATAATAATCCGCATGCCCATCAGGCCATGCCAGACAAATCACAGAGACGAACCGCGCAGTGCGTTGTTCAGTTTTAATTGCAGATCTTTCTTGTAGCTTATCTTCAACCTTCTGCATAGCCATAGCAAAGTCACGGCTACCATCCTCTTTTTGTGCCCAGTCAGCTGTATAGACACCTGGATCACCATCCAAAGCATCCACGATTAAACCAGAATCATCAGATAATGACGGTAAGCCCGTGGCAGAGGCCGCAGCGAATGCTTTGATATAAGCATTTTCTTCAAAAGTTGTGCCGGTTTCAGCAGGTTCCGGCAACCCAAGTTCACCAGCAGACTGCATTTCGAAACCAAAGGGCCCGATCAGATCAGCAAATTCTGCAAGCTTACCTGCATTATGTGTTGCTACAACCAATTTGCCTTTTTCTAACTGCCTCATCACAAATCCTTAAAGCCTTATGCCCATAATTTTGGTTCGCCAAATTCCAGCGAATTGCCGGAAGGATCGCGAAAATAAAGTGAATGCGCCCCATTGGGCCATTTGAGTTCCTGTTCAATGGCAATGCCATGATCAATCAAATATTGACGCCACGCGGATAATTCATCACGCGATGCAGCAAAACAAATATGTCCCGGGCCATATGTACCATGTACTGGAACAGCAAAATCAGCGTTCAAAGCGGGTTTTAATGTTTCGTCCGCTTTGAACAAGAGTAAAATTCCATCGCCACATCGGAAAAACGCATTTCGTTCACTGCTCTCGCGCACCAGTTCAAGTCCGAGAATATCAGAATAGAACTGTACTGCCTCAGCGATATCGCGAACATAGAGCGCAGTTTCCAATATGCGTGGCGCCTTCATCAATAGACCTTTAAGCGATCGCCATTTTCTGCAGAGAAACCAGACGGCTGATACCTGAACGTGCCAGCCCCATCAGCTTGTTGAACTCTTCCTCTGAGAATGGCTCACCTTCTGCTGTTCCTTGAATTTCAACAATACCGCCAGCACCTGTCATAACAAAGTTTGCATCTGTCTGAGCGGCTGAATCTTCCGGATAGTCCAAGTCTAAAACCGGAACGCCTTCATAAATACCACATGAAACTGCTGCGACATGATCCTTCAGCACTTTCTCGACACGCACCATCTGCCTTGCTTCCATCCAGCTCAGGCACTCATGCAGAGCGACCCATGCACCGGTGATCGCAGCCGTACGCGTACCACCATCAGCCTGAATCACATCGCAATCAACAGTAATCTGAAACTCGCCTAAAGCCTGCATATCAACGACAGCACGCAGTGAACGGCCGATCAGACGCTGGATTTCATGAGTGCGTCCGCCTTGTTTACCGCTAGAAGCTTCACGGCGCATACGGTCGCCTGTAGAACGTGGAAGCATGCCATATTCTGCTGTTACCCAGCCTTTGCCGCTATTACGCATCCATCCGGGCACTTTTTCTTCAAGGCTTGCCGTACACAAAACATGTGTATCGCCAAACTTTACCAGACAAGAACCTTCTGCGTGTTTTGAAACACCACGCTCAAAAGAAACTGCGCGCATTTCATCTGCCGCACGATTGGAAGGACGCATAAATAACCTCGTTTCAACTTGATAAGATAAGACTTACTATGCACTAACAGCCAAAATAGAAAGCTATTTCCTCATACCTCGTTAAATTGCTATTGTGTGTGAAATAAGAACTGAACGGCTAAAGACGCTTCGATTGGGCACGAATGGTTGAAAAAACAATATTTTATAACCAAATCTATCAAGATAAGCCGGACGGGCTTATGAATTTTACTCGGAGCATATGATCGATTGAGCAGTAAGAGAGAGCTTCGTACAGCGTATATATCAGAAGGTTCAGTGTAATATTATGAAACCTGCAGCTTTAGAAACATTGAACTCGCTCGACCAGCGCTCGCGCGAGATATTTCGCCGGATTGTCGAAAATTATATGAATGACGGAGAGCCAGTTGGCTCACGCAATTTATCGCGCTTGCTGCCCCATGCCTTATCACCAGCCACTATCCGCAATGTTATGAGTGATCTGGAGCAGCTCGGCCTCATCTATGCGCCCCATGTTTCTGCTGGTCGTCTTCCAACACAAATTGGACTACGTTTTTTTGTTGATGCATTTATGGAAGTTGGCGACTTGCCACCTGATGAACGCAAAACCATTGAAGCGCAGATTAAAGCTGATGGACACAACTCGATTGAAGGTGTTTTGACCGAAGCCAGTCAGGTTCTATCAGGCCTATCACGTGGGGCGGGGCTCGTTTTAACCACCAAAGCTGAAGGCGCTCTTAAACATATAGAATTTGTCAGACTTGATCCCAAACGCGCGCTTGCGGTTCTTGTCATGCAAAATGGTGATGTGGAAAATCGCGTCCTTGAACTGCCCAATGGTATCAGTGCCTCGCAACTTTTAGAGGCTAGCAATTATCTCAATGCCCATATTCAAGGCCGCACTCTTCAAGAAGCACAAACAGAGCTGAAAACCTTGAAAGATGTAACCAAGCAAGAACTGGATAGCTTATCACAGAGCTTGGTTGAAGATGGGCTTGCGGTTTGGAGCGGCAGCAATTCCGACTTACCCACCAAGCTTATTGTGCGAGGTCGCGCAAACTTGCTGGAAAATATTCATGCGCAAGAAGATATTGAGCGGCTACGCTTGTTGTTTGATGATTTGGAAACTCAAGACGGCATGATACAACTGCTAAATCTGGCAGAAACCGGATCGGGTGTGCGTATTTTTATTGGATCTGAAAATAAATTATTTTCGCTTTCTGGCTCGTCTTTAATCGTTGCGCCCTATTGTGACGCAGAACAGCGCATTGTCGGCGCATTAGGCATAATCGGACCGACACGTTTAAATTATGCACGCATCGTACCCATGGTGGATTATACCGCACAGATCGTATCACGCTTACTACGTTAGATGTTAAATTACCGGATAAACACAACTATATTTGAGCTACAAAGCATTTTATCCGCGAACAGCTAAATTTAACCTTGATTTTCATGTACCGGCACTCGATATCCGTACAAAGTAATCCTTTCAAGACGGAAAGCAGAAATGAGCAACGAAAATAACACACATGACAAACCCGATCTTGACAATCGTGACATGAACAACCCGAGAGATCGAGAAGCGCTGAAAAAAGCGGCTGACGATTTCTTGAAGTCACGCAAGGCGGACGCAGCCACTGAAGCTGCCGAAGATGATTTGGCGGCGGCGGCAGCAGCAGAAAACAGCCGTATCGAACAGCTGATTGAAGAAAATGCGGCAATCAAAGATCAGGTTCTGCGTATCGCAGCGGATATGGAAAATCTGCGTAAACGCACGCAGCGCGATGTTGCTGACGCCAAAACATATGCAGTCACCAATTTTGCCCGCGACATGCTTTCGGTTTCTGACAATCTTCGCCGTGCACTTGATGCAATTGCACCCGAAACTTTGGAAACAGACGCAAATGTAAAAGCACTTGCGGATGGCGTAGAAATGACCGAGCGCTCCATGTTGCTCGCACTTGAGCGCCATGGTGTGACTAAGCTTGAGCCGGAAGGTCAGCGTTTCGATCCGAACTTCCATCAGGCAATGTTTGAAGTTCCAAATCCAGACCTGCCAAACAACACGGTCGTTCAGGTTGTGCAGACTGGCTATGCAATCGGCGATCGCGTTCTGCGTCCGGCCATGGTTGGTGTTTCCAAAGGCGCCCCGAAAGTGGTTACCCCGGAAACTGAAACAACGCCTGAAGCATAAATTAAATTATTGTCTGAGTTTGAACCGGCGCTGGCATTTGCCCGTGCCGGTTCTTTGCATCAACTGACATAATAGCGACCAAAAACATTGCTATTTTGCTCAGTATGGCGCCATATTCATGCTTGGAAAGCCAAGGCACAAAAACTTTTATCAGTCGTGACCATCACTATTATCAAAGTGATGATGAAATTCCGGATAGTTTCACGGGCTACACGCTGATCTCCATTTTATCGGAGTTCACTTATGTCCATTATTTTATTCTTAGATTTTGCCGGCGTTTTTGTTTTTGCGGCAACGGGAGCCTTAGCGGCTTCAAGACGCCAGCTTGATATTATTGGTTTTATTTTTCTCGCCAATATTACCGGTTTTGGCGGCGGTACTGTCCGTGATGTCATCTTGGGCGACACTCCGGTCATTTGGGTTAAAGATCCCACCTATCTTCTCATCGGCACCGCTGCGGCAATTCTTGTTTATCTTATTGCGCACAAGATAGAGTCACGATACCGCGCTTTGTTGTGGCTGGATGCTATCGGGATGGCCATGTTTGCAACAATGGGTGCAGCCAAGGGGTTAAGCCTTGGTTTTGGCCCCTCCATTGCTATTGTCATGGGTATTTTTACGGCCACACTTGGCGGCATCATGCGCGATATGGTGGCTGGGGAACCCTCAGTACTGATGCGACGGGAGATTTATATATCTGCCGCTTTGGCGGGAGCGGCAGCTTATGTTGCTCTATGGTCTTTAACCGAGAATCCTCTTTACAGTGCAGTGCCTGCAACACTCATCGCTTTTTTGGTCAGAGGTGGTGCTTTACTCTTTGGTTGGAAACTGCCCAATTACCATGCCAAGCGTGGGCGCACGACAAAGGAACTCGAGCGTGACGGCATCGTGCCACATGATGATTAAATGATCGATAAAGGGCTGCCGGATATGCAGCCCTATTTTTATCTCATAGATTGAAGATCAGATCAGTCCGGCAGTTTGTGCCGCTATTTTCAAACTAACCTGCGGACGCGGGCCAATTTGCTGGATGACTATACCCGCTGCAAGAGCGCCCAGATGCGCGCTATCTTTCAGCGTTCGACCATTCGTATAACCATAGAGGAAGCCAGCAGCGAACAGATCCCCTGCACCTGTTGTATCAGTCAGCTCTTCAATTTCAATGGCGGGTACAGAGACACGTTCTGATTTACTCAGCACTACGGCCCCTTTTTCAGAACGCGTAACAATCAGTAATTTACAGTCGCTGATGCCCTGCTCAAGAGCACTTTCTAAATCATCAGTTTGATATAAAGATTTAATTTCATCTTCATTGGCAAAAACAATATCCACTGTTCCGGTTCGCATCAGCTCCAGAAATTCATCACGATAACGATCAACGCAGAACGGATCGGACAATGTCATGGCAACTTCGCGTTTATGATCATGTGCGAGTTTTGCTGCCAAACGAATGGCCTCTTTTGCACGTGGCGGATCCCACAAATAGCCCTCGAAATAGACTAGTTTTGCTTCTGTTATTTTTGAGGTTTCAATATCTTCAGGCCCCAATTCAACGCATGCACCAAGATAGGTGTTCATCGAGCGCTCGCTGTCAGGCGTGACCATAATCATCGAACGTGCCGTAGGCGCATCATTTTCAAGCGGGTGACTATCAAAAGATACACCTTGCGCACGAATATCATGGGCAAAGACTCGTCCCAAGTGATCAGCAGCAACCTTGCCTATAAAAGCCGCGCGTCCGCCAAAACTAGCAACGCCTGCCGCTGTATTACCAGCACTGCCACCCGACATTTCTATCGCAGGCGGCATGCGCTCATAGAGCAGCTCTGCCCGCTCAGCATCGATCAGGTTCATCGCCCCTTTTATGATGCCGTTCTGCGTTACAAAATCATCATCAGTGCGTGTCAGGATATCTACAATTGCATTTCCGATGCAAACAACGTCGATAGTCGCCATGAGCTTGTCTGAATGTCCCGGTTGTTTAGAATCTAGTATTTTAACCCTCAGAATAATGTCTGAAGATTGGCTAATGTCCTAATATTCGCAAAATATATAATCTTTAAGCGTGCTTATAGTTAGCCTGTAATCCAGATAATAGGAACAAGTTTTTACTTGTTGATTTCAACCCGCATTCCTATCTTCTGTTTATATATCAGGAAGGAGCGTATTTAATGATATTTTCTGCCGCCAATGCTGCTGCAAGACATTTGTTCACCAAGCCGTTCCGCCAATTATTCTGGAAGACACTTGGTCTTACGCTACTTTGTTTAGCTGCACTCTGGCTTATAATCAGGCAGTTATTTTTTTCATATTTGTGGGGCTGGTTCGCGCCTTTACTCCCCAATTTTCCTGAATGGGCAGGATGGCTTGGCCTTATAGCCGCCATCATATTAGGCATGGGGCTGGCATTTTTGCTGGCGCTATTGATCGCACCGATCACCGCATTAATCGCGGGTATATTTCTAGACGATATTGCAGAACTCGTTGAGAAAAAGGATTTTCCTGATCAAGAGCCTGGACATGCATTGCCGCTTGGCCGCGCCATGATCGTATCGGTCAAGTTTTTAATTATCGTGATTATTGCAAATATTTTGGCTTTATTCAGTTTCTTCGTGCCAGGTCTGCATGTTTTCGTGTTCTTTATCGTAAACGGCTATTTGCTCGGGCGGGAATATTTCGAGTTTGCTGCTATGCGCTATCTCCCTGAACAAGACGCCAAAACGCTGCGCTCACAATATAGCACCACTGTTTTTGTAGCCGGATTGCTCATTGCATTATTTATGGCAATACCATTGCTTAATCTGCTGACGCC
>CANQXU010000088.1 GCA_947627865.1 uncultured Paenochrobactrum sp. | reverse complement strand
CAGGCATCTCAAAGCTTACCTGATAGAGAGCACCAATTAAAATCCTATAGAATATATATTTACTGTAACCTTTACAGTATCTATTCCACCTCCCCATCAAAACGGAATATTTGAATCATTTTGCCTCCTTCTGGAATAAAGTTTTTATTATTTATTGACAGAGGCTGTATTTCGCCCAACAATATGCATTCGTTATAAAAACGAGCGGCGTGGAGGCGCCGTATAATTGGGAGGTTAACATGCGATCTGCACTTATGTTTGCGGCATTTACCACAGGGGCATCTTTACTCGCATTGTCTGCGCACGCAGCAGGCAACCTTAATGTCATCTGTTCGGCGGATGTAGTCATCTGCGAGCAAATGAAAAATATGTTCGAAAAAGATACAGATATTAAAGTCAATATGGTTCGCCTGTCTTCCGGCGAGACCTATGCAAAAGTGCGTGCAGAAGCGCGTAATCCTAAAACGGATATCTGGTGGGCAGGCACGGGCGACCCGCATATGCAAGCGGCGGCAGAAGGCTTGACGCAGGAATATAAGTCCGATTTGCTCCCTGAATTAAATGACTGGGCACAAAAACAAGCAGAAAGCTCGGACTATAAAACAGTTGGCGTCTATGCCGGTACACTTGGATGGGGCTATAATACAGATCTTATAGAACAAAAGAACTTGAAAATCCCTCAGTGCTGGGCCGACCTTCTTGATCCTGAGCTCAAAGGCGAAGTCCAAATGGCCAACCCAAATTCGTCAGGCACAGCCTATACGCTTTTGGCTACATTGGCTCAAATCATGGGCGAAGATGAAGCTTTCGATTATCTCAAAAAGCTCAACGCGAATATTTCACAATATACTAAATCAGGCTCGGCGCCTGTTAAATCAGCCGCGCGCGGTGAAAACGCAGTCGGCATTGTCTTTATGCATGATGCCGTATCGATGACCGCAGAAGGATTTCCCATTAAAACCGTCGGCCCTTGTGAAGGCACCGGCTATGAAATCGGTTCTATGTCCATCATCAAGGGGGCGAAAAACCTGGACAATGCCAAAAAATGGTATGATTGGGCACTCACAGCGGATGTACAGTCAAAAATGAAGGATGCAAAATCTTTCCAGCTTCCATCTAATAAATCGGCAGAAATTCCAAAAGAATCTCCACGTTTTGAAGATATAAAGCTGATCGATTACGATTTCAAAACCTATGGCGATCCCGCAAAACGCAAAGAATTGCTCGAGCGCTGGGATAAAGAAATCGGTGCTATTGCTAACTGATATTTCAAGCAATTGAAACCAATCGCATGACCGCATTATCAAGACAATGCGGTCAGCACTTGTGTAAATCAGAAGGCCGATACTTTCATGAAACAGCATAATCAAAGGCTGGACATCGTACTGGCGATGGGCATCATTGCCTTCATTCTTTTGCCTTGGTACAGAGTAGAAGACGGCTTTTTTGAGCTGAGCTGGCTATCAGGTTTTTTATCGTCTCCCGCCGATGGCCCAGCAATATTACAGATTATAAGTTACTCTCGTTGGTGGCTTATTATTGCCGCCGCCTTAATGCTGCTTTGTATATGTGCCCGTCTGTTTTTAGAGCCCATTAAGCGCCCTAAAGTTTTGATTTACTCCAGCGCTATTGGCCTGTTTTTTATGGTTTTTCAGGGTTTGGCAATTGGCTTTAGCGGTTGGAACTGGAATTTCTTAGAGACATTATTTTCACCCCTTCACGAAGGCCAGCCTGCATTTGGTGCTGGTGCGGTCCTTGCCTGCCTTTCTTTTATTCTTATTTTTTCTTTCGGTTTGGCTGAGCGCGGCGTTATGAAAGGCGATGCATTTGTCGTCGCATCAATTGCTATACTGGTTGCACTGGTTGCGACTTTTGTATTCTACCCTGTGCTAAGCATGTTCATAGGTTCTGTTCAGGATTTTGACGGCTCTTTCAATCCCGATGGTTTTATAGAAAATATACAAGGCGCTTCAATCTGGAGCCTTGATTGCGTTATTGGCGGTAATCGCTGCGGGGTCGCTTGGCGAACTTTATGGCTCGCGATCATGACAGCCGCTGGCTCCACAACATTGGGACTGGCTTTTGCACTGGTAGCATCACGAACTGGCTTTCCATTTAAAAAAGGATTGCGCCTCCTCACCATACTCCCAATTATCACACCACCATTTGTCATTGGCTTGGCACTGATTTTACTCTTTGGTCGTACAGGTGTCGCAACTCAAGCTTTTGCTTCGCTTTTCGGGCTAGAACCCAGCCGTTGGCTGTACGGACTGACCGGAATTTGGATTGCTCAGGTTTTATCCTTTACCCCCATCACATTCCTGATCTTAATTGGTGTTGTGGAAGGCGTATCTCCATCAATGGAAGAAGCCTCGCAAACATTACGCGCGGGTCGTTGGCGCACATTTTATAGGGTTTCCCTGCCACTCATGGCACCAGGCATTGCCAATGCTTTTCTTATCAGCTTTATCGAGAGCATGGCTGATTTCGGCAATCCTATGGTGCTCGGTGGCAGCCATGGTGTTCTTTCGACAGAGATATTTTTTGCCGTTGTCGGCTCACAAACAGATTCCTCCCGTGCAGCCGTGCTTGCTATCGTTTTATTATGCTTCACCCTAACCGCATTTCTCATCCAACGGCTATGGTTATCAGGTAAAAACTTTGCCACTGTGACCGGAAAAGGGGATTCCGGCATGCATGCCGCCCTGCCAAAACCACTAAAATTTGGCGTTTTTGCTCTTCTTATCCCATGGGTTATTTTTACAATCATTGTCTATGGAATGATCATCATCGGCGGCTTTGTCCGCACATGGGGGCTGGACAATACACTGACTATTGAACATTACGTCACTGCATTTTCATTCTCATTTACAAATAGCGGCATTGCATGGACAGGTGTTGCATGGAACTCCTTTTGGACGACAATGGAAATTTCCCTGATTTCAGCGCCTCTGACTGCCGCAGTTGGTATGTTGACCGCTTATCTGATTGTTCGGCAAAAATTTGTCGGTCGCGGACTATTTGAATTTGCTTTGATGCTCTGTTTTGCCATTCCTGGTACAGTCATTGGCGTCAGCTATATTATGGCGTTTAATCTTCCGCCCTTAGAAATGACAGGTACTGCACTCATCCTGATTGCATGTTTCGTCTTTCGTAATATGCCAGTGGGCGTGCGTGGCGGAATTGCTGCTATGACCCAGCTTGATCGTAGCTTAGACGAGGCCTCACTGACTTTACGAGCTGGTAGCTTCCGAACCATCAGAAAAGTTATATTACCACTTCTTCGTCCAGCGATTACCGCATCATTGGTATATTCTTTTGTGCGGGCAATCACGTCGATCAGTGCAGTGATTTTCCTCGTCAGTGCCGAGTATAATATGGCAACTTCATATATTATCGGCTTGGTTGAAAATGGTAAATACGGCGTGGCAATTGCCTATTCCTCTGTACTCATTGTTGTCATGCTGGCAGTGATTACCACCTTTCAGTTGCTTGTCGGTCAGCGACGGTTACGGCGTGAAAACCGTATCGCTCCAACCAAAACCAATATGACAGCCAGCGCTTAGGAGAAAGCTGAATGACAATTATCCGCCCAGGCTCAGTCACCTTTCAAAATATCAATAAAAAATTTGGTTCATTTACCGCTTTACCCGATTTATCACTCACTGTTGAGCCTGGTACACTGGTGACTTTGCTGGGGCCATCTGGATGTGGCAAAACCACGACGCTGCGCTTGTTGGCCGGACTTGAACATCCCACGTCAGGACGCATTCTCATTGGTGATAAAGATGTGACAATGCTCCCCGCCAATGAACGCGACGTTTCAATGGTATTTCAATCTTATGCATTGTTTCCGCATATGAGTTCGCTCGACAATGTTGCTTACGGACTTGAATCCTCCGGTATGAAACGAAAAGAAGCACGAGAAAAAGCTGAAGAAGGTTTAGCACTTGTTGGGCTTGAAGCTATGGGGCATCGTCTGCCTGCTGAACTCTCTGGTGGACAGCAACAGCGTGTGGCGGTCGCACGTGCCTTAGTTCTTGAGCCACAAGTTCTTTTACTGGATGAGCCACTCTCTAATCTTGATGCGCGTTTAAGACGTCGTGTTCGCACCGAGATCCGTGAATTACAGCAACGTCTGGGTTTTACTGCCGTTTATGTCACTCATGATCAAGATGAAGCCTTGGCAGTGTCCGATACCATAATCGTCATGAAAGATGGCGATATTGCCCAGCAAGGATCACCGCGTGATCTTTATGAAGCGCCGGCTTCTGCCTTCATTGCGGATTTCATGGGTGAGGCGAATGTTTTGCCCTGTGAGGTTACCAATATCAATGGTAATGACGCCATTATTCGTATTGGCAAGCTTGAACATCGCGTACCAAGTCGCAATGCAGTTCTTGGTGCAACACAACTTGCGGTGCGACCCAATGCAATCACACTTGAGCCAGCAAATGATGCTCCCTTTAAGGGGCAGATCGCCCATTCAGCCTATCTTGGCGATCATATCGAGTATGAAGTGGAAACTGATCATGGAAAACTCTTTATTGTGGATTCACAGGTTGAACAGCCCCTGCCTGTAGGAACTAGTGTCGCTATTGGTTTCAAAGGGCGCGGTATCGCAATCATCAGTAATTAAGCTAGGAAATATTCATGACTTCCGATATTTTGCCAGATCTAAAGGCAAGACTTGCACTAGCCGAAAAAATCGCATTGGAAGCAGGCGCCACAGCCCTCGATTATTTCAATCGACGCAACACACTTATTATTGAAACCAAGAACGACCCTCAAGATTTTGTCTCTATCGCAGATCGTAACGTTGAAAAACTGATAAGAGATCGGGTTGATAGTGCATATCAAGATGATGCGTTTTTGGGTGAAGAATATGGCCTGCAAGAGGGTAGCTCGGGCTTTACATGGGTCGTCGATCCCATTGATGGAACCAGTCCTTTTGTTAATGGTATTCCTAGCTGGTGCGTTTCCATTGCAGTATTATACAATAATGAGCCAGTCATCGGTGTTATTGCAGCCCCTTGTCAGAATGAAATCTATGTATCTGCGCGCGGTCTTGGTGCCACATTAAATGGTGAGCCGCTTAAAGTGGATGCTTCTAAAACCATACAAAATGGTGTGACTGGTATTAGTGCAAACACGCATGTCACACCGCAATTTGTAGCGGGAATAATTGAGAATTTACTTGGGTGCGGCGGTACTTTTTATCGTAATGGTTCTGGTGCCTTGATGCTTGCTTATGTGGCAGCGGGTAGGCTTGTCGGTTTTTATGAAGGTTATATGCACGCTTGGGACTGCATGGCAGGGTTCTGCTTGGTTAAGGAAGCAGGCGGTTATTACCATCCGTTTCCAGTTGACGGCAGCAACTTGACAAAAGGCAATCAGGTCTTCGCTGCTGCTCCTGGTGCAATTGATGATTTAAAAAAGATTGCCAATCTTTAAAAAGCAATAAAGCCCGATAATTCGGGTTTTAATTCAACTAGTTTGCGCTGTCTCTTTGGTAAATCCAATCGTGATCAGGATGGTTTTTGAACCGCCATTTACGCTTCGGGCCAGCCATCACATTGAGATAATACATTTCATAGCCATAGGGCGCACCGCAAGGATGGTAACCTTTCGGCACCAGAACCACATCACCATCAGAGACTGCCATAGTCTCATCAAGACTGCCATCATCAGTATAAACACGCTGCACTCCAAAGCCTTGCGACGGATTGAGGCGATGATAATATGTCTCTTCCAGATAAGTCATATTAGGATAATCATCTTCATCATGACGATGCGGCGGATATGATGACCAGTTACCTTGTGGTGTATAAACTTCTGTTACCAACAAACTATCGGCTATGTCTCGGTTTTCCATCGCGATATTATGAATATAGCGGGTGTTAGCACCCTGCCCGCGCGTTTCCAGATTGATATTATCCGGCCCAATTACTTTGGCTTCTCGCACGAACTTTGTATCTTTTTGTGCAGGCGCTGTACAAACTGCCAATACGCAATCCGTTGTTGCTATAGCATCCCAATCAGACATCGACGGTACAAAAAGACAATGTGGCGCAATGCGCTCAAACACATTCATACGCTCGCCCAGCTCACCAAAGTCTTTTCCACCAGCAGTAATTTTCGCCTTACCTTCAACCAAAACAAGGATAACTTCATTGTCACCACTGGTCTCATTCGCCATTTCACCAGCTTTGAGCTTATAAAGACCAAAGCCGACATAAGACCAATTGGCGCTTTGTGGCGTAATATCATGAATTTTTCCCTGTTCCGCCACAGGTTTTCGTAATAAATCAGCCATTGGTCATCTCCCTTCCAAGCCCGCCACACGACTAAACTCTTTCAATGAGCGAAGCCCAAGTGATTGATATTCATAAGGGTTGCGAATATCTGGATCTTGTTCCGCCTCTATAACCAACCATCCCTGATAATTATGCTCCGCGGCAATGCGCAGTACCGATACGAAATCAACACTGCCCTCATCATCACCAGGAACAGTGAATACGCCACGGCGAACACCTTCCAGAAATGAAAGCCCTTCATCTCTAACTTGTGCCACGATATCAGGGCGAATATTTTTGGCATGAATATGCGCTACGCGTTCCATGTATTTTTGGGCAACTCGCTCCGGATTGCCACCACCAAACAAACAATGCCCTGTATCCAGCAGCAAATAGGTATGTGGCCCCGTATTATGCATTAAAAGATCAATCTCGGCTTCGTTTTCAACAATCGTGCCCATATGATGATGATAGGCAAGTCTGACACCTTGCGCTGCTGCATAAGCTGCTAATGCCTCGATATCCGCACCAAATTTTGACCACTTTTCTGCTGCTAAAATCGGACGTTGATTGAGTGCGATGGCATCATCACCATGAATAGCATTCGACGTTTCACAAACGATAATGACATTTGAACCCATCGATTTGAGCAGATCAAGCGCTGGCTGCATGGCAGCTTTTTCTGTTTCCAAATCATTGGTCAATAAATTTGTCGAATGCCATCCGGAGATATATTTTAAACCCCGCGGCCCTAATACTGCTGAAAGCTCTGCTGCATCTGTTGGGAATTTATGACCTTTTTCAATACCATCAAAGCCAATCTCTGCTGCTTCATCTAGGCATTGTTGGAGTGTGATATGCGCGCCCAATGAGCGATCATCATCATTCGACCATGCAATCGGATTGGTACCATAAAGGATCATAATGCATTTCTTCCCTTTAATTCTGCTTCATAATCTTCACGTGCTATGCGCACCTCTTCACGGTTAGAAACTTCTGGCACTGCAACATCCCACCAATAGCCACCACGATCATGTGTTGGATAGGGATCAGTATCAATCACAATCACTTGTGTTTCATTAGACATATGCGCCAGTTGTAAGGCATGCTCTAGCTCGCTGATTGAACTAACTTTTGTACTTTTTGCACCCAAAGCCCGTGCATGCGCAGCAAAATCAATTTTTGATGGGTTTATGTGATCGGTGTGATCAAGCAGATTGTTAAACTCTGCTCCGCCTGTTGCCATTTGCAGGCGATTAATGCAGCCAAAACCACGATTATCTGTTAGCACAACCGTGATTTTTATACCCATGCTCACCGCTGTTGCCAGTTCTGAATTGGCCATCAAATAGGAGCCGTCACCGACCATAACAATGACATCGCGATCCGGCTCCGCCATTTTAATTCCAATCCCGCCAGCGATCTCATATCCCATACATGAAAATCCATATTCCATATGATAAGACATCGGCCGCGTTGCTTGCCACAATTGATGCAACGCGCCTGGCATCGTGCCGGCTGCGCACATGACAACAGTATTATCCTGCGCATTTCGTTGTACCGCGCCAATCACCTGCATATCTGTAGGCAATTGTTTATCATTTATTGGTTTTGCTGTTGCAGCATCAGCGCTTGTGAACCACTCGGCTTTCAAAGCGCTATCCACCATCGGCGCTTTGAAGTTTTGTAGCTTTTCGGTTAAAACTTCCAATCCGATCCGCGCATCGCAAATGAGCGGCAGAGCATCATGCTTGATCCCGTCATAAGGCTGGATATTTAAAGAAAGAATACGGCGTTGCGGGTTTTTAAAAAGTGACCAAGACCCTGTCGTAAAATCCTGAAAGCGCGTTCCAACACCAAAAACCAAATCTGCTTTTTCAGCAATGGCATTAGCGCAGGATGATCCGGTGACGCCAACCGGACCAAAATTCAAGGCATCATTCCACGGCAATGCAGACTTACCAGCCTGTGTTTCTATCACCGGAATATTATGCTCATGCGCAAACTTCTTCAGTGCCTCGCAAGCGCCTGAATAATGCACTCCTCCCCCTGCAACTATCACAGGTTTTTTAGAATGTTCAATCGCTTCGACCGCACGCAGCAACTCCCCCTGATCCGGTAACGGGCGGCGCTGATACCAGATTTTTTTATTAAAGAACCTTGCCGGATAATCGAAAGCTTGTGCTTGCACATCCTGACAAAAAGCAAGCGTGACCGGTCCGCAATCAGCCGGATCTGTCATTGTTCTAAAAGCACGCGGCAATGCGGTTAATAATTGCTCTGGTCGTGTGATGCGATCAAAATAACGACTAACCGGACGGAAACAATCATTGACTGAGACAGTGCCGTCTTCAAAATCTTCAAGCTGCTGTAACACAGGGTCCGGTGCACGATTGGCAAATACATCACCTGGAATAAACAATACTGGCAAACGGTTGACATGCGCTAACGCCGACGCTGTTACCATATTGGTGGCACCAGGCCCGATTGATGAGGTCACAGCCATGGCCCTTCGGCGGCCGAACTGCTTAGAATAAGCAATAGCTGCGTGCGCCATGGTCTGCTCGTTATGTCCGCGCCATGTGGTTAGCTGGTCGCGCATATCATAAAGCGCTTCACCGATCCCCGCGACATTACCATGGCCGAAAATTGCCCAAATGCCAGCAATAAACGGCTCACCATCCTCATTCAGCTGATTGACTAAAAAGCGCATCATTGCCTGTGCGGCTGTGAGACGAATGGTCTTCTCCTGAGCTATCATTCTCCCGCTCCCTGATGTGCCCGCGCCTCATCCCATAAGGTACACACGATACTATATTTTTCTGCCATCTCGGTGACAGCTTGCATATCATCAATTTTGTTTGCAAACCATTTTCTGGCTACATCACCAAAGATAGTGCGCCCTACAGCAAAACCTTTCACCAGATCAAATTTCGCTGCTTGCTCAAAGCTTTGTTGCAAATCCTGTACGGGCGCATCCAGTCCCAATACGACGATACCGCGTATATGGGGATCATGATGTTGAATTGCAGCGCACGCATTTTTCCATGCGGCAGCAGTTTTCATTGGCTCTAATTTCCACCAGTCCGGATAAACACCAATCTCATAAAAACGGTCAATAATCGCAGCAACAGTCTGATCATTTGTCGGGGCAACTTTTGATGGAATAACCTCCAGCAACATTTCCAGACGCTTGCGTCTTGTTGCTGCAAATAAACGGCAAATCACCGCCTCTTGCTCTGCTCGCATTGCAGCATCATCATCAGGATGATAGAAACACAGCACTTTAACCACATGGTTGAGAGGCCACTCTTCCAATGCGCCATAATCAGCGCCAAGCTCCGGCTCAAGTATCAATGGCCGGGAACCGGGATATTCTACTGGTCGTCCAATCCACAATCCACTATCTGCCGCCCGATAAAGTGCTTCGCGCCCCAGCCGATCATCACAAAGTATGCCATAGCCGCCTTCGCCTTTGGCAACAGACTGTGCAGCCTGCAAACAGAGTTCTTTAAACATGCCGATTTTTTCAGCGGGAGCATCAAATTTCTTAGCAATTTCTTCCAATTGCATCCGGTGATCAAAAGCAAATACGCGCATATTTGACCAATCACCTTTACGATTGGTCGACCAGTGGACTTGCTCTAATGCCTGATCTTTACGCAAGGCCGGATTTTTAATACCTTGGTCAAAGAAAAATTGCAGTTCATCCCAACTTGGATAAGCCGGCGTGCATCCATGTCGCGAGACGGCAAGAGCACCGCAAGCATTGGCAAATTTAAGACTTGTCGGCCAATCTTCACCGCGTAACCAACCACGTAGCAAGCCTGACATGAAGGCATCCCCCGCGCCCAGCACATTAAACACCTCTATCGGAAAACCTTCACCGCTTTGTCCGTTGGCAAGGCTATCTCCAATAGCGCCATCAAAAACAACCGCCCCCATAGGGCCGCGTTTACAGACAAGGACTGCGTTAGTGACGCCACGGACTATCTGCAATGCTTCCAGTGTATTGGATGAACCACTGGCAATGTGAAACTCTTCTTCAGTTCCGACAATGAGATCAAATAAATGCAATGTTGATTGAAGTTTTTTCGTAACTTTTTGAGAGGAGATAAAGCGGCTCTCGCCATCACCATGTCCAGCAAGCCCCCATAAATTGGGTCGATAATCGATATCCAGCACTGTTTTCGCACCATAGTCACGCGCTAAACGCAATGCTTTCAAAACAGCTGCTTCTGTATTGGGGTGTGAAAGATGTGTGCCTGTCACACAAACACAATGGCTTTCCGCAATCAGATCAGAATCTATATCATCTTCACACAGCGCCATATCTGCACAGTTTTCGCGATAGAAAATTAGCGGAAACTGCTCTTTATCACGAATGCCGAGCAAGACCAAAGCCGTCAACCGCTCTGGATCGGTTTTGACTCCTCGTATATCAACCCCTTCTTTTTCCAATTCGTTACGGATGAAGCGTCCCATATGCTCATCGCCTACACGGGTAATCAGCGCAGATTTCAATCCCAAACGCGCAGTTCCAGCCGCTATATTCGTCGGGGAGCCACCAATATATTTATTAAAGGATCCCATATCCTCCAATAAACCACCAATCTG
>CANQXU010000087.1 GCA_947627865.1 uncultured Paenochrobactrum sp. | reverse complement strand
CAGCAGGTACTGAATGATGTAAATGCCGTACGGGAACGTGGTGCAGAATTTGGTGTGAATGCGACACCAACATTCTTTATCAACGGTGAAAAATATTCAGGGGCTCTAACCGTTGATCAGATGTCAGCAGTTATTGATAAGTTTCTTTAAGTCGTTCTTTTTCGTAAAGGCGGATGCTTGAATGCGTCCGCCTTTGTGCTTTTCAACAATGACAAAATCCAAGGAGGCTTATAATGCGTTTTTCTAAGCTTCGTCTTCTGGGGTTTAAGTCTTTTGTTGAACCTATGGAATTCATTATTGAGAACGGACTGACAGGGGTTGTTGGTCCAAATGGTTGCGGAAAATCCAATCTGGTTGAAGCATTGCGCTGGGTTATGGGAGAAAACTCCTATAAAAATATGCGCGCTTCTGGCATGGATGATGTGATTTTTTCCGGCTCAGGCAATCGTCCTGCGCGCAATTTTGCTGAAGTCACGCTTTTCCTTGATAATGCATCAAGAACGGCACCTGCCGCTTTTAACGACATGGATGAATTGCAGGTTTCACGTAGAATTGAGCGTGAGGCGGGTTCTGTTTACAGGATTAATGGTAAAGAAGTCCGTGCGAAAGATGTGCAACTCCTGTTTGCAGATCAATCAACGGGTGCGCGTTCCCCCTCTATGGTAGGTCAGGGCCGGATTGGTGAGCTGATACAGGCAAAGCCGCAGGCGCGCCGTGCATTACTGGAAGAGGCGGCCGGCATTTCTGGGCTTCATTCGCGTCGCCATGAAGCAGAGTTGCGCTTGCGTGCGGCTGAAACCAATCTGGAGCGGCTTGACGATGTTGTCGGTGGTCTTGGCTCTCAGATTGAAAGTTTGAAGCGTCAGACACGTCAGGCCAATCGCTTTAAAAATCTTTCAGCTGATATTCGTAAAATTGAAGCGACGATTTTGCATTTGCGCTGGTCGCAGGCCAAAACACAAGAAGCAGAAGCGCAAAGCGCTTTGTCTGTGGCAACCGCTCATGTGGGCGAGATGTCAAAGGCGCAAATGCAGGCAGCGAAAGATCAGGGGATCGGCGCACATCACTTGCCTGCATTGCGAGATAAAACAGTTAAAGCAGGTGCGAGTTTGCAGCGCTTGACGATTGCGCGCAGCCAATTGGATCAAGAAAATGAACGCATCCGGCAGCGTCGCGATGAGTTGATACGCCGTCTTGAGCAATTAACTGCTGATATCTTACGTGAAGAAAATATGTTGCGTGAAAATGCAGATATTCTGGAGCGTTTGGATAATGAAGAGCAAGAGCTCATCGAAGCGGTAGAAAATGCCGGCGATCGTGATGCGGAATTGAATGAGCTTTATCAAGATGCAGCCGAAAAGCTGAAAATGAATGAAGACGCTCTTGCAAGTTTGACTGCGAAAAGAGCAGAGGCATTGGCCGAGCGCAATCAGATCGAGCGCTTCTTGCGTGAAACGAGTGATCGTCAAAGTCGGTTGTTATTGCAGCTTGAACAGATAGCGCAGGAAGTTGATAAAATTGCAGCGGAGATTGCAGCTCTGCCGCAACCTGAGCAAAAAAAGCTGATGGTCGAAGCGGCCGAAGAAGCAGTTTATGCTGCTGAAGAAGCTTTGTTGTTGGCTGAAGAAAAAGTTTTGTCCGCGCGCGAGCAAGAGGCCAGTGCACGTCAGCCATTAGAAAAGGCGCGGACTGATTTAAGCCGGGCGGAAACAGAGGCGCAGACTCTGAGCAGAATTCTTAATACCAATCAGGGTGAGTTTTTCGAAGCTATTTTTGAATCTGTCAAAGTTGAAAAAGGCTATGAGCATGCATTGGGTGCAGCTTTTGGTGAGGACTTGGAAGCGGGCTGTGATGTTAATGCCAGCTTTTACTGGCAGCTCATTGAAAGTGCAGACAGCGATCCGAAATTACCTGACACTATTGTATCATTAGCCGAGTTTGTTGAAGCACCCGACCAGTTAAAGCGTCGTTTGTCACAAATCGGTATTGTCGATAAATCTGATGGTGCCAGATTGCAGACACAACTGGCAGCTGGCCAGCAATTGGTAACACTTTCCGGCGATTTATGGCGATGGGATGGGTTCACTGCTGGTGCGGATGCACCATCAGCTGCAGCTCAACGCTTGGCACAAAAAAACAGACTATCCGAGCTTGAAGCTGAAATTCAAAGCTTAGATCAAAGCTTGCGGCAGGCGCAGTTGCGTGTTGAGCAGGCTGAAATAGCGCTTAAAACTTCGATTGAAGAAGAACGCCAGCTTCGCGATCATGGCCGTCAGGTTCAAAGGAAACTTGCACTGGCGCATGAAGAGCTGAATGCAGCGGAACGTGCATCGGGACAACTTTTAAATCGTAAAACCAGTCTTGATGAGAGCCGGATTAGTCTGGAGACTGATTTGGAGGAGGTGCGTGAGCGGCTGCTTGAGGCTGAAGAACGCATCGAAACAATGCCCGATACGGCTGATCTCGACGGACAATTGGCGGCGCTCAATGTGAGTGTTATGCAGGACCGCTCTCATCTAGCAGAAGCACGTGCTGCCTATCAGGGGCAAAAAAATGAGGCGGATGCCCGTCAACGTCGTTTAAGTATGATTGACCTTGAACGCAGAAACTGGTTGTCGCGGGTTGCGAATGCTGATCACCAAATCGCTTCCTTGCATGATCGCAAGGGTGAAGCGCAAGACGAAGCGGAACGGCTGGCCGAGGCGCCTGATGAACTAGAGGTTCAGCGGCAGGAGTTGCTGCGCGAAATATCCAAAGCAGAGGATGCGCATAAGCAGGCATCGGATGAGTTGGTTGTGGCGGAAGCCAATCAGGCGGAAATGGATAAGGCCGCCGCTGCTGCAGTTCAGGCATTATCATCAGCCCGTGAAGCTCGGGCACGTGCCGAGGAGCGATTGACCGCATCTGAGGAGCGTCGCAAAGAGGCCGAGATCCGCATTGCTGACGCTCTTCAATGTCCGCCCCATGAGGCAATTCGTCAAACAGGTCTTGATGCGGGAGAGGCAATGCCGGACATTGACCAGCTCGATAGACAACTTGATCGTTTGCGTATTGAGAGGGAGCGGCTCGGTGCAGTAAATTTGCGTGCCGAGGAGGAACAAAATGAATTATCATCTCAGCTTGATGCGATTACCAGTGAACGTGAAGATATCGTCGAGGCTATCCGAAAATTACGTTTGGCTATTCAGAGTTTGAATAAGGAAGGGCGCGAGCGTTTGCTTGCAGCCTTTGATATTGTGAACAGACAATTCCAACGGTTGTTTACGCATTTATTCAATGGGGGGACGGCAGAGTTACAGCTTATCGAATCCGATGATCCGCTCAATGCTGGCTTGGAAATTCTGGCGCGTCCACCGGGTAAAAAACCTCAGACAATGACATTGCTGTCCGGCGGTGAGCAGGCACTGACTGCTATGGCGCTCATCTTTGCCGTGTTTTTAACCAATCCAGCGCCAATTTGTGTTCTTGATGAGGTGGATGCTCCGCTTGATGATCATAATGTGGAACGCTACTGTAATTTGCTGGATGAAATGGCTGTATCCACAGAAACACGATTTGTGGTGATCACGCATAACCCGATTACGATGTCGCGTATGAGCCGCCTGTTTGGCGTGACAATGGCTGAGCAAGGCGTCAGCCAGCTTGTTTCAGTTGATCTGCAAGCTGCGGAAAAACTGGTCGAGGTTGCTTGAAGTAACATCATTGGCTGTAAGTCAGAGCGTTATTTTTCGGACCAGACTGCAAGCTCATTGCCTGAAGGATCGGTGAAATGAAATCGACTGCCACCTGGAAATGCATAAATTGGCCGTGTGATTGTTCCGCCTGCATCAGTCACGGCTTTAAGTGTTGCTTGCAAGTTGTCAGAATATAATACAGGCAGCGGTTTGGGTTTGTTCTCAGAAGGGTGGGCATCAAACCCGCCATCCAATCCTTCTGAAAACGCACTGTAATTGGGTCCATAATCTGTGAACTGCCAATTAAAGGCATTTTGGTAAAAGTCTTTTACAGAGTGAATGTCTCCATTAACAACGGGCAGCTCCAGATAATCCAGTTTGCCATTCTCTCGCATCGCGGCCTCCTGATTCTCTTAGATATGTTGTTCGATCCTCATTCATGAACTGATTATTGTCTGCCTAAATGTCTTATCTGGCAATAAAAAAGTCACATCGTCTGTTTGCTAATCGATTCGATTGGGTAATGGCGTTTTTTTTATTGCCACGGTGCGGACTGATCGCTTATGCAACTTTTGTGTCATCCGGTGAGAGCATTGGCTAAACCGGATGCAATACTACATCTCTAGGGAGGTCGTAATGACTAAATGGGTTTACACTTTCGGCGACGGTAAGGCAGAAGGTGCTGCATCAGATCGTAATCTTCTGGGCGGCAAGGGTGCTAATCTCGCTGAAATGAGCAGTCTTGGTTTGCCGGTCCCGCCAGGGTTTACCATCACAACCGAAGTCTGCACCTATTATTATGGTCACGACCGGACCTATCCGGCTGAGCTAGAAGCGCAGATTGTTGCAGCACTTAAAGATATGTCTGATATTACAGGACGCGTTTTCGGCGATGTGGAGCGTCCGCTTCTTGTCTCTGTGCGATCCGGTGCACGTGCCTCCATGCCCGGCATGATGGATACAGTTCTCAATCTTGGCCTGAATGATGAGACTGTTGAAGCAATCAGCAATGAAGTTGGCGACAAACGCTTTGCTTATGATAGCTATCGTCGTTTCATCCAGATGTATTCAGATGTTGTGCTTGGTGTTGACCACGCTTTCTTTGAGGAAATTCTGGAAGATAAAAAAGCGGATCTTGGGTTTGAAGTTGATACTGACTTGAGCGCCGATGATTGGCTTGAAGTTATTGCGGCATATAAGAATATTGTACAGGAAGAGCTGGGTTCAGCTTTCCCGCAAGATCCGCAAGAACAATTGCGCGGCGCAATTGGTGCGGTATTCTCAAGCTGGATGAATGCTCGTGCCGTGACCTATCGCCGTCTGCATAATATTCCTGCTGCTTGGGGCACTGCCGTTAATGTGCAAGCGATGGTGTTTGGTAATATGGGTGAAAGCTCTGCAACCGGTGTTGCCTTTACACGCAATCCATCTACGGGTGAGAAAAAACTCTATGGCGAGTTTCTCGTTAATGCGCAGGGTGAAGATGTTGTTGCGGGCATTCGTACCCCACAGAATATTACGGAAGAAGCGCGCATTGCTGCTGGTTCCGACAGGCCGTCATTAGAAAAAATTATGCCTGAGGCTTTTGCAGAGTTTTTGTCTGTAGCAGACAAGCTTGAGCAGCATTATCGCGACATGCAGGATCTGGAATTTACTATTGAACGTGGTAAATTATGGATGCTGCAAACCCGTTCAGGCAAACGTACAGCCAAAGCTGCATTGAAAATGGCTGCCGAAATGGCGGATGAAGGACTGATCACACAAGAAGAAGCAGTCCTTCGCATTGATCCTGCCTCTTTGGATCAGTTGCTGCACCCTACCATTGATCCAAAAGCTAAGCGCGATATTATTGCATCTGGTTTGCCGGCATCTCCTGGTGCTGCAATTGGTGAAATTGTCTTTTCATCTGAAGATGCTGAAGCCGCAAAAGCTGAAGGGCGTAAAGCTATTTTAGTTCGCATCGAAACCAGTCCGGAAGACATTCACGGTATGCATGCAGCTGAAGGTATTTTGACAACCCGCGGAGGTATGACAAGCCATGCTGCAGTGGTCGCACGCGGCATGGGCAAGCCTTGTGTGTCCGGTGCTGGCAGCCTTCGTGTGGATTATCGCAATGGCACGATGATCGCAGCTGGCCTGACCTTCAAAAAGGGGGATATCATCACGATTGATGGTTCCAGCGGTCAAGTTCTCAAAGGTGAAGTTGCAATGTTGCAACCGCAGCTTTCAGGTGATTTCAGCCGCTTGATGGAATGGGCTGATAAAGCGCGTCGTATGAAAATACGCGCAAATGCTGAAACGCCCGCGGATGCTAAGACTGCGCGTTCTTTCGGTGCTGAAGGTATTGGTCTTTGCCGTACAGAGCATATGTTCTTTGAAGGCGAACGCATCATTGCCATGCGCGAAATGATTTTGGCTGATAGCGAAGCAGGGCGCAAAACTGCACTTGCTAAACTTCTGCCGATGCAACGCTCCGATCTTACCGAACTTTTTGAGATTATGAGCGGTCTTCCGGTAACGGTTCGTTTGCTCGATCCGCCATTGCATGAGTTCTTGCCACGCACTGATGAAGAAATTGCGGAAGTGGCAGCACATATGGGTGTTGCGCCTGAAGCTCTTAAAGAGCGGGCTGAGAGCTTGCATGAGTTTAATCCGATGCTTGGCCATCGCGGTTGTCGCTTAGCAGTTTCCTATCCGGAGATTGCAGAAATGCAGGCTCGTGCAATTTTTGAAGCTTCCGTTTTGGCTGCACAAAAAACCGGCGAAGCTGTAATTGTTGAAATTATGGTGCCTTTGGTTGGTGTGAAGGCCGAGTTGGATTTCATTAAATCACGCATAGAGGCAGTTGCTGAGCAGGTGATGGCAGAATCTGGTGTCAAACTGGATTATCTGGTTGGTACTATGATTGAGCTGCCGCGCGCCGCTTTACGTGCTGGTGACATTGCAGAAAGTGCAGAGTTTTTCTCATTCGGCACCAATGATCTGACACAGACGACTTTTGGTATTTCTCGTGATGACGCAGCTCCGTTTATCAGTGCCTATATGCAAAAAGGTATATTGGAGCAGGACCCATTTGTTTCAATTGATGAAAACGGTGTTGGTGAACTGATTAGCATCGGTGCAGAACGTGGTCGCGCAACCCGTAAAAATATCAAGCTTGGTATTTGTGGTGAGCATGGTGGTGATCCGGCATCAATCGCTTTTTGCGAAAAGACCGGACTTGATTATGTGTCATGCTCCGCTTTCCGCGTGCCAATTGCCCGCCTTGCAGCGGCGCAGGCTTCCATTCGCACAACGAAATAGAGAGCAATAAAAACGCCCCTTAAAGGGGCGTATTTTTATCATGCTTAGGGTATTTAAAATAGAAATATGAGCTGGATGAGTTTTAGGATAAACCATCTAATTGTTGCATAACGGCTGCAAAATTCCGGCCAAGGCTTTCAAATACATGATTATCGCCGCTTAACGCTTCCATCGATAATGTGATGCCGTCATTCAATAGCGAAACAAAGAATACGCTGTCAGGCGCACCATTCAATGCAATGGCACCAATACGTTGCGCATGACTGGTGTCCAGTGCAGGCATATTGAACAAGACTTTACCACCTGTCATATCTGCAGCTTTGGTCAAAGCGCCAGCAAATCCGTCCATCAGCACATCTTGTGCTCCTAAAGCGAATTCAAGCTCGACAGCTTCAAGCGAATTTTGTTCTAATGTGGTCATGCTCTCTCACGGTGCAGTTACGCACCATTCATTAATCAGTGCTTTTTATCTCTGCGAATCCGATAATATTGGAAACCACCATGTGGATCATGGCAACAGGTTGCCGCAATCACTAATTATGAATATACATGATAATTTCATTTAAACTAGCAGTTTCATGATGTTTACAATATGAAAACTATGTAATTGATATTGCGCTGTAATATGCCAATAAGTCTTTGACTTGCATTTATTTTTGGCGAGCTGATGAGGCGTCTACTGGAGGAGTGTGGTCGTTTGCGCAATAAAATTTATTATCGGGGGATTTCCAGCCCCGCATTATGGTGCAGACGTTCAGGTTATATTGCATTTTTATTAGCATTTGCTGCATTTATCTTTTTTCGATTAGGAACAGTTTCTCTCACATTTGCCTTCTATGTGATGTGTTTGAGTGCGATTGTCGCTATCATAAGCCTTTTGCTTGGCATTATTGGTGCTAGACAAGTCTGGACCAGAGGGGATATTGGCGCTTATGCTGTTGCCAATGGCGTTTTCGCCTCGCTGATAGTCTTGGTCCCTTTCATCTATTTTGCGTTTCTATGGTATCTATCTCCAGCGATTAATGACTTGTCGACAGATACACAACAGCCTCCATTGATGAGTAGGTCAATTGCAACAATTGACAAGGCTGATTTTGGAGTTGCAAATGCTGATGCTGACTTGCAGCTTATGGTCTACCCGGAACTTATCGGGCGTCGCATTGCCATGCCTTCAGAACAGGCAATAAAGGTTGTGCGTGAAACTATGTCCGAGCATGGCTGGAAAAACATTCAGGAGATGTCGTATGAGGAAGGCTCTATTTTTCGTGCACGTGCGAAAAATCCTATTCTAGGTCTTCAATATGATGTTGCTGTGCGTGTTTATGAAGATGATGGTGATAGCTATATTGATATGCGAATGATCTCGCATTATGGCGATAAGGAATTGGGCTTTAGTGCTGTAGCCATTGCAAGCTTTATGCAGGAGTTGGATGTGAAACTGCGTGATGAATTACTCAGCAGCAATGCAATCGCGCAATAATTCCCAATGATTTATTATGTTTTAGCGAATGGTATAGATATTTGTAAGTGACGGGTCGCCATTCGTAATTATAATATCACGATCTACAAGATCTTCCAGATGTGCTAATACTGATAATGCTGCGCCTTTATGCAGGCGAGGATCGGTATCTCGATAAATCTTGGCAACAATTTCAGCAATGGTGCGGTCGCCATTCTTGATGCGCTCTAAAATTGCGCGCTCGCGCATTTTTCGATGGGCTTTGAGGCCACGCACGAATTGTTGTGGTTTGGAAATGACATCACCGTGGCCGGGTAAATATAGCTGGTCTTCCCGCTCCAGAAGAATATTGAGCGAGTGCATATAGTCGCTCATTGATCCATCAGGTGGAGCGATAACGGATGTTGCCCAGCCCATGACATGATCTGCTGAAAATAAAATATTTTGATCTTCGAGAGCAAAGGCCATGTGATTGGCTGCATGGCCGGGGGTGTAAATACCTTTTAAAGTCCAGCCGTCACCGACGACGCTTTCACCGTCCACAAGTTCGATATCTGGATGGAAATCCAAATCCGCGGAAGCATCAAAATGGTTCACTTCATTTTGATGGTATGGGCGAGCTGGTTTATGCGGCCCTTGTGCGACCGTTTTAGCATTGAAATGCTCTTTCAACTTCTTACTGAGCGGGGAGTGATCATTGTGGGTATGGCTTACAAAAATATGGCTGACGGGACGGCCATTCACGGCTTGAATAATAGCATTATAATGCTGATCATCATCCGGACCCGGATCTATGATTGCTAGCTGATCTGTACCAATCAGATATGTGTTGGTTCCGCGGAAAGTGAAGGGACTTGGGTTGGGAGCAACCAATCGTGATATATTGGGCGCCAATAGAAATGGCTTGCCGTATTCGGGCGAAAAAGTCAGGTCAAACTCCAGCTTCTGCATAAGTACCAATCCGTCAGGGTTGAATAAGATGCATGATCCGTATCTCGTCTTTCAGATCAATTGAGGGATAGACCCTTAATCAACGCAGATCAAGAAATAATAAATAGCTATTTATTTAAATGGCTTACCAGCATTGGCGTTCTCTATGAGAGAATATCTTATCCCCCGTCCCACATAAAGACATTAAAATCCATGCACAATTATAGGCCTCAAGGAGATCCGCATGGATAAAACAGTTTTGCTCTCACTTCCATATATTATGCCAAGTCAGGCGCAAAAACACGTCACCCACAATGAAGCAATACGAAAAATTGATATTCTAATGCATCTTGCCGTGCATTCGCGTAGTCAATCAGCGCCATCTGAAACTGTGGATGAAGGGGCGCGTTTTCTTATTCCTGCCGAGGCTCAAGGCATCTTTGCTGGGGAGGAGAATAAGATTGCAGCCTTTGTCGATGGCGCATGGTATTTTTTCGAGCCGCAAGAAGGTTGGCACTGCTTTATTTTGGATGAAGAGCTGTCAGTGATTTTTATGAATGGGGCATGGCGAGAAGAGCGCGTCATACCTGATCTCAATCCTGTCGATATGGTCGGGATCAATACATCAGCAGATGCTTATAATCGTTTTGCCGTGGCGGCGGCATCAGTGTTGCTGACACATGAAGGCGGCGGGCATCAATTGAAAATTAATAAACAAGCCACTTCTGATACAGCTTCTTTGCTGTTCCAGACGAACTGGTCAGGACATGCAGAAATGGGGCTGAATGGCTCTAATGATTTCAGTATAAAAGCCAGCGCAGATGGTTCCGGATGGTCAGAGTTTATACGCCTTAATACCGCGGATAAAAGTGTATCACTTGGTGACTTTGTGTCACGATCGGCAACAAGACTTTCTGGCCCCTGCGCATTTGCGGTTTATGATAAAATATCTACTCCGTCTGCAGCTCAAGCCGGAGAGGGCGCGATGATCTATATACGCGGAATGGGAGCTGGCGGACCTTATGTATATTCGGATGGTTCCGTTTGGCGCTCGTTAAAAGATGACACTGCACTGGTTTAAAATGATTCGATGCAGTCCGGTTTGTGGCTGCATTGGATGATAATTTACGGATAAAATCGTTTTCGCCGCATATCTGACTGGGGAGTGTAAGGTTTCCGCGCAATTTATAGCTTCAATATGTGCATATAAGACAAAGCGTATTTGCAAAGACCATATATTCCAGCTATGAACCACTAACTTAAAATATTGAAATATATAGCATTAGACTTATTTTTATTTTAGTAATTTCTGTAATTACATATATAACTGTATTTTCAATACTTACTATACAATAAGTAATTGATATTGTTACTGAAAAATCACTGGACAGCGATGAAAAAGCAGCGTTAACTCTTGGTACACAAGGAGATGCCGCATGTGGATACTCGTTGGAATGTTTGTAATCGCTGCTGTTGTTTGGGGTTTTGCCAAAGTGAACAGTATGGGTGCTAATAAAATCGATATTTAATGATCATAGATCGGTATTTATGCCAATGCACTT
>CANQXU010000086.1 GCA_947627865.1 uncultured Paenochrobactrum sp. | reverse complement strand
GGCCAGATTTGAGCGATTTTTCCCTCAGCATCAATCAGAAAAGTAGTCCGCTCAACGCCCATATATTTACGGCCATACATCGACTTTTCAACCCAGACGCCATAGGCTTCCAGAGCGCTACGTTCTTCATCTGCTACCAAGGTGATTTCAAGCTCATGCTTGGTACGAAACTTTTGGTGTTTTGCAGTGGAATCTGGTGATATACCGATGATATGCGTATTTAATTTGTCAAATTGAGGCTTGAGCTGAGTAAAATCTATGGCTTCTTTTGTACATCCAGATGTGTCATCCTTCGGGTAAAAGTAAATCACAACCGGATTTCCACGCATGGAGGAGAGTGTAAAACTAGCATTCGGATCGGTGGTGGTATCTGCAGGTAGGGAAAAGTCGGGTGCCTGATCGCCGATCTTGAGGTTGGTCATGATTTCGCCTTTCCAGTCAGTCGTATTAAGTCTATTAGATGAACTTGTAACGCTGATCTTTACAGAATGCGAATGATCTTTTGCTGTAGAGAAGCTAAATGATTATTGTTGGTCATAAAATAAAAAGATTGGGCGATTTTTTGACTCTTTACTGGTTTAATAAATCAGAATCATCCTGACAGTTTTGTTATAGGTTAAATCACATAGACATATTTGGGCAGCACTGAGCTTGAATCAACAGCTTAAAAATAATCAACTATCACATGAAGATATGTCACGTATCAGTAAGTGTCTTGATGATGAAACATGTGAAGTAAAGCATGAAAATATTAAGCAAGAAAAGCGATCAGCTTTCAGATTAGTATTACGACTGGCTTCGTGGTGCTTTTTGATCGCAACGAGCGTTGCGATATTATTAATTATTGTTGCTGCTACAGTGCTGTTTAGTGGGTTCAATAGCGATTTTTTGCGTGAACAGGCTAAAGTGCAACTGCAAACAATTCTTGGCGAAACGTCAGAGGTTAATATCGGATCAACGCATATCCGGTTAACACCCAAACTTGAATTGTCGGTTGAAGCACGAGATGTTTTTATTGATGCTGTTGATCAAGGTGTTCGTGTCGAGCACATCAATTCACTGACCTTGGGCGTTTCACCTATCGCATTGCTAAAAGGTCAATTTAATTTATCGACATTTGAATTAAATGACGCTGAAATAATCATTTCAGAGACGGAAGGGAAAACGCATCTAGCTGATATTTTGCCGCTCGATGAATATGGACGTGCCGATTTTGATAAGGCATCGGATAGGATTTTTCATATTCTTGATGAGGTATTTGAATCTTTAGCTAATAAACTGACCAATGAAATTGTTCTGAACAACTCTAAAATCAAATTTAAACTTTTTGGCAAGGAACAAGAAGTCATCATTGATACGGCAAGTTTAGC
Organism: uncultured Paenochrobactrum sp.; assembly: GCA_947627865.1. Taxonomy (GTDB): domain Bacteria; phylum Pseudomonadota; class Alphaproteobacteria; order Rhizobiales; family Rhizobiaceae; genus Paenochrobactrum. The sequence goes on along the minus strand of CANQXU010000086.1, from coordinate 9,583 downwards.
CGAACGAAATGAAAAGACTGTTATTCGTGGTAATGTTGTTTGGGACGAGCAAATTATTGAAGTCGTAGGCGAGGCTGAACTTAACTATCAAAGTGTTCAGTCTTTTGATCTTCAAATGTTAAAAATACCGCTGAATATTAAATCTGCGCCCGGCGTTAAACGTCTTATTGGCAAAGAAAAGCGCGTTAATCCGGCTTATTTTGAGCTGCTGACTACAACTGATATTAAACTCAGTGGTAATCGCGGTCATGATAGTGAAAAACAAAAACTCATGATTGAGGTGAATGCTCGGGATGTTAACCTGGATATTGGCCGGATTAATGATACTGATGGTGAGCTTAATCTGCTCTTGGATTATGTCTCGGGCACACAGAAATTGGAAATTCAGCCCTCTGATCTACGTTTGGGCGGCTTGTCTTTAAATTTTAATGGCGCTTTTGGATTGAATAGTGCGCCACAGACTGACTATCGTTTTGAACTCATTACAGAAAGTGCTGTCAGCCTTCCATCGAATTCAACTGAACCAGCCTTGGACTTTGGTTTGAAAATTGCCGGTCATTACAATCAAGAGGCTAATCGTATTCAATTTTCTAATCTTGATGTCAAAACAGCGAATGGTGAAATTTACGGGCAGGGGACGGTGGGATTGGGTATTGGCTCGCCAGAGCTGATCTTTATGCTGCGTATTCCAGAAATGCCGGTTTCGTCCGCCAAGCATTTATGGCCTATTGATGTTGCAGATGGCGCAAGAGAATGGGTTTTGAAAAATCTTTTTGGTGGTACGCTGTTTGACAGCAATATTGATGTATCGATACCTGCTGGTTTTTTTAACGGGCCAGGTTTGCCGCCGCCATTAACGGAAAATGAGATAAAAGCAGATTTCAAAGTGCGGAATACGCGCTTTGATGTTGTTGGCGATATTCCTGCTGTTCGTGATGCAGATGGTGAAGTGAGTGTTCGTGGAGCGCACACCACTATAAAACTTGCTCAAGGAACTGCGTATACAGCGGATAATCGTGAAGTTCATGTATCTAATGGAACACTCATTATTCCTTGGGGACCACAGCGTCCTGTTATTGCGCAGCTTGACATGGATATTAATGGCAGAGCGGACGCCATCGCAGAATTGCTGGCTAAAAAACCGATTAATATTTCTCATAAATTGCCGTTTAAGCCGGAAGAAATAAGTGGCGAGGTGAGTGCGGATGTAAAAATTGATTTTTCCGTCACGAAAAACGCGCCTAAAGATTCATTGAAGTGGCAGGCAGATATCAAGTTTAAAGATGTAGACCTTGCCGTCCCCGTCAGCAATCAGACAATTAAGGCTGGCAATGGTGAGATATTGGTTAGCCAAAACTCGGCGAAAATTACAGCGCAAGCAACCCTCAATGATATTCCGGCCAAGATCAGTCTGATTGAGCCAATTGAAGATAGCTCAATCAAAAAATCACAAAATATTCAGCTTATTCTGGATGATAAAATACGCGACACGCTGTTTCCTGCAGCTCACGATATTTTGTCTGGCACTGTTACCGTCAATCTAGGTGACGATATTGCCAATAAACGTCATGTTACGGCTGACTTGACCAAGGCACAGCTTAATCTGCCATGGCTCGGCTGGCGCAAAGGACAGGGTGTAAAATCGCAATTATCCTTTGATCTCGTTACAGACCCAAAGAATAAATCTCATTACTCCATTCAAAACCTGTCCTTGACGGGTGACGGTTTCCAAATCAAGGGCGGGTTTGAACTTAACGAAAAAGGGTTGGTGTCAGCAAAGTTCCCGCTCGTGCAACTGACGCGTAATGATAATCTGTCACTCTCTGTCGCTCTTACTGATCGAGGCTATAAACTCACTGTTTCAGGTAAGAGATTTGACGCAAGAGCGCTTATTCAAAAAATGGTCAGCGCTGAAACTGAAGCAAAGACGAGATCAGGTTCTAGTGATGCTTTGGGAAGTGCACGGATTGTCATCAATGGACAGGTTGGAGAAGTAGAGGGTTTTTACGGCGAAACGTTTAGAAATCTCACGCTTTCATATGAATCCGAGGGTAAAAAAATAAGCTCGGCTTCAGCTCAGGCCAAAACGAGATCTGGAAAAACTCTGACAGCAACCCATAGCGAGCAGCCAGCCATGCGCTCCATTTCAGCGCAATCTGGAGATGCAGGTGCGTTGCTGCGTTTTCTAAATTTTTATGACAAGGTTGATGGCGGTACGATTAGACTCGATTTGGCTGGCCAAAAAGGTAAGCCGCTTATAGGACAAATTGGTGCGCGTAATTTTTCGATAGTTGATGAACCCAAACTTTCATCCATTGTGTCGAGTTCTCCATCAAAAGGTGCAAAGAGCCTCAATCAGTCAATTAGTAAAAAAATCGATACAGCACGGGTTGAAATAGATCGTGGCTTTGTTGCGATTGAGAAGGGGGCTGATTATGTGAACCTTTCTAAAGGCATTATCCGGGGGCCAGTTGTTGGTGCAACTTTTCAAGGGACTATCAACGATAAATCAGGATTAATGACTATTACGGGTACATTTATGCCTGCTTATGGCTTGAACAGCATGTTTGGTTCTATCCCTGTTATTGGTGCGATTTTGGGGAATGGCCGTGAAGGCGGTTTGATTGGTATTACATATAAAATCACTGGCAGCATTAAAAATCCAAAAGTAATGGTCAATCCGATTTCCGTTGTAGCTCCGGGTATTTTTCGCTCAATATTCGAGTATTAAGGCTGGTTAGATCGGATATTCTTTGTAATAACTTATTCATAAAGGCAAAGGATTCGATAGGGTAAAGAGTTTATGATTTATTGGGACGGAATATTTACGCTATCGCCTTTTCTTTTGTTTTGGTTTTTCTTCTTTCTAGCGGTTGTATTTTATTTTATTGCATATGCTGCTTTGAAATTGTTTAGCCGGCAATATAAAAGTGATGTTCAGTCAATCCCTATCGCAGCATTTTTAGGCACACTTTCGACTATGTGGGCCTTATCAATAGGCTTTGCCGCAGCAGATATCTGGGCAGTGAATAGCGCTGCTGCACAAGCTAGTGCTGAGGAGCGATCAGCGATTACGCGCTTGACTGGAATGGCTGCGCCAAAGGTTTTGAATAATCCGGAATTGATGGCAGCGCTTCGTGATTATGCAAAAACTGTACGCAATCATGAGTGGCGCGAACATGCAAACACGAAGCCAGCACCAGAAGTTGAACAATCCTTACAGGCGTTGCGTCTATCATTATTGAATATGGCAAACGAGGATAAGCCCTCAGTTTTGCTTGGCCAGCTTGTAAATGATTTTGATGAGCTGCAGGATGCCAGAAATAAGCGGCTGGCATATGGAAATGCTTCTGTTAACAGTTATAAATGGAATTTGGTTCTTTCATTAACTTTGATCACCGCAATTGTTATTGCTGTCATGCATGCAGATAGAGTGAGCGCTGGTAAAAAATCACTTATCATTTATCTTAGTACAGCAGCATTTTGTTTGTGGATGTTGGGGATACATGTAAACCCTTATCGAGCGAGCCAAGCGGTGGATACTTCATTTAATCTTGACGAGTTGGTGGATATGCAATTAGGCATAAAACCAATGTCATAATCCTTTGGAAACTGCATTTTTATTGACTTTTGCTAAAGATGTTACTACTTGATAGGAAAATAATTCATTCAGGAGTCGTCTTGATTATTTTGACACAGCAGCTTTTCAACATTTTATCTGCTGGTTATTGACGACTTGCAACAGCTAAGAGAGCTACGCCTCCATTGACGACATTTGCAGAACTCGGACTTTCGCCGAAAGTAATCGCTGCCGTGGAAACCGCGGGTTATACAAGCCCCACGCCTATTCAAGCCGGTGCAATTCCTCCTGCTTTAGAGCGTAAAGATGTTTTAGGTATTGCACAAACCGGAACAGGTAAAACTGCATCATTTGTTTTACCAATGTTGACACTTCTTGAAAAAGGCCGTGCGCGCGCAAGAATGCCGCGAACACTGATCTTGGAGCCAACGCGGGAACTCGCCGCGCAAGTGGCGGATAATTTCGTAAAATATGGCACCAATCACAGATTGAATGTGGCTTTGCTGATCGGTGGCGTGTCATTCGATGAGCAGGAAAAGAAACTGGAACGCGGCGCAGATGTTTTAATTGCAACGCCTGGTCGCTTGCTTGATCATTTCGAGCGTGGAAAACTACTGCTGACTGGCGTGGAAATTCTGGTAATCGATGAAGCTGACCGTATGCTGGATATGGGATTTATTCCAGATATTGAGCGCATTTGTAAGCTTATTCCATTTACGCGTCAGACATTATTCTTTTCAGCAACTATGCCGGCAGAGATTACAAAACTGACGGAACAGTTCTTGCATGCGCCTGTTTTGGTTGAAACAGCGAAAGCTTCGACAACTGCAAAAACGGTTGAGCAGAGACTAGTTAAATCTCAGAAAAAAGACTGGGACAAACGCGCTGCATTGCGGGATTTGATACGCGCCGAAGGCGATGAAATCAAAAATGCGATTATTTTCTGTAATCGTAAAAAAGATGTTTCAGATCTGTTTCGTTCACTAGTCCGTCACGAGTTCAATGCTGGCGCGCTTCATGGTGATATGGATCAGCGCTCGCGTATGACGATGCTGAGTAACTTTAAAGACGGTAAACTTCAGTTGCTCGTTGCTTCTGATGTTGCAGCGCGCGGACTTGATATTCCTGATGTCAGCCACGTTTTCAACTTTGATATTCCCGTCCATGCTGAAGATTATGTGCACCGTATCGGGCGCACAGGTCGGGCGGGACGCTCCGGCAAAGCCTTCACGATCGTTACCCAAAATGATTTAAAACAGTTGGCAGCAGTTGAGAAAAATATCAACCAGTCGATCGAGTGGTATGATGGTGACTTGTCAACCTTGCCATTGGTGGAAGAAACGGATGATGGTGGCCGTAAGGGGCGTCAATCCAGACAAAAAGTGAAGGCCGTACCGCCTAAGCCACAAGGTAAGGCGGCTGCTTCTGTTAAAGAGCATGTTGCAAAACAAGCCGCACCGAAGCAGAAGAATGTTGTTGAGCCTATGGGTGAAAATACACCACAGCCGCATATTATCGAAATCAAAAGCCCGCATGATAAAGAGGCAGCTATAAAAAATAATTGGCGTGCGCAGCCAATTGATCAGCAGCAGCGTCGTTATCGTAAAGACTTTGACAATGAGCCTTCGCCGATTGGTTTTGGTGATGATGTCCCAGCATTTATGTTGATTGATTTAAACTTGAATAAACTCTCGTCATCACACTCTGAAGATTAAAAATATCGCTTTTAAAAAAAACCGCCGCTGATTTTTACACTGGCGGTTTTTTTATTTTCCAGCTTGTTCTTTAATAGGCTTTACAAAGTAAGAGAAACGTTGAACTAAGACGTGAGAGGTCGTTCACAATATTCGTGTCAAATTGTGTAACTCGTTTTAACTTTGTGGGGCGCGTCATGCTGGGATATGAAAAGAAAACAGATAAACCTTTGACTGTGAGGGCATTTTCTCTTCGTCTTATCTGGCATGTTCTGGTGGTTTTATCGTTACTGTTGATATCTAGCTTAATCGGTGCCTGGGGCTTTGTGAGCTTTGAAGGACAGCCGTTTGAAGATGCACTTGTCCATGCAATTTATTTACTTGGGGGTGGGGGCGTAATTGCCCATCCATCGACGTCAGGCGGCAAACTATTCGTTGTGTTTTACGGATTGTATTCAAAGCTTTTCATCTTAGCTGCTTTTAGTATATTCGCGGCACCTATTTTACATCGCATCTTGCATAAAATTCATTTGGAAGAGTAGTTTCTAATTGGCGAACGGTCTATTTCTTTGAAATTGTTGTGAAATTAATTTGTAATAAAATAAACAAGCTGGATGCCCATAACAGGCACCCAGCATGTGAAGTGATATAAATCTACAGTTAATTACTGCTTTATGCCTTCAATATGCAAATCTAGTGTGATTGGCAGATCTGCAAAATCACTTGGCGCACCAAAATCTTTTAAGTTAATTTCAGTTGTGCCTTTGAAACCGTCACGGTAGCTACCCCAAGGATCATTGCCACCACCAACATATTGCGCTTCGATGGTAACCGGCTTAGTTACATCGCGGATTGTCAAATCACCATTGATGCTCGCTGTTTTGTCATCTTTAAGAATGATTTCGGTGCTTTTAAATGTTGCTTTCGGGAACTTGGATGCATTTAAGAAATCATCACTACGCAAGTGATTGTCACGTGCAGCGTGGTTGGTGTCAATTGAAGCCGTATCAACTGAAATCTCTACTGAGGAATTCGCTGGATTTTCAGCATCAAAGGTGAAGCCGCCGTCGAATGTGTTAAAACGGCCTATGATATAAGAAAAGCCAAGATGCGGTACAGATAGGTTTACAGACGCATGTGCACCTTCGGTATCAATGATGTATTTATCAGCGGCAATTGCCGAGCCAGCAGCAAACATAGTGCCAATCGTCAGTGCAGTAGAAATAATTAGTTTTCTCATGATTAACTCCATTATTATTAGCGAGGGCTAGTGCCCAGCATTCTTTTTAGAACTTGGTCTTTATTGAAAAAGTGATGCTTCAAGGCCGCAGCAGCATGCAGAAATACAAGTCCGGCAAGCGCCCAGGCAGCATAGAAGTGAATGTTTCCTGCTACTATTTCGATGCCCTTATAGTTAATCAAGGATGGTATTTGTATGACACCAAAGGCAGATACAGGGCGACCATCACCAGTTGCGATGAGATATCCACTGAAAAAGATTACTAGTAACAGCGCGTATAGAGCAAAATGAACGAGTTTAGAGGCGAGTATCTCAATACTTGTTCCTACAGGTTTGGGAGCCTTGTCAAAAGCTCTCCAGAAGAGGCGAAGCAAGATTAGTGCAGTCAGCAAGAGGCCGAAGGATTTGTGGTAGAATGGTGCAATTTGATACCAGCTTGAATAATAGTTGAGGCTGACCATCCATAGTCCGGAGATGAATAAGCCGACAACCAGAATGGCACTAAACCAATGAAAAAATATAGCAACTTTGCCATAAGAAAAGTCAGAATTTCGATAACTCATTGAATATCTTACTTGTTGGGTGGGTTTGTTATTTTGATTAGATAATTTGAATGGAGCGTTAAGGCAATGCTTGATTTCAACACTATTTGTTCACGATAAGTGAACGGTGACTGAACTATAAATGATTTTGCGGGCATAATATGGCGAGCTAGTTTATGTCAGGAATGCTGTGCTTATATGGGTAGTATGACAGATAATCTTTGCCCCTTGTTGCCCTAGAGTTACAAATGTGAGTTTTTGATTGAGAGTGGTATGCGGCTTTTAATTTCTCGTAGCTAGCATTAACTGCGCGTACCATAAAGTTAGAGCACTCTCATATGCTGTAATAAAAGTGATATAATCTTGCTGTAATTCATGCTTGTGACGATGCACGTCTAGATGAAAAGCTTCAATGTCGGGGAATGGAATGAATATTAAGTCGCTTATAATCACATCCACCGCTTTTTTCGCTGGTATTTCTGGTGCTCATGCTGCTGATATTATTGTTTATGAAGAACCAGTGCTCGTTGAAGTCGCTACGCCGGCATTTTCATGGGCAGGGGCTTATATAGGTGGTCAGGTAGGTTATGGTTGGGGGAAATCTGATTTCCACGATGACGGCTATGTGTTTAAGACTAAGCCAGACGGTTTTTTGGGCGGTCTTTATGCGGGATATAACTTTGATGCTGGGAGCAATGTCATTCTTGGTATCGATGGCGATCTAACGATTAATAACCTGAAGGGTAAATACTCTGAGTCTTTTCCGAATATAGATGAGCGGCACGAGATAAGCAGCAAGTTGCGCTGGTCCGGCGCGGTTCGTGCGCGTACTGGCTTGGCTATGGATAGATGGATGCCATATATTGCTGGTGGCGTGGCATTTGGTGGTATTAAAAATGGTACTCGGGTTATCGATGGATCAGGTACTTACGCTTCATCAAAGAGCGATACGCTGACAGGATGGACGCTGGGTGCCGGTATCGACTATGCTGCCACCGATAATCTTATTGTCCGTCTTGAATATCGGTACACAGATTATGGAAATAAGAACGTCAATATTCCTGTCTATGGATATGAATTTGAAGCAACCAACAAGTTTAAGACCAGTGATATCCGTCTTGGTGTGGCATATAAGTTTTGATCTCTAATACATTGAGTTAAAATAAAAAACCGCCCCAATTTATATGGGGCGGCTAGGTCTAGCTGGTTGTAAACTGATTAGAAATTGTAGTTGATACCAGCACGAACTGTGTGGAATTTAACCTTAGCGTTCATTGTTGTGCGACCATAGTCGTGATCTATATTAACAAGCTTTGCCTTGCCAAGGTCTGTATAGAGATATTCGGTTTTTAGAGTCCAGTTATTGTCAATGGCATACTCAGCACCTGCACCAACCGTCCAACCTGATTTGGTTTTAGATCTTGAACCACTCTCATTGTAAGAATCGCCCCATGAATTCCACCCGGAAACACTGCCGTGTGATTTTACTTTACCGTATGCATAACCGCCTGTTGCATAAACCATGAAACGATCAACTGGGGTGTAGCCAAGACGTGCACGAATTGTACCAAACCATTCTACCTTGGTGCTGGCTTTCTCTGAAGTATGATACTTCCCACCAGACAAATTCTCTGTTTTTGAATGCTTCACTTCTGCTTTTAGATTTGAGCCTTGAAAATCCGCTTCAACACCGACAATGACGTTGTTATCAAACTGCCAGTTGTAGCCTGCTTGTACACCGCCAATAAAGCCACTTGCAGTAATATCAATATTATGGGTTGTGCTATTCATTGAGTTCGCACTGCGAGCTAGAAATACTGGAGTAGGTCTATTGGCGCTCTCTATTTCATGTTTGAATTTACCACCTGTATAGCCTGCGTTGACACCAATGTAGCCACCTGTCCAGGAAAATGTGCCTGGCTCTACAATGACAGGTATTGGCTCAGCAACAATGACATCAGCTGCGTAAGCTGGTGCGGCCATAACTGATAAGGCCTATAAGACTAATAAACGTTTCATAGTACCCCCCTAGTTTTAAGTAAATCTAGGGTTTGCTAGCTAAATTCAACCTATGAGACTGTAGTAAAAATACAACTATACATATCAAATTATTAATTAATGCTTTATACTTAAGTAATTTGTCATAGTGTAATATTGTGATGTAAAGTATACTTTAGTGAATTCATTTGTACTAATAAAGATGTATTAGTGATATTCAGGCTTTCTAATTGGCCGTGTAAATTTTAGATGTGATGACTGAAAGGCTCCTGCTATTTTTAACAGAAGGAGTTGGGCAGTAATTACAAGGGTGAAAAGGTGAGGGGCTTGTTTCAAGTTCCTCGATGGAATCAATGGGTGTTTTAGGAGATTAGGCGAGGGGTTTGTAGTTGCTGAAATTCAATGTAACTACTTGAATTTACTATTTAACTTTAATTCTCTTAATGAAAATTATGGTGCGGTCGAGAAGACTCGAACTTCCACGGGTTGCCCCACAGCGACCTCAACGCTGCGCGTCTACCAATTCCGC
>CANQXU010000085.1 GCA_947627865.1 uncultured Paenochrobactrum sp. | reverse complement strand
ACGCTTATGTAGATTTTCTACATTGAGGGCTACGGGTGAATTGGCAGATACAGGCTTATTCACGATAAAGTTCCTTGACTCGAAATAGACGAATGATTTGCTTGATGCACTGGCTCACGTAAATAAGGTGTCATCCGGTACTCAGCAAATTGCAGAAGACGTGTAAGAACAAAATTGATGGCAAGATAAAGCGCACCCGCAATCACAAATATTTCCATTGCGCGGTAACTCTCCGAAATCAATCTTGCTGCGATACCGGTGATTTCCATCAATGTAATAATAGATGCCAATGATGTCGCTTTTACCATTGAGATCATCTCATTGCCATATCCCGGCAATGCTTGTCTGATCGCCAGCGGCAAAATAATGCGGCGCATGCGAGTCAAGCGAGACATGCCACACGCTTTGGCGGCTTCAATCTGGCCTAATGGCACAGATAATAAACCACCGCGAATGATTTCACTGGCATATGCGCCATTATTCAGCATCAGCGCCAAAATTGCACACCAATATGGCTCACGTAAAATCGGCCATAAAAACGAATGCCGGATAGCAGGAAACTGGCTTAGACCATAGTAAATGATAAACATCTGCACCAATAATGGTGTACCGCGAAATACAAAAACATAAATGCGTGCAATTGTATCAAGTACGATATTGCCGGATAAACGCATCAAAGCGACAACAAGCGCAAGCATTGCGCCCAGTATTAAAGAAAGCGCCGCCAATTGAAGCGTTAAGGGCACACCAGACAGCATTTGCAAAAACGCGTCTTTATAAAATGACCAATCCATTATGCTCTCCTCACGCCGCGCGAGAAGTAGCGCTCAGTAAATTGCAAGACTGTGCCTGAAACAGATGAAATCAACAGATAAATAATCGCCGCGATCATATAAAACGTAAATGGAAGCCCCGTTGAACCAGCACCAATTTGAGACTGGCGCAACAATTCAACAACGCCTGTTACAGAAACAAGCGCAGATTCTTTGAGGGCAACCTGCCAGACATTACCAAGGCCGGGTAAGGCATAACGTAGTGATAAAGGTGCAATAATGCGTCTGAACTTCAACCAGCGCCCCATACCGCAAGCCGTAGCCGCTTCCAATTCTCCTTTGGGAACCGCTTTAAACGCTCCGCGCAGAACTTCAGTGTGATGGGCACCCGATGAAATACCAATGGCAAGAACACCAGCCAGAAATGCCGGAAAGCCTATAAAGCCATCACCGCCAAAGAGTTTTCCAACATATGTAATGACCGCACTGCCACCAAAATAGAACAGATAGATCACCAGCAGATCAGGAATACCACGGATAATCGTTGTGTAACCATCTGCTATCGTACGTAATATCCGCCCACCGGAAATTTTAGCCCAAGCCGCTAGAACACCAATTGCCAGCCCCAGAAAATATCCAAGAACCGCTAAGGCAATTGTAATAAGAGCCGCATGGAATAACACACCGCCCCAACCATCAGGGCCAAAACTAATGATTTCAAAAAAACCAGGTCTTTGCATTGCAATATATATACCGCTTATAATATCCTGCCCTGCCAGCCTGAAAGGCACAAACAGAACGAATTAACCAATAGAAAATGGCATATTTTCCATTTCATCTGCATTTGACTGTCTCAAGTCAGCCAGCCGATAAAATGCGAGCTATTACGATCCCAGCCATTTTCTGAAATCTGAAATCAGATTTTTGTCCAAACTTTTGGCCTGTTTAATGTTTTTAAACTGCTATGAATAGTTTATTTTTTTAAACATTTTAAATTTACCTAAGAACCTTACAGGCTTTGAGCAGCAAAATACTAAAATATTTAAGCTATCCAATTGAATTCTTTAGCTTAAATATATTCATCATTTATTCCAGCAATTCGAATAATTTAATCGGCGAAATGCTCAATTATGGATAAAAACTACTTCAATGTGCCGGAACCCAAATTATTTGCTGCATTTACAGAGGTTAAAGATCCGGTAAAGAAAGCCAGATTCGCAGCCGCAATCAAACTCGCCATATAAGCATCTGTTTGGATAAGACGCGCATCAAGCAACCCGTTATTGGCTTCTCTCACAAGCGTTATCGTACCCAGACCATTTTTATAAGCCTCGAGGGCTCCATCAAAAGCGACCTGCGATGTCGAGACCAATGATGTCGATGCTTTATATGATGCCAGTGCAGTTTTAAGCGTATTGGTTGCTATCACGATTTCTGTAATCGCGTCATTTTGGACGGTGCGGTAAGTTTCAGCCGCCGCTTCAGCACCTGCTTTAGCATGCTCCAATTGAGCAAGGCGAAGTCCGCCATTATAAATTGGCATAGCAGCGCCAATATAAACGCCATTACCTTTGGAACCACCGCTTAAACTTGGCAAGTTACCCAATTCAAAACTATTGGATGACGATGACAAAGTGCCGGCAACGAAGACTTTTGGCATAAATGTTGCCTGCGCAACCTTGATACCGGATTGACCAGCGCGCACGGCCGCATAGCTCGCTAAGACATCCGGACGGCGCGCTAATGCGGCTTCAATGGCAGAATTGGTGAGTGGATCAATTGTGGCAGGCAACCGACGCTTGGAACCCGTCTGAATTTTCAAAGCTGTGTTTGCACCAACACCTAACGCAGCAATGACACCTTGATAAGCATTTTGCCGTTGGCCTTCAGCCTGAACCATACGCAGTTCTGACTGCGCTACTTGTTGGCGAGCCAGCGCAACCTCAATAGCTGTAGCACGCCCCTGCTCTTCTTTCGCAATCACTGCTGCAAGCACTGCCTTGCTATTTGCAAGGGTCTGTCTGGCAATTTGCTGTCCCGAAACAGTTGCACCATATTCATGATAGCGCCGCGTCACATCAAAGATCACCTTTTGATGCATCGCATTAAAGCCGACATTAGCCGCATATGACAAATCTTTGGCGGCACTTGCCATCGCTGCACGCTCACCAAAGTCAAAGACGAGCCATTGAAAAGCTAGAAACGGAGTGACATCTTTAACCGTAGTTCTGACATCATGGGTACCTAAAATGCCTAAATCAACCGGCGTTTTATTTTTCTGGATAAAGCCAACCACATCCGCGCTGATCATGGGCAACATAGTTGCTTCAACCATACCGACATCCAACGCGGCCTGTCGTGCTTTTTCCCATGCAATACGTGTTGATGGATTGCTGCGTTGAGCGATATCGATCAAGCCTGCAAGGTCATATTCACGGCTTGTATCAATCGCTATGCGCCCTTGAGCAAACGGCAAAGGCTTGCTGGCTTGCACACCAAAATCAGACACTTTATCACGCGCAGCGTCTTTGTTCTCGCCATCCACCCATGGGCGGTCTGCACTTTCTGGTGCGAGTTTAAGCGCATCTGTGGCGCAACCACCAAGCGATAGCGTAACCGCCAAGACAGACAGGCCCGTTAAAAATCCTTTATGCCATTTCATGCTATGTGTCATGTCCGGCAATCAGCCCATCCCTGTTATGATTTTTCGCAAGCTTCGTTATGCCTAGCAATTGAACCCGATATTCTTCCAGCTTTTCATTACTTATGTCAGAGCCAGACAGATATTGCGATAAGTCTTCAAGCTGTTCAACAGCTTCTGCCATAGTTTGCGTAGAGAAATATACTGCTTTGTTTAAATCCAATATATCTTCTACCATTTTTTTGTACAAAAAGTAGCGTGGCTGATCAGGTCGCAAACTTCCAGGTTCAAAAGGTAGTAAATATAAACAATATTTAACCTCGCCAAGCAGCATTTCCGTATCTGAAACAGTGGCAACTCTTTTTAAGCGCTCATCAGGATTTAAAGGTGCTAATTCCGCAATTGCCCGACAAGCTTCAGCAAGCTTATCTTTAATCGACTGGTTAACAGGTGTAGCCCAGATCAAAGTCGAGACCAAATAAACTGCCACATTCCCGACAAGTATACCAATAATTCTGTCTGTTGCAGGGTCCATACTGGTTGATGGTCCAAAACCTTGCAGAACAGTGAGTGCGAAAGCAAGTGCGACCTGTACACCGCCATAAGAAATTTTTTCGCTGCCAGCTGCAATCCAAGCGGAGAGCAAAGTAACGAAAAAGACAAGAACCAAGAGCGATCCAAGGGAAGTCATATGCGGCAGTAGGAACAAGATAGATCCGACACCGATAGTTGCGCCAATCAATGCACCGCAAATACGCAATGCCAACTTATGGACAGAGTCGCCCGCTGTTCCCATCGAGGCAACATAGCAAGTTACCATCGCTGTTTCGATACCCTGCCAATCAAGTGCTGTATAGAATATATAGCAACTCATAGCTGCGAGCGTCGTCTTCAAAGCGAAGCGCTGATAAACGGGATTAGTTTTTATATCGGGCGCTACAAACTGGCCATTGCTATTTTTTTCGTAATCGGTTTTCTCAGCTTGCATCAAATTACGCAGTGCCAGAAAAACACCTTTTCCTTCTTGCGTCATGATTTCCGGCTGCGCATCATCCATTGGCGGAAAATCCTCGCCTCGATCCAATGCACTACGAATTTTAACAATTTGTTGTTTCAAATAATCGCGCATGATCTGCAGCCGCGCGATCGGCAAGGCAGCCAACCCCAGCAATAACTGATAAGAGGCTGCAACATCGCGTTCAATCTGCTGCGTATGTTGAGGCTTAGCTTGGCGCAAAAGTTTGACCAGCATCACTCCCTGCGCTTGATCCGCATTACCCAGTTCAAGCTTTTTCTGCAATTTTGCAAAAGGGTGGTCTTTATCTTTTTTATGGGCAGTTTCCCCAATAGACATATGCAGCTGTTCAGCTTGAATATTCTTATCTTCAACTGCATCTTTCTTCGACAAGTCCGGTAACTGGTCAAGTACCGCAAGGGCCAGTTTCAAACGCTCGCTCAACTCTTCCCTAAGAAGCTGCTTGCTCCAACGTCCGGCAAAAAGACTAACAACTGCAATGCAAAACAAAGGTAGAATAGACATTTCCGCTGCATAGCGCAGACCTAATGAAATAATACCATCAACGGGTACCAGCCCGACCAAGCCTAGAATAAAAGCGATAATCAACGCAACAATGCTGCCCCCTTCCCCCAGCTTTGTTGCAGCACCGATATATATAAAAACAAATGAAACAACCGACATCGCGATAATTCGCAACAATGCAGAATTGACGGTCCATTGCAGAATAGGGATCATAAACGCAACAAGCAGCGTTACACCTATAATAGCTGCAAAGCCCATAAGCGTATTGAGAGCACCATCTGGTTTCATCAAATAGATTACGAGATAAAGGCTGATTGCGGATTCTGGTATTTCAAACATCATCGCCAGCGCAGTGACCAATGTGCATACCAATGCAACACGCCAAGCCATTGCGCCCCGACCAGGGAAATAAGCCAGATCAGCCAGAGTTTCCTTCAGCGCTACGCCGAGGCTTTGTTCAGCACTCTTCGCCATCATGCACAGTCACTACCGCAGAAGCACCAACACGTGTCAGGTTTTCAGGCGGATTATCTAGCGTGATACGAACTGGAAAACGTTGCGCAATCCGCACCCAGTTCAATGATTTTGGTAAATATGGCAAGCTGCGCGGAATGCTGATCATTTGCTCTGTGGAAACACCCCAACCAATGCCCTGTACACGACCTTTAACAATTTTAGATTGATCAGAAAGTATGCGCACCGTTGCACAGGAGCCGACTTTGATGCCTTTTAGATCAATTTCAGTAAAAGCAGCTGAAGCATACCAAGAGGCCGTATCAATCAGCGTGAAGACGGATTGTCCAGGCGCTATAATTTGGCCTGCACCATTTAATACACCGACGACCAGCCCGTCATGCGGCGCAAAAACTTTAGTATTTTCCACATTATATTCTGCAAGCGCCAAAGCCGCCTCAGCTGCATGAACAGCCGCTTCTGAACTATCCAGTGTGCCAATAAGTGCATAGGCAGCGGCAGCTTGTTTTTCTGCTTGCGTCAGACTTACCTGCGCATCATCACGAAGTGTACGAGCATCATCAACCTGCTGCTTTGTTACATAGCCTTTGGGGCTTAATGCTTCCAAGCGCTTTAATGTTGCCTCTGTCAGCTCCAGATTATTGGTTGCTCGGACAACCTGCTCGTCTGCAATTTTTGCATTAACGGTTTCAGCTTTAAGAGCCCGTTTTTGCGCATCCAATGCGGCTTTTGCAATACCAAGATTAGCCTCAGCCTGGTCTGCAAGCAACTGAAGTGGTTCTGTCTCCAGCTCAAACAACAGGTCGCCCTTTTTTACCCTGTCGCTTTCCTTAACGTAAATTGCAGCTATACGTCCTGGAACAATCGCGCCGATATTATTCAGTGTCGCACCAACTATAGCATCATCCGTCATAGGGTTTTCTTCAGACTGCTGTAGATATTTCCAGAAGAAGAAACCGGCAATCACAATGACAAGAATTGTAACAATTGCACCGATCAAGTTAAAACTATTTTTTTTATATGCATTATCTGCCATATTTAACGACCATATACGAAAAGAGCTAAAGCGCAGGTAATTGCCAATACCATGGCGCTATAGGTAGTAAGGCGAAATCTGATAAGATCTTCCAAGCCGATACCGATAAAGAGCGCTCTGATAATAAGTGTGACGATAATAGCAACAGATAGGCAGAGCATCCATGACGGGAAAAAAGCTCCTGCTAAGGCAAATGACGGTCCCGACAACACTGGATTGCATGCTCCATAAGCTGGATTAAAATTTTAAATCAAAACTCTGACTTAAATTATTTTGTAATCCATATAAACAATATATTCCGATGCATATCAATTCAATATATGCATGAAACATATAGTTTTTGCCATTTATCAACGCATTGACACTTCAATAATATGGTTTTCGCTTTAAATGCCACTATTTTGCTCTGAATTAGAATTTTATGATATTTGTTTCAGCAAGCTTTCTGGTTTCATTTTTCCGAAAAACACAGCGCAACTTATCTTGCATTTAAACTCAATTTGAGGAAATCTTACTGCCTTTAGATCATGTAAAAAGATCATCCAGCTTCTTAAGAGGCGAATGTGATCTCGTTATATGATCATCATTGAGGGGTAGTCATGATAAAAAAGATAAATGCGCTGACTGTAGTTTTACTGGCTACAACTGTTGGAGTTTTTGCTGCCGGTGGTGCGAATGCAAAAACTCTCGTCTATTGCTCGGAAGCAACTCCCGATAGCTTTGATGCTGCACGTACAACATCTGGAGCCTCTTATGATGCATCCGCACGTAACGTTTCCAACGGTCTGATAAAGATTAAACGCGGATCGACTGAATTAGAACCGGGTCTAGCGGAAAGCTGGGAAATTTCTGATGATGGTACTGAATATACTTTCAACTTACGCAAAGGTGTAAAGTTTCATAACACCAGTTTTTTCACACCAACGCGCGATTTTAACGCTGATGATGTGATTTTCTCGTTTGACCGACAGAAAAACGAGGACAATCCTTTTTACGGTGACGGGTTGTGGCCTCAGTTCAATGCCTATACATTTCCGACACTTATCGAAAATATTGAAAAAATCGACGATAATACTGTCAAATTCAAGCTTTCAAAACCAGACGCAACATTTCTTGCTACGCTCTCTTTGACATTTGCTGTGATTCAATCACAAGAATATGCGGACAAATTGCTGGCCGAAGGCCGGCCAGAAGAGCTGAGCCAGATACCTATTGGTACTGGTCCTTATCAATTTGTCGCCTATCAAAAAGATGCCGTGATCCGCTATCAGGCAAATCCTGACTATTGGGCAGGCCCGCAAAAAGTCGAGAATCTGATTTTCTCGATTACCCCAGATGCTTCTGTGCGGTATCAAAAGCTTAAAGCGGGTGAATGTCACGTTATGGCCTATCCAAATCCGGCGGATTTGGTGGAAATGCGAACAGATGATGCCATCAATATGCTGACCAAAGAAGGGCTCAACCTGTCATTCCTGGCCTATAATACGACGGTTGCTCCCTTCGATGATGTGCGTGTTCGCAAAGCACTTAATATGGCGGTCAACAAACAAGCAATTGTTGACGGGGTCTATGCCGGCGCCGGCATTGTTTCTGTCAACCCGCTGCCGCCAAGTGTTTGGGGCTATAATAGTGCAATAAAAGATGATCCTTATGATCCGGAACAAGCCAAAAAAATGCTTGAAGAAGCAGGCGTAAAAGATCTGAATATGAAAATATGGGCGATGCCGGTTCAACGTCCTTATATGCCCAATGCCCGTCGCGCCGCAGAAATGTTGCAATCCGATCTTTCGCAAATCGGTGTCAATGTCGAGCTGGTTACTTATGAGTGGGGCGAATATCTCAAACGCTCTCTTGAAAAAGACCGTGATGGTGCCGTTATCCTCGGCTGGACGGGTGGTATAGCCGATCCGGATAATTTCATGGCTGCACTGCTTGGTTGTCAGGCTATTGGTAGTGCCAATCGCGCACAATGGTGTAATGAGGATTTTGAAAAGCTCATTCAAGCTGCAAAAGTGACATCCGATCAGGCCGAGCGCACAAAACTCTATGAACAAGCACAAGTTGTTTTTAAAGAGCAAGCCCCATGGCTGACCCTCGCGCATCAGATTGTAGAACAACCCGTGAGCAAAAAAGTAATCGACTTCCGCATGGATCCTTTTGGTGGATATTTATTTGAGGATGTCGATATCCAAGAGTAAAAAACTACCTTCAACAAAGCTCTGCAGGAGAAAGTAAACTGTTTTCTGCAGAGCTTTTCGCATCCCTGAAAATAACAACAATCTTCTAAGTCACTGATAAGATTATATAAATAAAACTTCAATCCAGTTATGTGCCTCTTTTCTGCACAAATAAAGGCTGGCTTTCGTGAATGAGACCATGATGAATATCGTTGACCGCTTTATCAATTACACCAAGATCAATACGACAGCTGTTGCTGGTCATGGCAATTTGCCTTCAAGTCAAAATCAATTGAAATTAGCTGCACTTCTGGCCGCAGAAATGCGTCAATTGGGCTTGAAGGTCGAAGAACATGACAATGCAATCACGATCGGTACTTTGCCTGCTAATCTGAAAGATCCAAAACGTTCTGTGCCAACAATCGCATGGGTTGCACATATGGATACGAGCACAGAATATAGCACAGACACCAAGGCGCATATTGTGGACTACGATGGTGGTGATGTTGTTTTAAATGCCGCTCAAAACATCATAATGAAGCGATCAGAATTTCCCGAGTTGGGAAATTATATTGGTGATCAACTCATTGTCACTGATGGTACAAGTCTGCTTGGCGCAGATAACAAATCCGCGATCGCAGCGATCATGCATGCCATGCAGTTACTAAAGCAAAATCCAGAAATTGAACATGGTGAAATTAAAGTTGTTTTTGTACCCGATGAAGAGATTGGACTGCTTGGTGCCAAAGCACTTGATGTCAAAAGCCTGAATGCTGATTTTGGTTACACTCTGGATTGCTGCGAAATTGGTGAACTGGTGATTGAAAACTGGAATGCTGGCGAGTTTCATATCACTTTTCACGGTCAGCCTGCACATCCAATGTCAGCTAAGGGAAAACTTCGCAATTCAATCCTTTATGCGCAACAATTCATCGCTATGCTGCCAGGTGGTGAACGACCGGAATATACAGAGAATAAAGAAGGCTATTATTGGGTTAAATCCATCACCGGTTCTATGGCCGAAACACGCATAGTTGTTGATATTCGTGATTTCACAGCTGATGGCTATGAAGCACGGCGCTTCTTTATAGAGAAGCTTATTCTCAGCTTCAATGAACTCTATGGCGAAGGCACTGTAAGTGTTCACTATGATGCTGTTTATCGCAATGCTGGTGAAAGTTTACAGGGTGAAAACCGTTATCCCGTCGAGCTTGCAATTGAAGCCATGCAATCACTTGGCATCGAAGTCAAAGAAAAGCCGATGCGTGGTGGTTATGATGGCGCGGTACTATCTGAGCGTGGTGTCCCCTGCCCTAACCTCTTTTGTGGCGCGCATAATTTCCATTCAATTTATGAGTTTTTGCCAGTGAACTCCCTAAACAAAGCATCTGAGATGGTTTTTGAAATCATCAAGCGTGCAGCACGCACATAAATGATCCGTAGATAATAGCTACAGCAGCACTCGCAAGGGTGCTGTTGGTTGGTTTGATTTGTCTGTAATCAAGCTTCCTTTGGTAATTGATATAATTTAGGTGCCCGCTTCTACATGGTCCATCATGAAACCTTAAGCGATGGCATTGATATTTTGCCTGCAAAAACGCCAAACTTCTATCATCAAGCCGATAGCTTATTATTAAACGATCCCAATCAAAGCGTGAGTTAAACTTAGTTATCTTAGGCGTTCTATATGTTTAAAATCGATCCTAAGCGGATTTACAGCTCCTACTGAACATAATTCTGTTGACTTGAGCTATCTTGGCTCAAGTTGCTCGAAAGACGCTGCTGGCGCTTAAATTCAGCCTTTAGGAACTCATAGACACAAAAAGCTGAGTTCTTGGCCTTTTCTGTCAAACTGTGAAGATAGGCATCGGCTGATTGTACTTGTTTTCCTTTTTGTAAGAGACAAGCAATCAGTATAGCGCTTTGATCAAAGCCAAAGACTTGATTAGCTCTGTGAAAAGTAAGTTTTTGAATTCCTATATATGATTTAATCTGATTAGCGAGATCAATAAACTGTTGCCAATGTTTGATCGGTTGCAAGGCGTAATCATTGAACTCAGGACAAGCTCTTAAAACAAAATCCAAATCTAAAATATTTTTATTAATTGGATTTACCCTTTGTGAAGCAGGTTTTGAATTTAGAGCTCTATTTATATGAGATTCAGATTCAGACTCTATATATTGCCGCTCATTATGTGTGTCATTGGCGCTCATATTTTGAGTTTTATTCAATGAATCCAGATAGTTATCTAGCTTTAAGCGTAAATTACTAATTTCGGTGAAGATTTGATCCAGTTGAGCTTGTGTTGCACGACGTGGTAATGCGTC
The DNA here is from genome assembly GCA_947627865.1 of uncultured Paenochrobactrum sp. Taxonomy (GTDB): domain Bacteria; phylum Pseudomonadota; class Alphaproteobacteria; order Rhizobiales; family Rhizobiaceae; genus Paenochrobactrum. The sequence continues at coordinate 42 of CANQXU010000085.1, read as the reverse complement.
AACGAGAGTGCGAAACTCGTTATGTATAGTCTGTAATGTTTG
>CANQXU010000084.1 GCA_947627865.1 uncultured Paenochrobactrum sp. | reverse complement strand
TATAGTGGGGATTCCGCAATATGTGAATTATATATTCTCTGTCGGCATGATCATTAAGGCCACTGCTATGATTTAACAAATGACGGGCAGTTATCAGATCTGCATTGCAATGAGCTGAATTTAATAAATTGCTGAGTTTTGGATCAATGTATTTGGTAATGGATGTATCTAAATCGAGCCTGCCATCTTCCCACAAGCGCAGGATTGTTGCAGCCGTAAAAGTTTTTGTGTTGCTTGCAATTCGAAAAGGCGTGTCGATCGTTAGAAGTTCTCGAGTGTCTTTATTGGCTACACCAACTGCAAATCCCCAAGGTGATTTAATACCAGCACCGCTAATATAGAGTGCCATAGGTATAGCGCTGTTTTTTATCATTGAAATTACATTATCTGCAATATTCATAGAATATACTCTTCAATTCATAAGCGCTTAGAAATATCTCTATCAGGCTGTGTTAATAAAGAGATGATCGTTAAGGCATTTGCCTAGACGATCATCACTATAAGCCCTGATTAGGTAAATCTATTTAACGCTTTCTTTTACCAATGTAGCCTCAAGCGGTGCACTCTCAATTGGGAAGATATGGTCATAAGCGATATTAAAAAAGAAGGCATAAATCAGATAAAAAAGGACAATAGCAAGGTCCATTATCAGGGCATCTATAATTGATATATTAAGATACCATGCAATCATAGGAATGAGTGCGATGATCAAGCCAGCTTCAAAAAGCAGTGTGTGAAAGATTCTAATAGGGATCGTTTTTTGAACGGTGCCTCTGATACGCTGCATCGCATGGTCAAAGCCAATATTGTATAGAAAATTCCATAATGTTGCGACGGTGGCTGATATAAGTCCAATGACGCCCATATCCATTACGGGCTGATTAAATATAAGTGAAGCACCTGGTGTGAAAATTGCTAGGCCAACGATCTCAAACATCAATGCATGCCGGACTCTGTCCGGAAAACTTCTCATAGTCATATTTATTATTGCTCTTTTTTTGTTATTTACACTGATACTTAGTTTAAAAATTAAAAAAATGAAAGTTGCTGACATTTATAATCATTCAACTGTGGCAAATATGGATGATGTTTTGTCAAATTATCCATTGTGAATGGGGGAAGATGTGGATCTGTTTGTTGAGCATGTAAGGGATAATATTTATCAGGCTAGATATGGCGCAAAGCTATGGCGTTGTGCTGTTGGACCCAAGGGTATCCGAAACAAAAGCGGGGAGGGGGATAGGGTGAGCCCAGCAGGCCGTTGGCCGTTGCGCCAATTGTTTTATCGGGCTGATCGCATTGGAAAGCCTGATTGTTATTTGAAAGCCTCTGTTATTACCAAAGATATGGGATGGTGTGACGAGCCTGCAGATGCAGCCTACAATAGGCAGGTTCATTTACCTTTTGATGCCAGTCATGAAAAAATGTGGATGGACAGCGATGTCTATGATTGTGTCGTTGTTTTAGGGCACAATGATGATCCGGTGGTAGCGGGTGCTGGTAGTGCAATATTTTTACATATCGCTCATCCAGCATATGCTCCGACAGCAGGCTGTGCAGCGATGCTAAAAGAGGATTTACTGGAGTTTTTGGCACTTGCGACTTTTGATACGCATGTGCATTTTGTCTCGCAGGACTAATTGCACAGATATATACACCAAGACCTAATATTTGAGTGCCATTGGATGCTAGAGATAAAGAAAAATTCATCAATATTATATTGTTTCAATTCTGTTGTTGCAATTCTGTAGTATATGAAGGAACAATCCTTCAAATATTAAGTGGAGAATATTTATGGTTTCATTGAGAATAGCGGGTGGAGCTTTGTTGGTAGCAATGTTTGGCATTGGCGCGGCACAGGCGGACGGTTTTATCTGTCCGGTTGCTCAGGTGCCAGCAGCACAAAGTGAAGCAGTTACACAACTTTTGCCTGATTTGCAGAGTTTTAGAGATCAGGCCAAGCTTGATGCTGCCATTGATAAATTGAAAAATGATGGCGATGGTGTTGTTCAGGTCGTGAATAGCATGATTGCTACTTATTGCCCGTTGGTTGCATCGGAGCAAGGCAAAACTGATGCGCAAAAAACCAGAGATGTTCAAAATTTTGGTTTGACCGTTACAAGACAGGCATTCTCTCTTGCCAGTGAAGAGGAAATCATTCTGGATATTGCTTTGACACCGGATGTGGTTGAAGTGATTAACAATAAAGCTAAAGCTGCCAATACATCCCCGCAAGAGTGGGTCGCCGATAAAATCAGCGAAGATATTGCAGAGTAATCAGGCTATCTAAAACAGGAACCCGTCAATTCTGACGGGCTCCTGAAAATATATCATTTGCTGTTTGCCATAGCTTGGAAAACTGCAAATCTACGCATTAAATTAATATTTTACGCATGTTTGCTGACTAGTTATCATCGGCAGCAATGGCTTTAAGCCCTGCTTTTGCGCATTTAACATCAGCCTCTGCTGATGGAGCGCCACCTACTCCAATGCCGGCAACTATGGTGGAGTTGAATTTAATCGGTAGTCCACCAGCTTGAATAACAATCCTTTCATCCAAATCACGCAATCCACTATTGGTGGGGACTTTCGCTATGCTCTCTGCCAGATCAGCAGTGCTGATATTGAATGAGGCAGCGGTAAAGGCTTTGCCTTGTGCACTGGCCACAGTATGGGGGCCAGAATTATCGGCTTTAAGTAACGCTATTATTGAGCCTTCACGCGAAGTAACGGCAACAGAAACTTTGTAGCCATTCACTTCGCATGTTTCCAGCGCTGCTAGCGCAGCTTTTATTGCCATTGTTAAAGGCAGATAAGGCGCTGATGGCAAGTTTTGTGCCAATACAGTTGTTGGAGTGATCACCAGAATTGCTAGCAATAATTGGTTAAGCATCTGAAGCCTCCTGTTTTAGATCGGTAAGATAGCTTAGCTACAGACACAGAGTCACTCGCAACTAATTGTCGTTTTGCTATGTGTTTGATTTTTATCCTCAGACTGTACGGGTACAGATGTAGCGGCGCGCTTAAATATTGTTTTTAAATGTGCAAAGAGCACCAATTTTAGCATAAATATAGGGAGTAAAATTTAGGTCGCATATTCTACTTGACTTTTGTTGCAAGTAAGGTCTTGGTGTTATTCAGTAGTGGGGAGCAGAATCCAAATTAAGGCTGCGTATCACTATCCTCCTAAAAATTGAAATACCGATAGTTATAGGGTTCACAAAGTGTTCATGGCTTTTATTGTCAATCACATGATGGATTTCTTTTCTAGCTTTTGCCTTGGCTAATTCTCGCATTCGAGTTTACCGCTTGGCGAGCTAATCGCTTTCTCATAAATGTTAATAATTTAGCTATTATCAGCAGTTTTAGTCGTGTCTTTTAGAGGCGATTATCTGTTTGTTATAATATGCATTGAGTTTTCTGTTGTTCGGCGCTGCCAATGAAAATGGAGCGATTTAACGACAGCTAAGCGCAAGGCAGTAGCCGTATATTAGCATTTTTTGTTTTGATGGCTTCCCAAGCTCCCCCAAAAGTATCGGCCTGCAAAGTCAGCAATAGGCCTTTTCCAAAACAATATACAACCTAAGGGAGATGAATATGCATCTTGCACCTCATGAGTCAGACAAGCTTATGCTTGTTACAGTCGGGCTTTTAGCGCAGCGCCGTCTTGCACGTGGTTTGCGTCTTAACTACCCGGAAGCTATTGGATTGATTTCCTTTGTCGTGTTGGAGCTCATCCGCGACGGCAAACACTCAGTCGCCGAACTTATGCAACTTGGCGGGAAGCTGCTAGGTAAGCGTGAAGTTTTACCTGGTGTGGCTGAAATGATGGAAGAAGTACTTGTTGAAGGTACTTTCCCTGATGGCACAAAGCTGGTTGCCATACAGACACCAATCACCGCTGAACAAGGTAATGTTGAGCTTGCACTCTATGGTAGCGGCCTGAATGTTCCGGCAGCATTTTCAGGTGACGATAGCCTGATTACTGTTGGCGCAACTATTTGTGCTGATGGTGATATCGTTCTGAATGAAGGACGTGAAACTGTAACCATTAGTGTCACCAATACAGATAACCGTCCAATTCAAATTGGTAGTCACTTCAACTTTGTTGAATGTAATCCGCGCATGAAATTTGACCGTGAACTTGCCTATGGCAAGCGCTTGGACATTCCTGCAGGTACTTCAATTCGTTTCGAACCTGGCCAGACCCGTGAACTCACTTTGGTTGAGATCTCCGGCAACAAGATTGTCCTTGGCGGAAATAATCTGTCAGACGGTCAAATCAATGAAGAAAACAAAACTCGAATGTTGGCTCGTGTGAGCGAACGTGCATTTGGCAACAATTAATAGAAGGGGCAAAAAAATATGGCTTATAAAATTTCACGTCAGAATTACGCAAAGTTGTTTGGCCCGACCCAAGGCGACAAAATTCAACTCGGTGACACCAATCTTTATGCAGAGATTGAAAAAGATTTCACTGTTTATGGTGATGAATGTGTCTTCGGTGCGGGTAAAGTTATCCGTGACGGCATGGGGCAGGCTTCAGGTGTCGCTTATGAAAATGCCCTCGACTGCGTTATTACCAATGCTGTGATTATTGATCATACAGGTATTATCAAAGCAGATATTGGTATTAAGGACGGTAAGATCGCCGGTATTGGTAAAGCGGGGAATCCGGATGTGATGCCGGGTGTTGATCCTGATATGATCGTTAGTGTGAATACCGAGGTTATCGCTGCTGAAGGCAAAATCATCACAGCCGGTGCTATCGATACGCATTACCACTTCATCACTCCGTCACAATGTGCGACCGTGCTGGCGAGTGGCACAACGACAGTTCTTGGTGGTGGTACAGGTCCGGCAACTGGCTCAATGGCGACAACTTGTACGCCAAATCCGTTCTATATCCAGCAGATGATGCAGGCGACTGACGATATTCCTCTTAATGTCGTATTTACTGGTCGTGGTAGTTCATCGCGCCCCGAGGGTGTGCGTGAGCAGATTTTAGCGGGTGTTGCAGGTTTGAAGCTGCATGAAGACTGGGGCACTACCCCTGCGGCTATTGATGCTTGCATGACGATTTCAGAAGAATATGATATTCAGGTCACCATTCATACGGATTCAGTGAATGAAAGCTGTTCTCTGGAAGATTCTGTGAAAGCTTTTGCTGGTCGCACAATTCACGCCTATCATTCAGAAGGTGCAGGTGGCGGTCATGCTCCGGATCTGATGCGTATTTGTTCCGAGCCAAACATTCTGACCAGCTCGACCACTCCAACATTGCCGTATACAGTGAATACACTGGATGAGCATTTGGATATGCTGATGGTATGCCATCATCTGGATAAAAACATTCCGGAAGATGTTGCTTTTGCAGCGAGCCGCATTCGTGCAAATACCATTGCTGCTGAAGGTGTCTTGCATGACATCGGTGCAATTTCAATGATGACATCAGACAGTCAGGCCATGGGCCGCGGCGGTGAAGTGATCATGCGCACATGGCAGGTCGCTGAACAGATGAAAAATCAGTGTGGTGCATTGCCGGAAGATGGCGAAGGTAATGATAATTTCCGTATCAAACGCTATATTGCCAAATACACAATCAACCCTGCGATTGCGCATGGCTTGAGCCATTTGATCGGTTCTGTTGAAAAAGGCAAAGTGGCGGATCTGGTCCTTTGGAAGCCGGCATTCTTTGGATCACGCCCTGAGCATGTCATGAAAAGCGGCTTTATTGTGTGCGCGCAGATTGGTGATGCCAACGCTTCAATTCCGACACCGCAGCCAATGGTGATGCGTCCAATGTTTGGCAGCATTGGTTCAGGGATTGGCAAAACCTCTATTCTCTTTGTCAGTCAGGCTTCAATCACTGAAGGTAATGTGATGCAGCTTGGTTTGAATAAGCGCATTGAGCCAGTGGTGAATTGCCGTGGTTTGACGAAAGCCGACATGAAGCACAACTGTGCAGTACCAAAAATCGAGATTGATCCGGTTACTTATAAAGTGAGTGCTGATGGCGTTGAGATTGGTGTGGAGCCTGTGAAGACCGTACCACTAGGGCAGCGTTATAATCTGTTCTAAAATTAATAAACTCCCAGCCTTTTATACATTATAAAGTCTGGTTACACGAAGCCTGTCGGGGGCATATGCCCCCGACAGGCATATATAACTCAAGAGACTGGGACAAAGTCTCGCTGAAGCATTCAAAAAGGTATTCATGACGAAACTACCCAATCAATTACTATCAGGGTATCAAAAATATCTGGAACGCCGTGAGCATGACAAGGCTGCTATATCAAGCGCCGAGAACCCAAAACAGACACCTGATACTCTGGTTATTATTGGTTGTGAAGTGAGCATTGCAGCTGAGCTTATATTTTGCACCAATCCGGATGAAGTGATGGTGCTAAGATCTTTTAATAGGATGGGCGCATTGAATGGTGAAAACTGTGAGTATGACGCCATTGTTGAATATGCGGTACGCAGTCTCAAGATTAAGCATATTGTAGTTTTGGGGAATGCTAAAAACGACTGTGAGACGTCGGAAAAATGCTCTGCGCGCGAAGGAATAATTAGTAAAAGTGCTCATAATGAAATTTGCCAAATAATTAAAAATTTGCGCAAGCTGGACTATGTGCGCAAGCAGGAAGAGCAAGGTTCATTATCTTTGCACGCTACCATCATCCATGAAGGCGATTTTTCTCTGATCAGTATTGATGTCAATGGTATTGAAATTAAGAACGCCGATAATGAAAATTAATAATGCTGGTAATTGCCGTTTTATCTACAGCTTTGAGACAACTTCATTTATATTATTCCCTGCTAAAGAATTACAATAATCTTCATTCAGGCAATGTGATGGTTGCTTTGTTAATGTGTTCGTTTCTATTATGAGCATAAATCTGTTTAAGAAAATGCTCAGCCTCTACACTCTTAGCAATGTCTAATCTGACACATGTTTTAAATGCTGCTGCGTTTGAAGTTTTTATTATTCTGGGAATGAATTAATATGCAAAATAATCGTCAATTTGAGTTTGTTATTTCAGGAGCCCAAATTGTTTAGAGATTACATCGACGATATTGAAAATTATTCATCGCACTCAGAAACAGTTCTGGATGTTCCATTCGTTCCGACAGATGAAGACGTCGTAGACGCAATGCTGAACTTGGGCAATGTTGGCCCAAAAGATGTGCTCTATGATTTAGGGTCTGGTGACGGCCGCATCTTGATTTCTGCTGCAAGAGACAGAAACACGCGTGGGATTGGTGTCGATATTGACCCTGTTCGTATCGCCGATGCTATGGAAGAGGCGGGATATGCGGGTGTGGAAGTCTTGGTGGACTTCATTGAAGAGGATATATTTGAAACTGATTTTAGCGAAGCAACAGTGGTTACGCTGTATCTTTTGCAATCCGTTAATGTCCAGCTACGTCCAAGGCTTTTGGCTGAGTTAAAACCAGGGACGAGGGTCGTTTCCCATGCATTTAATATGGGGGACTGGAAGGCAGATGATTGGATTAAAATAGGCGGTATATTTATTTATAAATGGATCATACCTGCACAGATTGCTGGCATATGGGAATGGAAAGATAGTAACGGAAAACTCTATCGTATTGAGCTAGAGCAACAATACCAAGAAATAAGCGGGCGTGTCTGGTTTGATGGTGAGGAGATGACCTTAGAGAGCGCCAATCTAACCGGAAGCCGCTTGGAATTGAATATTCTGGACAGTAATTCAAATTTGCTCAGCAATGTTATCTTGGTTTTTGGAAACAAAGAAATCAGTTCAGTTACTTTTTTATAAGCCAGCTCATTCTAAACAAAATGACTGGTGTCTAATATTTAAATTCATGAGAATATAGTTTGATTTAAGAAAATGCCGCATGGAATTGCGGCATTTTTTATTCGCATATCGTGATTTCTATCGGTTTTTCCCTAGTGCTGCCAAGTTCATGACATTGACCTTGCGCGCAGAGTTTCCAGCCGCTCACGGTTTCACCGGAAGCTGCTAAGATGATATTCTGCCGTGGCGGGATATTAGGGGTGTAATGATACCACCCATCACGAAACACCGCATCATCTGGCGGCTCCATTCCGGCGCCTGATCCTTGAATGCGTGCCTCAGTCAGAACAAGCCCTGCATTGGTTATAGCCCAATCTTCCTGCCATGGTATTTTCTCGACGCTATGTGTCCATGATAGCATAAATGTGGTTGTGGCTATCCGCAGCAAGCCTGCTGCGGATAATGCGCAAAGTGCCATCAGGCTGCTTTCAAGCGTGGCGCTCTGGTATTCCACAAATGCCAGAGCAGGAAGGCTATACAGGCCGCAAAACCAATTTCATCACTGAATTGGTAAGTTGCCAGCATCATTGCGGCTGCAAGAAAAGCCCAGACGCGTTCCCAGATTTTGAGATGACCTCGCAGGAAGCCGATTGCTGCTGCGCCCCACATGACAATGCTAAGCATTGCTTTAACGATCATGTAAATAAATGCAGGCCAATAGCCCATACTTTCAGCGAGCGGCCCACCATCCTGAAGCATGATGACAGGTGCATAAACAGCCATGAAAGGTACGGCAAAACCTGCAACTGCAATGCGAATAGCTTGCATGCCGATTTTCATGCCGGATTCTTTGGCGATTGGTGCTGCAGCAAATGCGGCAAGTGCGACCGGTGGTGTGAGATCGGCCATAATACCGAAATAGAACACGAACATATGCGAGACGAGCAGAGGTACATCAAGCATTAATAGCGCAGGGCCGGCAATGGATGAGGTGATGATATAGTTCGGGATTGTGGGAATTCCCATGCCCAGAATAAGACATGTGATCATGGTTAAAACCAATGACAGGAACAATGAGTTTTCACCAACACTGACGATGACGCGCGCGAAGCTTGAGCCGGCACCGGTCAAGGCGAGAATTCCAATGATCACCCCCACCAATGCACATGCGATACCAACGGGTAGCGCATTTTTTGCACCTTCAGCCAAACTTTCCAGACAAAGCCGTAAAGTTGCTCGACCACCGCGAATTGTAAAGTTGATCAGAACCAATACAGTTAGCAGGAGTAAGATCAAGGTGATGCCACGAATTTGCAGACCTAGAAGATTGAAACTCGTGCTGAAAGCAGCGGCCGACATCAGGCCGAGAGCGACCCAAAATAAAACACGGGCAGCCATTGGCATATTGGCAGATACGGGTACGCCAAGGATAATCAGCGCTGTCAGTCCCATTCCCACAGTACCGGCAAAAAGTGGTGTGTAGCCTGAAAATAAAAGCCAAACCAAGGCGGCAAGCGGGAGGATAAGATACCAATGTTTGCGCAATGCTCCCAGAGCACTTGGCAAGTCTTCTTTTGACAAACCTTTAAGCCCTAAGCGGCCGGCTTCAAGATGCACCATAATGAAGACTGTGACGAAGTATAATATTGCGGGTACTATGGCCGCTTTGACAATTTCCACATAGGGAAGCCCAAGGGTTTCTGCCATGATGAAGGCGACCGCCCCCATGACTGGCGGCATGATTTGCCCGCCCATAGAGGCCACAGCTTCTACGCCACCAGCAAAAGCCGGTTTGAAGCCAGAACGTTTCATCAATGGTATAGTGAAAGCACCAGTCGTGACCACATTTGCGACACCGGAACCATTGATCGTGCCCATCAAAGCTGATGAGATGACAGATACTTTTGCCGGACCACCACGCGATGAGCCTACTGTTCCCATCGCCACATCATTAAACAACTGGATCATGCCGGCGCGTTCTAAAAATGCACCAAATAAAATAAACAGGAATATATAGCTGGAAGAAACGTAAATCGGGGTTCCGTAGATACCTTCTGTGCCGAGATAAAGAACTTCCACGACCTGCTCAAAATCATAACCACGATGGTTGAGCGGCGTTGGCAGATAATGGCCGAATAGGCCGTAAAACAGGAAAATCATGCAGATCAGCGGTAAGGTCCAGCCCATCATCCGCTGCCCTGCCCAGAAAACCAACCCTACGGCCACAATACCGATTATGATATCAAATGTATTTGGTTCACCTGCCCGAAGGATGAGATCATTATAAAAATACCAGTGATAAAGACTGATGATAAATGCAATGATCGCAGTCGCCCACATCATAATGCGAAGCATTGAAGCGCGTGGCGCGGCATTGGCATATAGGCCGAACAATAAAAGAAGCAGAAAGCCGACATGAACCGAACGGACAACCTGACTGGGCAAAGGTGAATAGGCGGCAGTCCACAATTGGAATACGGAAAAAATTACAGCAATTGTAAACAAGACTTTTGCGCCGGTGCCTAAGCCCCAACCCGGAATATGTTCTGCTGTTTCAGCAGCATTATCAGCTGCGTTGATTTCTGAAAGAGACATGCATTAAACCGTCAATAAATAGCAGGATAAGCAAAAGCTGAAATATAGCTGCGCTCATTCTGATAAAAATATGAATGGCTCACACCCTGTGCATGATGCAGAAGGTGTGAGCTGCAAAATTGAAGGCGTTTATTCGATACCTTTTTCTTTGTAATAACGCATTGCTCCGGGATGAATCGGTGTTGGCGAAACAATTGTGCTCTTATCAAGCTTGATCATTTTCGCGGCAGAATGCGCTGCTGCCAGCTGGTCAAGATTCTCAAAGAAGCCTTTGGTCATCTGATAAACCAGCTCTTCGTCCATATCCGGACGTACGATCAGGTAATTAATAACTGATGCAGTGGTCACATCAGAATCCTGACCAGTGTAGGTGTTAGCCGGAATTGTATCGACGTGATAAGGTGCGCCGATTTTTTCGATAATTTCAGCGGGAACTTCAACCACTGTAATATCAACAGAATTTGCCAGATCGCGCAGCGAAGCAACGCCCAAGCCGGAAGACTGCAAAGTTGCATCCAGCTGGCGGTTTTTCATCAATTCGACAGATTCAGCGAATGGCAAATATTCTATTTTGCCAAGATCATCATAGGACAAGCCTGCAGCATGCAAAATAGTTTTGGCATTAAGCTCTGTACCTGATTTAGG